>JBFIFO010000081.1:0-17291 GCA_041602815.1 Alphaproteobacteria bacterium | reverse complement strand
CGGTAGCCGTCCGCCTCGCGGATCCGCTGATCCTTCTCGCCCTCGGCCAGGGGGATCACCTTGTTGTAATCGCGCCGCGCTTCGTTGATCAGCTTTTCCTTCTCCTGCTGGGCCTGGTTGACCTCGTTGAACGATTCCTGAACCGGCTGGGGTGGATTGATGTTCTTCAACTGGACCTGGTCGATGCTGATGCCCATCGCGTACTTGGTGGAGAGCGCCTGCATCTTGGTCAGTGCCTCCGATTCGATTTCCTGTCGGCCGATGGTAATCACCTCGTCGACGGTGCGGTCGCCGACGACTTCCCGCATGACGGACTCCGAAACATAACGGAGGGTCTCACTGGGCTCGCGAACCTCGAACAGGAATTTGACCGGGTCCGAAATGCGATATTGAACGACCCATTCCACAAGTGCGGCGTTCAGGTCTCCCGTCACCATCTCGGTTTCGCGTCTTCCCTCGCGGGGGCGCGAACTCTGGTATGGATCGCCGGCGCCCGGGGTCGTGAACCCGAATTCCTGTTTCAACTGCCGTTTGACGGGAACGATTGTCGCCGCATCGATGCCCAGCGGCAGCTTGAAATGCAGCCCCGGCGGCACGTCCTTGAGATATTTGCCAAACCGTTGCACGACAGCGACGGAATCGCTCGGCACCGTATAATAGGACGTCCATGCGCCCAGACCGATCAGCACGAGCATAACAAGGATGATGATTCCGCGCCGGCCGCCACCCGGCATGATCTGCCTGAGGCGATCGTGCCCCTTGCGGACCAGATCCTCGATATCGGCTCCAGGTTTGTCCGGGCTGCCCCAGGGGCCGCGTCGGCCGCCGTTACCGTTTTGCGATGGCATTGCGATGCCCTCCTCTTGTGCGCGCAGTTCGTATCACGCTCAGTGTCTTTGCTCGGAGCTCACTGGCCGAACGCCCATGACGCTGTCGCTTTATCTGCGTCCCGGGGCCGCCGTTCACCGTTTGCGAAGGAGCATCCCCTCGTCTTCGGCTCTATCCAGGGCTTGACGATCGGCCTCGTCGGGGCGCGAATTCGTTGCGCCTTCTTGCGTCTCCTGCCCGAGAAAAGCGTCGGCCGGCATCGCAGCGAGCGCCTGATCGCGCTCCAGAGCCTCGTCCAGCTCCTTGGGATCGACTGTCAGGAGCCGCTCAACGCCGGGATGGCCGGGCTCTGCGCGCAGGTGCATCAGGGTCAGTATCCGCCGGTAGGCGGGAAAGGAGATACCTTCCAGAAGCTCCTCATCCGTTTCTACGCTGTAGGCGCCTGCGGGCAGCACTTCATCGATCCCGCCGAGGCGAAAGGGCCTCCTGAAGGTCACCGTTGTGTAGTGCGTGCGTACCGTCATCGGATATCTCCTGGTTGGCGGCCCTGCCGTCCGATTGCGAAGCTAACCCAGAAGAACGGAGCCGCCCGCGTTGCAAATGCTACGATTTGCGTGTCGGTTCGATTTCTGCCGGCGACTTGTCAGGCTCTGCAGCCGGCTGATCCTTTGCTGGTGCGTCCCTGGATTTGTCGTCGGAGACGTCTTTTTCAGGCCTGTCCAGCGCTAAAAAAATTTCTCAAATGACATGTGAAATTCCTTATCAATGCAGCGACAAGAATTTGCCGCTTATTGGTATATGGTATTCATTCAAATAATTTACAATGGCATATGCGATATATTTTCCAAAAATATTTACTTTTGAAAAAAAACAAAATGGTAGCGCGCATTTTTATTTATAAGATTTCTGAAGGTAAAGAATTTTTATTTTTACGATCGATCAGGAAACTCCGCAGATCTGCTCTTCAGCGCAAGCCGGCGGGCGCAAACGAAACCATAACGAGGTGGTTCAAGGCGCCGGTGGAACGGATTTGTTCTGTGCCAGTGGTGGTAGCGTGCGATCGCTATGCTTCGCAAGCGCCCCCTGCAACGGATTCGGGCGCGGCGGACAGGGGCGAATCTGTGCGATGCCGTCGCTCACAAACCGGACCGTAATTGGCCGGCCCGGCGAGAGCCACGACTTGCACAAGCCGGGTCAACGTTGGCCTGAATGCCTTGCTTACCGATCGCTGTGGGCGTCGCCGTGCGATGACGGTTCGGAGCGTGCGACCTGTACCCGCACATCCATCTCTTCAAATGCATCTCGGTCGCCAGCGAAACTGCCGGACACGGGCATCGTCTGTCGAATGTCCCGCGCCACGGCGACCGGGATGAGATTAAATCCGCCGACACTCCGGTTGGTCGGATCAAACGTGATCCAGCCGGCGCCGGGTACGTACACCTCCGCCCAGGCGTGCGTCGATCCGGCGCCTTTTGAGCCAATGGCATCGTGGTTCGGATCGTAGATGTAGCCCGATACGATGCGTGCGCCGAAACCGAGACTGCGCACGGCATCCACGAAGAGGACCGCAAAGTCGCGGCATGACCCCCGATTCCGATTGAGCGTTTGCTCGGGCGACTGCGTGCCCTCGTCGTCGCGAACCTCATAGGCAATCCGCGCGGCGACGCCGGCAGAGATATCCTTGAGGAGGGCAAGGGTTCCCGTCGGGCTTCCGGCGACGAAGCCTTGCGCCCACTCGCGAAGCTGCCCAGAGGAGTCGAGATAACCCTGAAGGCGCAGTGCACCGAGATCGGTCATATCGTCGTCGGTCAGCAGGAACGGATAGTACGCGGCAGAGGCAGCGATATCGAAAACGGGCCACTGGTCGACGTCGAGCGTAAGATCCGCATGGCTCTCGATGACGAGCGTGTCCGATGCCTGGTTGAACGTCGCGGTCGCAACGGAATTGCCAAATACGTCCTGCGCCCATGTAACGGTGGCGGCCGGCGTAGCCGCCA
This sequence comes from Alphaproteobacteria bacterium, assembly GCA_041602815.1. GTDB lineage: Bacteria > Pseudomonadota > Alphaproteobacteria > UBA8366 > JADFVY01. Next base: position 14,466 of record JBFIFO010000081.1, on the reverse strand, counting down.
ATTCATGCGCGATCAGCCGCAGATTGCGGCTCTCGCGTGGACGAAGCATCAACCGGTGCGGGCCGAATTCCAACGGTTCCCGGTATCGGTAAGTTGTCTGGTGGTGTATCGAAAGCGTTATCAAAATCTGTCTCCATGTGGAGACTACCATGAAACCACTCACGAATCCGCCTGCGCCCGTGCATCGCCATTTGGGGCGGTGTCAGTCGAATGCGAACCGGTCGACTCGCGATCTTCGATACCGGTCTTACGCAGGCACCTGACTTCAACTCCGCCAACGCGGCGGAGCGGTGTTGCCTGAAATCGGATCGGTTGTTGGCATGTCAGCTCCAGACCAATTTCCGGCCTGATAACTGCTCAGGAATGACGGCAGCCTTCGGAGCATGAGCCGACATGAGCTTGCGGTTCGTGCCCGCGTCAGGTTCGGTTGGTTGCGCCCGGGCACCACTGAAACGTCGGTGCGCGGGAAACGCGATCACGCCACGGCGGCGTGGCTGTCGGCCATGGCAAAGCCGGCCTCCATGGCATCGATGTTGAGGTCCAGGAGCTTGGCCGGCGTGCCGGTGCGGATCGCCTGTTCCAGGGTCTCGCGGCTGCAGAGGCCGGCGATGCCGACCAGCGCGGCCAGCGCGACGACGTTGGCCACCCGTTCACTGCCGAGGCGGATTGCGGTCTCGCTGAACGGCAAGCGCCGGACGTCGTACCTGCCCTCGGGCGGCCCAGTCACGCGCCGTGCGTCGGCCAGCACCAGCGCGCCCTCGCGGATCAGTCCCTGCGAAGCGGCGACCGCCGTCTGGTCGAGCACGACCAGGTAGTCGAGCGAGGTGACCAGCGGATAGTCGGCCGCACCGCGGCTGCTGACCACCATGTCGGCGCGGCTCAAACCCCCGCGCGAGGTCGGCTCGTAAGCCTGGGAGGCGGCGACCGTCCTGCCCTCGCGGGCCAGCGCGGCGGACAGCAGCTTGGCACACAGCTGCAGGCCCTGCCCGCCGGACCCGCTGAACCGGATCTCGTAATTGCTCATGCCCTGCCCGCCTGCTTCGAAGCGACGAACGCGCGCCAGGTCGCCCCGTATTCCGGCCGTTCGGAGCGCGCCAGAACGCCGGTCGGCAAGGAGTTCGGCCGGAACGGCCGGTCGACGACGTTGCCGCCCGGCAGGTCGGGCCGCATCGCCCGCTTCTGGCTGAGGATCATCTCCGGCGAATTGCCGAGGTCGTTCTTGCGGCCGTAAATCTCGGTGCAGTCGGAGATCACCTCGATAAAGGCGAAGCCGGGATGCGACAGGCCTTCCTTGATCAGGTTCTTCAAGGCGGGCACCTGCAGCGTCACTTCGCGCCCGACAAGCCCGGCGCCGGCGGCCTCGGCGAGCTTGCAGGCGTCGAACACGGGCTCGAGATTGCCGGCCGGCGTCGTCGTGGTCAGCCGGTTGTGGCTGGTGGTCGGCGAGACCTGGCCGCCGGTCATCCCGTAGACCTCGTTGTTGAGCAGCAGGCATGTCATCTTCAGGTTGCGCCGGCAGGCATGGATCAGGTGGTTGCCGCCGATCGCCAGCGCGTCGCCGTCGCCGGTGATCACCACGACCTCGAGGTCCGGGCGGGCGAGCGCAAGGCCGGTCGCGAAGGCGAGCGGCCGTCCGTGCGTGACATGGAAGGTGTTGGCGTCGACATAGCCGCCGATGCGCCCGGAACAGCCGATGCCGGAGACGATGGCCAGCCGGTCCTTCGAGATGCCGAGCTCATGCACCGCCCACAGGAGCGCCCGCAACGCGATGCCGTGGCCGCAACCGGGGCACAGGAAATGCGGCATCATCTCCAGCCGCAGATAGTCGTTGATCTCGAAACTATCGACGTCCGCGACGACCGCCATTGCCCGTCCCGCCGCTGCCGGCGAGCCCCTCTATTCGTTCCAGGATCTGCGCCGGCGTGATCGCCTGGCCGTCGAACCGGTTGAGTTGCGACACCTTTGAGGCGCCGCAGACCCGCCCGACTTCGAAGCACAGCTGCCCGGCATTCATCTCCGGCACCAGCACGTGACGCGCGCCCGCAGCCACCTCGCGCAGCGCGTTTTCCGGGAACGGCCACAGCGTGACCGGGCGCAGCAGCCCGGCGCGGATGCCGTTCTCGCGCGCCGCCGCCACCGCCTTGCGCGCGGCGCGGCCGGTAATGCCGTAGGCGACGACCAGGATGTCGGCGTCGTCGCACTGCGCAGTCTCGTAAGAATCGATCAATTCGCGGTGCCGCTCCAGCTTCTCCAGCAGGCGCGCGATCGCCCGCGTGACCTTGTCCGGCTTCTGCGTCGGAAAGCCGCTTTCGTCATGCGTCAGCCCCGTCGTGTGGGTGCGGTAGCCGTCGCCCGGCCGCGGCATCGGCGGCACCAGGTCGTCGGTCACCGCGTAGGGCTGGAAGCCGTTCTTCGGCCCGTCGGCCCATTTGCGCTCGACCAGATCGAGCTCCGAGGCTGCCGGCAGAGTGACCGTCTCAACGAGGTGGCCGACCACCTCGTCGATCAGCAGGATCACCGGGGTGCGCAGCGCTTCCGCCAGGTTGAAGGCGCGCACCGTCTCGTCGAACACCTCCTTGACTGAGGACGGCGCGATCGCGATCGTCGGATGGTCCCCATGGGTGCCCCAGCGCGCCTGCATCACGTCGCCCTGGGCCGGCCGCGTCGGCATGCCGGTGCTCGGGCCGCCGCGCATCACGTTGACGACGACGCAGGGCACCTCGGTCATGGCGCCGTAGCCGAGGTTCTCCTGCTTCAGCGAGAAGCCGGGACCGCTGGTCGCCGTCATTGCCTTGGCGCCGCCCATCGAGGCGCCGATGACCGCACCCATCGAGCCGATCTCGTCCTCCATCTGCACGAACACGCCCCCGACCGCCGGCAGTTCCGCCGCCACCTTCTCGGCGACCTCAGACGACGGTGTTATCGGGTAGCCCGCATAGAAGCGGCAGCCGGCGGCGACCGCGGCCAGCGCGCAAGCATGGTTGCCCTGCAAATTGACGGGAAGGGTACGGTTCGACATCGCCCCCTATCCTACAGGTTCGAGCGCGGGCACGCGCTGCACCCGGATCGCGAAATCGGGGCACAGCCATTCGCAGATGCGACAGCCGGTACAGGCCGCGGGATCGGTCAGCTCCGCCACCAGCTGGTCGTTCAGGCGCAGGCAGCGCTCCGGGCACATCTTCACGCAGATATCGCAGCCCTTGCACCACTCTGCCGTGATCGCAAAGCGGATTTCCTTGGGCGGCAGTGACTCCGCCTCGGCCGCGCGGCCCGGCAGGTCCCTGAGCCGTTCCGCCAGCGGGATCGCCCGCATCGCCTCGACCCAGTCACGGCCGGCCTCGAAGGCCAGCCGGTTGACCTCCAGCGCCTTGGCGGGCACCGTCCCGGCGATGACCTCGCGCCAGTCCTCGACCGGGAAGTCGAGTGCCATCGACAGCACCCCCAGCAGCACGGTGTTGGCGGCCCGCGCCTCGCCGAGGTCGGTGGCGATCCGCGAAGCGTCCAGAGCGTAGCCGCTGCCGACCATCTCCATGACTTCACGCGGTGCCTCCGGCGAATAGCTCGACCGCGAGCCGTATTTGCGGCTGCGGAACGCAAAGGGCGGGACGATGCGCCGCGTGTCGGCGATGAAGGTGCCGCCGTCGCGCCGCAAGTGGTTCAGCCAGCGCAGCCCCTCCGACCACTCCATTGCGAGCAGCACGTCGGCCTCGCCCTGCGGGATCGTCGGCGACCACACCTTGGGCCCGAAGCGGACGTGGCTGAACACGCCGCCGCCGCGCTTGGCCATGCCGTGCACTTCGCTCTGCTTGACCTCCAGGCCCTGGCGCTGACAGATCAGCGCCAGCACCTTGGAGACCAGGATCACGCCCTGGCCGCCAACGCCGACGATCAGGACGTTGCGGGGCGCCGGGGTCTTCTGGCTGCTGCCGTCCATCGGCGACCCGCTCTCAGCCGGCCGCCGGCCGGATGCAGTCCGACGGGCAGATCTGGGCACACAGCGTACAGCCGATGCAGGTCGACTCGTCGATGGTGACCTTGTGGAAGCCGTCGAGCATCTCGTCCGACCAGCCGATCGACGGGCAGCCGAGGTTCATGCACGACTGGCAGGCGGTGCAGCCGTCGGCGCGCACGCGCATCGGCGCGCCCTTGATCTTGACCGGGTCGAGCACGCAGGGCCGGTTGGTGACGACGACGGAGACGCCGCGGTGCTCGATCGCCTCGCGCAGTGACTGGTACACCGAGGCGACGTCGTAGGCGTCGACCGTGCGCACCCAGCGGACGCCGCAGGCGCGCACCATCTCCTCGAAGTCGATGCGGTGGGTCTCCTCGCCGCGCAGAGTCTTGCCGGTGCCCGGGTGGTCCTGGCCGCCGGTCATCGCGACGATGTGGTTGTCGAGGATCATGACCGTGATGTCGGCCTCGTTGTAGACGGCGTCGATCAGCGCCGGGATGCCGCCGTGCAGGAACGTCGAATCGCCGATCGTCGCGATGATCGGCCGGGTCTCGTGGCCGGCCTTGTAAAGGCCGACGGCGTTACCGATCGACGAGCCCATCGAGACGCAGGTGTCGATCGCCTTCAGCGGGTCGACCGCGGCCAGGGTGTAGCATCCGATATCGCCGGCGACCCGTCCGTCGACCGCGCGCACGGCCATGTAGGCGGTGGTATGCGGGCAACCGGAACAGAGCACCGGCGGCCGCATCGTCGGCGTGACCGCCCACGGCTCGTGCGCGACCCCCACCTCGAGAATGCCGGCCCTGGTGAGGCCGTCGCGCACGACCTCCGGCGAGAACTCGCCGACCCGCGAGAACCACGCCTTGCCCTCAGCGGCGATGCCGGCGGCGTGCAGCGCCGTCTCGACGACGGGCTCCAGTTCCTCGATCACGAGCACGCGCTCGACCGACTGGCAGAAGGCTCGGATGCGCTCCATCGGCAGGGGATAGGAGGCGGCCAGCTTCAACGTCGCGGCCTCGGGCAGCACCTCCTTGACATAGGCGTAGGCGGTGCTGACTGTGATCACGCCGACCGTCGTGTCGCCCTCCTCCCAGCGCGTGAAGTCCGGGTCGTCGAAATAGGCGGCGAGCTTCGCCTCGCGCTCCAGCACCCGGGGATGGGCGAGCCGGGCATGCGCCGGGATGATGACGTTCTTGACCGGGTCGTCGTTGAAGCCGAGCGGTTCGCGCTCGACCCGCGGGCCGGTCGTCACCGGGCTGCGCGTGTGCGACAGCCGCGTCGTGCTGCGCACGATCACCGGCGTGTCGAACTGCTCGCTGATCTCGAACGCCCAGCGGGTGTAGTCGAGCGCCTCCTGCGCATCCGACGGCTCGAGCACCGGGACCTGCGCGAAGCGGGCGAACAGGCGGGTGTCCTGCTCGTTCTGCGAGCTGTGGATACCGGGGTCGTCGCACACCACGATCACCAGGCCGCCGTTGACGCCGATATAGGTCTGCGACATCAGCGGATCGGAGGCAACGTTGAGGCCGACATGCTTCATCGCGGTGAGCGCGCGCACGCCGGCGAAGGAACCGCCGATGGCGACGTCCATGGCCACTTTCTCGTTGGTCGACCACTGCGCCTTGACGTCGGAGTCGGGGAACTCGCCGAGGAATTCCATGATCTCCGTGCTCGGCGTGCCGGGATAGGCGGCAGCGACCCGCACCCCGGCCTCCCAGGCGCCGCGTGCGATCGCCTCGTTGCCGATCATCGGCCGGGTGGTGACGGCGTTCAATTCTCGCCGCGCGGCCGCTTCGTCGTGCGATGCGCCGCTCTCCCTGATCTGTGCCTCCGCGTCCACGGCCCCTCACCCCTTTGTTTATAGTCGTCCGCCTCCAGAGTAGCGTTCCCGGAAACGGATTGCACCAATGTCATAACCGCTATATGGTTTTTAAACCACAGAAAAAATAAGGCCTACAGGGGCCATGGGTCGAGGGGCGGAGTGACGCATTGTAATCATTTAGACGGTGCGGCCAGCGCCGCACGACACTGCAGGGAGAAAATCATGATCCGGGACATTATCGGCAGGGCCATCGGCGGCCTGATGTCGGCGCTGGCCGCGCTAATTGTCGCAGCCGGCGGCGCGGCGGCGGCGGAGCCCATCAAGATCGGCTCGTTTCTTGCCGTCACCGGCGGCGCCTCCTTCCTCGGCGATCCCGAGAAGAAGACGCTCGAGTTGTACGTCGCGCAGATCAACGCCAATGGCGGTGTGGCCGGGCGCCAGCTCGAGCTCGTGCTCTATGACTCAGGCACCGACGCCAAGAAGGCCGCCAGCTTCGTCAAGCGGCTGATCGAGGACGACAAGGTCGATATTATCCTCGGCGGCACCACGACCGGCGAGACCATGGCGGTGGTACCGCTGGTGGAGCGCGCAGGAATTCCGTTTATCTCATTCGCCGGCGCCGGCGTGATCATCGAACCGGTCAAGAAGTGGGTGTTCAAGACCCCGCATACCGACGGCCTCGCAGTGCAGAAGATCTACGAGGACATTCGGGCGCAGGGGCTGAAGAAGGTGGCGCTGTTCGCCGGCAGCGGCGGCTTCGACAAGTCGTGCCGTGCGAACGCGCACGAGCTGGCCGGCAAGTATGAAATCGACATCGTCGCCGACGAGACGCACGGCAAGGGCGACACCGACATGACGCCGCAGCTGACCAAGATCAAGAACACGGGCGGCGTCGAGGCGTTCCTGTATTGCGGCTTCGGGGCCGACGCGGTGGTCGCGGCCAAGAACTACCGGCAGCTCGGCCTGACGCTGCCGCACTACCAGTCGCACGGCTCGGCCTCGAAGCGCTTCGTCGAGGGCACGGCCGGCGCTTCCGAAGGCATGCGCCTGCCGGCGGCGGCGCTGCTGGTGGCCAGGCAGCTGCCCGATTCACACCCGCAGAAGAAGCTGGCGCTGCAGTTCGAGGCCGATTACACGGCCCGGTACAACGAGCCGATCTCGACCTTCGGCGGCCACGCCTATGACGGGTTGATGATCGCCATCGGCGCCATCGAGCGGGCCGGCTCGACCGATCCGGAAAAGGTGCGCGACGAGATCGAGAAGACGGCGAATTACATCGGCGTCGACGGCATCTACACGATGTCGCCCGACGATCATCTCGGTCTCGACACCAACTCCTTCGTCATGGTCGAGATCCGCAACGGCGACTGGCAGCTTCTCAAGTAACGACACATACGACGACACTTGGCGCTTCCCCGTGCTATGACGGGGAAGCCCTTTTTCTGCCGGTCCGCACATGCTCACCGAATTCCTCCAGTTTCTGCTCTCCGGGGTCACGGTCGGCGCGACCTATGCGCTGGTCGGGGTCGGCTTCTCGATCATCTACAACGCCAGCCAGGTGATCAACTTCGCCCAGGGCGAGTTCGTCATGCTCGGCGGCATGATGGCCTGGTTCCTGTTCGAGCGGGCCGGGCTGCCGATGCCGGCGGCGGTGCCGCTGGCGATTGCCGGCACGGTGATGGTCGGGCTGGCGCTGGAGAAATTCGCCATCGAGCCGGCGCGCAACGCCTCGATCGTCACCCTGATCATCATCACCATCGGCGCCTCGATCTTTCTGCGCGGCGGCGCCCAGCTGGTCTGGGGCCGGGACTTTCACGCCCTGCCGGCGCTGTCGGGCGACGCGCCGATCGACCTGTCGGGCGTTGCCGTGAACCCGCAGAGCCTGTGGGTGATGGGCTGCACCCTTATCGTCATCGTCCTGCTCCACTGGTTCTTCTCGCACACCATGACCGGACGGGCGATGCGCGCCGTCGCCTTCAACATGCTGGCGGCACAGCTCGCCGGCGTGAACAACCGGCTGATCCTGATGTTCAGCTTCGGGATGTCGGCGGCCCTGGGCGCGCTGGCCGGGGTGCTGATCGCACCGATCACGCTGACCTACCCGGACGTCGGCATCATGCTGGGGCTGAAGGGATTCTGCGCGGCGATCCTGGGCGGGCTCGGCTATCCCTACGGCGCCATCGTCGGCGGCCTCATCGTCGGCATCAGCGAGGCGATGACCGCCGGCTACGTCTCGTCCGCCTACAAGGACGCGGTCGCCTTCGTGATCATCCTGATGACGCTGTTCTTCATGCCGAACGGGCTGTTCGGCCGCCGCGGCATCGAGCGGGTGTGATGCGGCTGCGCCTTGCGACACCGCGCATCGGGGGCATGCTCGCGCTGGCCGCGGTGATCGCCGTGTTGCCGCTGTTCCTGCCCAACAACTTCTATTTCGACGTCGTCATCCTGGTCGGCCTCAACGCCATCGTCTGCATCGGCCTCAACCTGCTGGTCGGCTATGCCGGCCAGATCAGCCTCGGCCATGCCGGGTTCTTCGGGCTCGGCGCCTACGCCTCGGCAATCCTGACCAGCACCTACGGCTGGCCGCCGGTCGCGGCGCTGCTCGCCGGCGCCGCCGGGGTCGGGCTGCTGGCCTTCATCGTCGCCCGGCCGATCATGAAGCTGCGCGGCCATTACCTGGCGATGGGCACGCTCGGCCTCGGCATCATCATCTCGATCGTGCTCACCCAGGAGGTCGACCTGACCGGCGGCCCCGACGGCATGCCGGTCTACGGCTTCTCCGTGCTCGGCTGGGAGCCGTCCGGCGTTCTGGTGTGGTACTGGATCGTCGGCGGCCTGCTGCTGCTCACCGTGTGGCTCGCGCTGAACATCGTCGAATCTCCGGTCGGACGGGCGCTGCGCGCGGTGCACGGCTCCGAGGCCGCGGCCCAGACGATGGGCGTCGACGTCGTCCACTACAAGGTGCTGGTGTTCGTCGTCTCCGCCGTGCTGGCCAGCATCGCCGGCAGCGTCTTCGTGCACTACATCGGCTTCGTCACGCCCAGCGAGGCGGGCTTCGTCCACTCGATCGAGCTGATCACCATGGTGGTGCTGGGCGGCATGGCCTCGATCTACGGCGCCGTCGTCGGCGCCGCCATCCTGACCATGCTGCCGCAGCTGCTGACCTTCCTGCACGATTACGAAATGCTCGGCTTCGGCGCCATCATGATGGGCGTGATGATCTTCCTGCCGAAGGGGCTGGTGCCGACGACGGCGCGGCTGATCCGGGATCGCGCGCGATGAGTCTACTGACCGTGGACTCGCTCAGCAAGGCGTTCGGCGGCAACCTTGTCATCGACGACCTGTCGCTCACGGTGCGGCCCGGCGCGGTGCACTCGATCATCGGCCCCAACGGCGCCGGCAAGACGACGCTGTTCAACCTGGTGACCGGCATCTATACGCCGGAGAGCGGGCGCATCCTCCTCGACGGCGCCGAGACCACCGGCCTCGCGCCCTACCGCATGGCCGGCCTCGGCCTGTCGCGCACCTTCCAGAACCTGCAGGTGTTCTTCAACATGACGGCGCTGGAGAACGTCATGGTCGGCATGCACCTGCACTGCGACAGCCGCTTCCTGCCGGCCATGCTGCGGCTGCCGCGCATCGTCCGACGCGATGCCGAGATGGCCGACGAGGCGGCCGAACTGCTGCGCTTCGTCGGCCTCGCCGACGCGATCGACGCAGATTCCGACGCCCTGCCGTACGGCGCGCTCAAGCGCCTCGAGATCGCCCGGGCGCTGGCGACGAAACCACGGCTCCTGCTGCTCGACGAGCCGGCGGCCGGCCTCAACCCGGCGGAGACCGGCGAGATCGACGGGCTGATCCAGAGGATCGCCGAGACCGGGGTGACGGTAGTGCTGGTCGAGCACGACATGCGCCTCGTGATGGGAGTCTCGGAGCATATCCTCGTGCTCGACCGCGGCACGCTCCTGGCCGAGGGGACCGGCGAGGAGATCCGCCACAACCCGGATGTCGTCGCCGCCTATCTCGGCGAGGAAGGACGGTACCTGTAATGCTGCTCGAGATCGACGCCCTCTCGGCCCATTACGGCCGCATACGTGCCCTCGATGCCGTCTCGCTGGAGATCGGCCAGGGCGAGCTGGTCTCGCTGGTCGGCGCCAACGGGGCCGGCAAGACGACGCTGCTGCGCGTGATCTCCGGCATCCGCCCGGCCAGTGCCGGCCGCGTACTGTTCGACGGAAGAGACATCACGCGGATGGCGCCGGACAAGCGGGTCCGCCTCGGCATCGTCCAGGTGCCCGAGGGGCGCCAGATGTTCGCGCCGATGCGGGTCGAGGAGAACCTCTTGATGGGCGGCTACACGCGCAGCGCGGCGGAACGGAAAGAGGCGGTCGCCCACCAGTACGAGCGCTTTCCGGCGCTGGCGGCGGCGCGGAACAAGCCGGCCGGCATGCTGTCCGGCGGCCAGCTGCAGTTGCTGGCGGTGGCGCGGGCGCTGATGGGGCGGCCCAGGCTGCTGCTGCTCGACGAGCCGAGCCTCGGATTGGCGCCGCGCCTGGTCGACGAGGTGTTTGACGCGGTCACCGCCCTGCGCGAGAGCGGCGTTACCGTCTTCCTCGTCGAGCAGAACGCCTTCCAGGCGCTGTCGATCGCCGACCGCGGCTACGTCATGGAAACCGGCCAGGTGGTGCTGGCCGACACCGGCAAGGCGCTGCTCACCAACGAGCGCGTGAAGGCGGCGTATCTGGGGCTGTAAGGAGTGCAACCCACTCGACGCCGGCCAGCGGGCTGGCCCCGGGAGCGGGCGGCGGATCTTCGATCCGGCGCCATGGCGCTGGCCGGCCCACCCTCAAAGCCAAGCGCATGGTCCGGGAGGACGACAGTACCTGACGACCACCCCCCTCCCCTCACCCCGCATCACGTTTTCTCTCGTATCGTTGCGGGTTTCCCGGTCCTGTCGTACCGTCTTGCCATCGACGAACTGGGCAGCCGCGGGCGCCCCGGTGTGAAGGAAGATGGCGCGATGTCCAGGAAGTTCTTGCTGTTGACGCTGCTTGCGGCGCTGGCGGGCTGCGAGACGACGCCGACGATCGTCTCGCAGGTACAGAGCTACAGCGCGCTGCCCGGCAACTATGCCGCCCATACCATTACGGTGCAGCCGTTCGACGACGCCATTCGCGACAGCCTCGAGTTCAAGACCCTGAAGCTCGAGCTCGAGGACCGGCTGCGGCGCACCGGGTTCACCGTGGTCGAACCCAACGCGGGCCCCCGCTACGTCGCCTATTTCGGCTACGGCGTCGATCAGGGCCGCGACGTGCAGGAATCCTATGTGATCCCGCAGTACGGCGTGACCGGCTATTCCAGCGCGCGCACCACAACGACGGTCCGCAAGGAGGGGCAGAACCGCACCATTACCAGCACGACGACCTACACGCCCGACTACGGGGTCACCGGATACAGCACCGGCGTGACGTCCGCGACGCTGTACACGCGCTCGCTGGCGGTGGCGATCGCCGACGTCGAGGGCCGGCAGGAAGTGTGGTCGATGAAGGCGGTCAGCCAGGGGCGCTGCGGCATCATCCGCCCGGTCCTCGGGCCGATGCTCGATGCGGCGTTCAGCGGCTTCCCCGAGACCAACGGGCGGGTTTCGATCGAGGTGCCGGAGCTGCAGTGCTGAGACGCCTCGTTCCTCTTCGATATGGGACTTTGCCGAGCGGACCTTCGCCATGGTTTCCGGCGCGGACCTCGGCTAATCTGCCGCGGGCAGATGACCGGCCGCGCGGCCGGAAACGCCTTCTGTGTAACTTCGCGCCTGCGCGGGCCGCTGGACCGGACCTTGCCAGGAGACCTTCAGGGAGAGCCGACGCTCATGTTCATCAAGACCGGTTGCACGATCGCCGTCGCCTGCGATCAGCCGAGCCCCTTCATCGCCATGCTGCAGGTCCATCCGGAGCGGGCGGATGCGCTCTGTGCGCCGGATGACGTGACGCCGACGCCGGCCATTCCACTCGAGCCGTTCCTCGACCATTTCGGCAACCGCTGTGTCCGCGGCGTCATGCCGGTGGGCGAGCTCCGGCTGACGGCCGACACCCTGGTGGACGAACCCTTCGAGCTCGACCCCCTGGTTCCCGACGCACCGCAGCTGCCGGTCGAGGCCCTGCCGGTGGAAACCCTGCGCTACCTGCTCGGCAGCCGATACTGCGAGGTGGACCGCCTGACCGCCGAGGCCTGGTCGCTGTTCGGGGCGATCACGCCGGGCTGGGCCAAGGTCCAGGCCATCTGCGACTGGATCCACACCAACGTGACCTTCGGCTATGCCCACGCGCGGCCCAACATGTCCGCATGGGAGGTGTTCGAGCGGCGCGCCGGCGTGTGCCGCGACTTCGCCCACCTGGCCATCGCCTTCTGCCGCGCGCTCAACATCCCGGCGCGTTACGGGACCGGTTACCTGGGCGACATCGACATCGAGCCGGAGCCGTTCCCGATGGATGTCTCGGCCTGGTTCGAGGTCTTCCTGGGCGGCGCCTGGTACACCTTCGATGCAAGGTTCAATACGCGCCGGCGCGGCCGCATTCTCATGGCGCGGGGCCGCGATGCGGCGGACTGCGCCGTGCTGACCACCTTCGGCCCGCACCAGCTCGTCGAATGGCGGGTCTGGACCGACGAGGCCAAGGACGTGCCGGAAAGCGTCGTCTCGGAGGCCGGCGCCCGGCAGGCGCTGTACGGCCGCCGCTGAGGCGCCGCGTTCACCGGGAAGGCCATGGGAGCGACCGACAGCCGACCCGTCGACCGCCCCGTCACGGTCACTGGTGCGCCGCTTTCGGCGGCGCAGACTCAAGGCTGCTTCCAAAGGCATTCCCGGTGCCGATGCCGGCGGCGCGCTCCGGCTCGACCGGCACGCTCATGGCGACCGGGCAGCCGCCTTCGCGGAACGTCCAGGATGTGTTGTTGAGCACCATGCCGCAGCAGGCGTATTGCGGACCGGTCCCCGGCCGGCTGATGCACAGGCAGGTGCCGAGGGCATAGGACTGGCCGGCATACCGGCAGGTGCACTGGATGTCCGCCTGCGACCGCGCCGGCGCAAGACAAACGACGGCGAAGGCGAGACAGGCCAGCAGGCGGAAGGGAAGTCGTCCTCTTATCATCATGTGGCGTCCTCCGGGCTCCATTGCGCCGTCGCTGCCGTTTCCGGGGCCGCCACGGTGTGCCGAATGGGCGCCTGCGGCAGCGTCCAGGCAACGTTTCCTTGAGGCGCTACAGGCGGCCGCCCTCTTGCCTGCGGAGGCGGCAGGCCCGCCGACGGCACGCCATTATGCCAGTATTCTGTGCGGTTTTCATCGGATTTGATGGTATCGGTTTCGTCGGACGCCACCCGCGGAGGTCGCCGGTCCGCGGCAATCGCGCCATCGGCGCTGGCGGTTGCAGGGCGTATTGCGGCGCTGCCGGCGACCGGCGGGTATCCAACCGTCCCGCCCGGCCCTGCCCCTCATCCGGATCGCCCGGCGCCGCGTATAAGGTTCGCAGATTTGGCAAACGCCAGCCCGGGAGTCCGACGTGATATACCTCAAAGCCTATGCCCTGACGCTGATCGTCTTTCTCGGCCTCGATGCCCTGTGGCTCGGGCTTGTCGCGCGCGGCTTCTATGCATCGCAGCTGGGCCAGCTGATGCGCGACAACGTCAATTTCGCGGCCGCCGGCGCGTTCTATCTTGCCTATGTCGCGGGCATCGTGTTCTTCGCCGTCGCCCCGGCGCTGGCCGAGGGATCGTGGCGCAAGGCGGCATTGCACGGCGTCCTGCTCGGCCTGCTGGCGTACGGCACCTACGACATGACCAACCTTGCGACGCTCAGGAACTGGCCGGTGGCCATGAGCGTGGTCGACATTGCCTGGGGCGGTGTGCTCACCGGCACCGCCGCGCTCGCCGGCTACTGGCTGACCCGCGCCGTATCGTAGCCCGGTGCGAAAGGTCAGCCGTCGTGGCGGGGCATAGACCGCTGCCCCGTCCCTGTCTACATCGCCGCCATGACCTCGACCTGGCTTAACGCGCGGTCGGCCGGTTCAGGATTCGTCTGCGTCGGCAATCTCGCTGACGTCGTGCCATTCGACATGCTCGGAGGCGGCAATGAATCGCCGGGCCTCGTTCAGAATATCTATTGCGTCGGGCTCCGCCTTGTCGGCATGAATCGAGCCTTTGATCCGCCGTTCGCGGGGCCAGGTGGCGAACCCGCCGCCTGCGACAAGCGTGAACAACGCATCGCCGAACGCCTCGATATCGACCCCTTCTTTCAGTCTGACGTCGAACCTGACCTCATAGCGCGGCGCCGCGTCTTGCTCGAGTCTCTTTTGAAAAGATCTGCTCAATCTCTTGTATCGACGGACTCTTTTGACGCAGTACGGCTCGATCCATATGGTGTCCATGCTGATCTTCGGCCACATGAACAGCTCGAGGCAGCCGATCTCGTCGAAGGCCTCGATCTGAAAGGTATGCCCCACCGCCCGGGAAAATGCGGATCTCGACTCATCGGGCATGTCCTTGATCGAGAGCGGCACCATCACGACACGGACCCAGTCGCCGATCCGCAGATCCTTGCCGTCTGCATCGCGGGGCGCGTGTTTCTTCATGGCGAAATCCGATCATCAACGCGTAACGCCCCGGTGGTGGGCGCGGCTTTGCCCTGCAGAATGACCCCTCATG
>JBFIFO010000080.1:0-17338 GCA_041602815.1 Alphaproteobacteria bacterium | reverse complement strand
TGGTGTCGCTCGGCCTGATCGGCGACGAGAACCGGATTCAGATGATCTACAACATGACCGGCACCGTCGTCGCCATGATCCATATCCTCTTGCCGTTCATGGTGCTGCCGCTGTTCAGCGTCATGAAGACGGTCTCGCCGAGCTACGTGCGGGCGGCGCAGTCGCTCGGCGCCACGCCGGCGCGCGCGTTCTGGAAGGTCTATTTCCCGCAGACCGTGCCCGGCATCGGGGCGGGATCGATTCTCGTCTTCATCCTCGCCATCGGCTATTACATCACGCCGGCCCTGGTCGGCGGGCGGACCGGCCAGCTGATCAGCAATTTCATCGCCTTCCACATGCAGAAATCGTTGAACTGGGGACTGGCGGCGGCCCTCGGCGGCATATTGCTGGCCGGTGTCCTCGCACTGTACTGGCTGTACAACCGACTCGTCGGCATCGACAACATGAAGCTGGGCTGACGGTATGGCCGGACCACCACCCTATGCGACGCCGATCGACAAGGCCTGGTATTACGGCTTCCGCTTCATCTGCGCGCTGATCTTCCTGTTCCTGATCGCGCCGATCCTGGTGATCATGCCGCTGTCGTTCAACGCCGAGCCGTATTTCACCTTCACAAAGGGAATGCTCAGCCTCGACCCGGATGCGTTCTCGCTGCGCTGGTACGAGGACATCATCAACAATCAGCAGTGGATCCACTCGATCGGCAACAGCTTCATCATCGGCATTTCCGCCACGATCCTGGCGACGGTGCTGGGAACTGCCGCGGCGCTCGGCCTCAGCCGCTCCTATCTGCCGTACCGGACGCTGATCATGGGCGTGCTGATCTCGCCGATGATCGTGCCGCTGATCATCACCGCGGCCGGCATGTATTTCTTCTACTCCGATCTCCGGCTGACCCAGACCTATACCGGGCTGATCCTCGCCCACACCGTGCTCGGCACGCCGTTCGTGGTGATCACGGTGACGGCGACGCTGATCGGGTTCGATCACAGCCTGACCCGCGCCGCGCAGAGCCTCGGCGCCGACCCGTTGCGCACCTTCTTCAAGGTACAGATGCCGCTGATCCTGCCGGGCGTGATTTCCGGCGCGCTGTTCGCCTTCGTCACCTCGTTCGACGAGGTCGTGGTGGTTCTGTTCATGGCCGGCTTCGAGCAGCGCACCATCCCGCGGCAGATGTGGGCGGGCATCCGCGAGCAGATCAGCCCGACCATCCTCGCGGTGGCGACGCTGCTCATAATTTTTTCGATCTGCCTGATGACGGCGCTGGAGCTGCTGCGCCGCCGAAACGAGCGCCTGCGCGGTCTGAGCCCCGGCTGAAACCGCATCCCGGGTCTTGAATTTGTTAACCGCCTGACCATGTTTTGGTGTAATATTGGACGGTCGAAACAGTGCCACGGACAGCGGATCCATGTATCGCGACAACACCCTCATCCCGGCCGAAGCGGTGCGCCTCGCGGCGCTTGGCAGCCTTGTCGAGGCGGACAAGTCCTATGCCGATCTGGCGCGGGAAATCCGGTTTTTCGTGGCCCGTATCGTCGGCCCGTCGCTCGACCTTTTGGGCTCGTCGCTCGAGCTGCTTCGGCTCGAGGGGCTGATCGCCGCCAGGGACGGAACCGCCGCGACCGACAGCATGCCCGATGAATCGGTGCTCCACGTCACGGATGATGGCCACGATGCGTTTCATGCGCTGATGACGTCGAACGTGCGTGGGCTGGCGAATGATCTGAGCCGCCTTGTCATCGCGCTCAAGATGCGGTTCCTGCCGCTGCTGGAGGAAGGCGACCGCCACGAGCAGGCGGAAATCCTGGCCGAGGCGTGTGAGAGCGAACTGGCCCGGCTCCAGGATCTGCGGCAGGCCTATGGCGACGGTTTCCTTGCCGAATGGCTCGACCACGAGATCGCCGAGGCGACGGAACGCCGCAACTGGTTCACGGCGCTGGACGGCCGCGTCTGACCCGGCCGACGGCGCTCGCCGGCCGTCAGTAGACGTGCTGGCCGCCGGTCACGAAGACCTCGGTTCCCGTCACGTAACCGAAATCCGAATTGACCAGCTGGTAGACGCAGCCGGCGACCTCGGCCGCCGTACCCATGCGGTGCATCGGGATGCGGTTGATCAGCGGTTCGTACTCGTCGCCGATCATTTCGGTCTCGATCTCGCCGGGCGCCACCGCGTTGACACGCACACCGAGTTGCGCGAATTCCACTGCCATTTCCCGCGTCAGCGCCGACAGCGCCGCCTTCGACGTCGAGTAGGCCGAGCCCGCGAACGGATGGATGAAGTGTCCGGCGATCGATGTGATGTTGACGATTGCGGCACCGCCGTCCTTGGCGCCGCGGCTCAGCGCCGTCGCGAACCCCCGGCTCAGCACCAGCGGTGCGAACAGGTTCAGGTCGAACACCTTGCGCCAGCCGTCGATCGACCCGTTCAGGCAGCCAAGGCGCTCCTTGATCTGCGTCTTGGGCGACACCGCGGCGTTGTTGACGAGGGCGTGCAGCGGCGCGCTGCCGATGATCTCGTTGGCTTTCTTCAGGAACCGGTCGACCGACGCCGCGTCGGCGAGGTCGGTCGGGATGTGGTGCGTCCAGTTCGGATCGCGCTTGCATGCCTCGGGCGGCTCTTCGCGGCTGCACGTGACGATTCGCCAGTTCTCGCTCGAGAACCGTTTGACCGTGGCATGGCCGATTCCCCGGCTGGCACCGGTCAACACGACGGTCTTCTTCTTGTCACTCGTGGCCATGATGGTTCCGCCCGGCGATCCGCCTCAGTGTGCCATCAGGACCGGCATGTCCGCCGCCGCCAGCACCTCGCGGGTGACGCCGCCAAACACAAGCTCGCGCAGCCGGCTGTGGGTGTAGGCGCCCATGACCATCAGATCCGCACCGACGTCGGTCGCCGTTGCCAACAGGGTTTCGCCGACCGATTGCCCGCCCTCTGCCTCGACGTCGCGAATCTGCGCCGTCACACCGTGGCGCGCGAGATACGCCTGCAGCGCCGGTCCGTCGGCTTCCGGCGGCGCCGGCGCGCCGACCGTCACGATCGTCGCGGTGTCGGCCGCGCCCAGGAACGGCAGGGCTGCGGCGACGGCACGCGCCGATTCGAGGCCGCCGTTCCATGCGATCGCAATGTGGGTTCCAATGGTATCCGCCGGCCGCGATGCGGCGACCAGCAGCGGCGTGCCGCTTTCCAGCAGGGCCGCCTCAAGCGTCTCGGCGACCGTGGTCACGGCGCCGTCGGCCTCTGGCCGCGACACGACCACGAGGTCGGCGACGCGCCCGCGCCGCGCTACGCTGGCATCCGGACGCCCGACCGTTTCCACCCAGTTGCAGCTCGGGCCGTCGCCCGCCGCCGCGGCGAGTTGCAGCCCCGACTTGGCGCGCCAGTCGTCAAACGCTGCACGCACCCGTTTCGACCGCTCCTCCGCCTGCTGCTCGGCGCTCGTGATCATTTCCTCGATGAGCGCCCCGGACATGCCCTCGCCAATATACGGGATCATCGTGCGTGGATCGGCGCGCACGTGCATGACGTCGACATGCGCGGCAAATTTCCTGGCGACCGCCACGGCCGTCGCCAACGCAGAGTCATCGGAGGGCACGCCATAGAGCGGTGTGAGTACGACCTTGAATCCCATAGCCTTTGTCCTCTTTGCGGCGCGGCGATCAGGTTGCCGCCTGTGCGTTATACTATATTTGGATTTGTGCTCGCACGTTCCATGACCTGCATCAAGCAGGCACCGCAGCCGCGTCCAGCGCCCTCAGGACCGCGCCGACGACCGATTCGGGAGTGCCGGAGGCGTCGATGCGCGTCCAGCGCATCCGGCCCTTCTCGCGCCGCGGGTGCCGGCCCAGGAACTCGGCCGTTGCGTCGGAGGCATCGTTCGCGCGGCCCCGGACCCGTTCGATCCGGAGGTCGAGTGGCGCATCGAGCCAGATCCCGTGGAATGGCACCTTGGCGGCGCGCGCCACGGCCTCCAGGGCATTGCGTTCCGCGGGGTCCGCGTAAACGGCATCGGCGATCACGGTCATGCCGGCGGCGAGTCCCGCTTTCGCATGACCGGCAACGGCCCGGTAGGTCCGGTCGGTCATCTCGCGGCTGTACGCCTTGGCGGGCAGCGGGTCCTCGAGCCGGCAGCCGAACATCTGCTTGCGGGTCACATCGCTGCGGATGATCAGGGCACCCGGGGCCTCGCCGAGTCGCGGCGCTGCCAAGCTCGCGATCGTGGATTTGCCGCAGCCGGATTCGCCGCCGATGACGATCAGCCGGGGCGTGTGGGCGGTCAGGAACTCCGTGGCCAGCTTCAGGTACGCGCGCGCGGCGCCACGCATGGCGTCGGCCTTCGCCGCATTGCGCTGGTATGCGGCGCCGCTCGCCTCCACCTTGGCGCGGATCGCGGCACGGCACGACAGGAACAGCGGGACCGCGGGCAGGCCATCAAGGTCGCCAGTACGCTGCAGGTAGCGGTTGAACGTCAGGTTGGCGAAATCGCGGCGCCCCCGGTGCTCGAGATCCATCAGCAGGAACGCAAGGTCGTACAGAACGTCGGTGCAGGCGAGTTTGTCGTCGAACTCCAGGCAATCGAACAGTGTCGGCCGTCCCTCCCACAGGAATATGTTCCGCAGGTGCAAATCGCCGTGGCAGTGGCGTACGAAACCAGCGACGCGACGCGCATCGAGAAGGGCGCTGCAGCGCCGCAGCGCGTCCAGGGACAAGTGGCGGAGCGTCTCCACGCCGGCGGTCCCGAAGGCTTCGGGCATGCCGGCGAGTTCTGCTATGTCATCGTCGATGATCCAGCGCAGCGCCTTGCTGCCGCCGCGGTCGGGGCGGCGCTCGGCTGCGGCGTGGAAGGCGGCGATCTCGTCGGCCAGGTCGATCATGTGGTGGGATTCGAGATCGTCCCGTTCGGCCATCCGGTCGAACAGGAGATCCTGGTCGAATCGCCGCATGACGACGAGCCACTCGACCGGTTCGCCTTCGCCGTCCAGCGCCAGCGTTCCGTCGGCGGCCCGCGTGACCGGCCGGCAGCCGAGATAGAATTCGGGCGCGGTACGGCGATTGAGGCGCACTTCGGCGTTGCAGGCGGCCCGTCGCTTCGGCACGGTCGAGAAATCCAGGAACGGAAACCAGACGGCGCGTTTCAGCTTGTAGGCCGCATCGCCCGCGAGAAACACCATCGCCGCATGGGTGTCGATCCGCTCCGGCGCGATGCCGCCGTGACTCGCCGGGTCCTCGAGGAACGCGACAACGGCACTCTGGTCCTGCGTGATTTCTCCGGGCTTCATGACGCGTCCCCCTGGTACGCTGCGGCTGTCAGGGTCTGTAAAACGCGTGTTTCTCGATGATTCCCGTCGGGTCCTGGTGAATCAGCACTTCCGCCTCCGGGAACGCATCGCGTATTTCGATTTCTACCGCATCCGAGATTTCGTGCGCCTTGAGCAAGGTCAATTCCGCGTTCATCACAAGATGGAACTGGATGAAGCAGCTTGGCCCCGAGCGGCGGGTGCGCAGATCGTGTACGCTCGCCACTTCCGGATGGGACATCGCGATGGCCCGGATCGTGTCGCGGTCCGTCTCCGGCATCTCGCGGTCCATCAGCATGTCCAGAGCCTCGCGAACGATCAGCCACGCGCTGTACAGAATGTAGAACGCGATGACCGCACCGAAGATCGGGTCGGCGTAGAGCCAGCCGAGCCAACTGCCGAGGATCAACGCCGCAATGACCGCGACGTTGACCAGGATATCGCCCTTGTAATGCAGCGAATCCGCCGCCACGGCGACGGACCGGGTGCGCCGCACCACCCAGAGCTGGAACACCACCAGCGCGATCGTCAGCACGATCGAGACCACCATCACGGCGATACCGGCCTCAACGCTGGCCAATGGCCGCGGGTTGATCAGACGCTCTCCTGCCTGGAACAGCAGCAGGACCGCCGAGCCCGCGATGAAGGCGGACTGCGCCAGCGCCGACAGCGCTTCCGCCTTGCCGTGGCCGAACCGGTGCTCGCGGTCCGCGGGTGTCAGCGCATGCCGTACGGCCAGCAGGTTCACAATCGACGCCAGCGCATCGAGCAGCGAATCCACAAGAGTCGATAACATGGCGATCGATTCGGTGACGATCCAGGCACCGGTCTTCAGGGCGATTAGCGTGACCGCGACCGAAACCGACGCGTAGGTCGCCAGTTGCATGAGACGGCCGTTTGCCGCCATGTCCGGCTGCGAGCCCGGAATTTTCTGTGCCCCGGACGTCATGGAAACAGTCGTTCGGTCGTCCACCCGCTGCCGTCGCGGATATGAACGATCCGCTCGTGCAGTCTGAAGCGGCCCTCTTTCCAGAATTCGATCCGCTCTGGCGTCACCCGGAAACCGGACCAGTGCGGCGGCCGCGGAATCTCTCCGAGCCCG
This sequence comes from Alphaproteobacteria bacterium, assembly GCA_041602815.1. GTDB lineage: Bacteria > Pseudomonadota > Alphaproteobacteria > UBA8366 > JADFVY01. Next base: position 10,941 of record JBFIFO010000080.1, on the reverse strand, counting down.
AATTTGGCAGTGTATTCGGCGACCCGCTTCTCCAGCACGAGCATTCCTTCCATCGGGCGCGACTGGTCGCTCGCCCAGGCGCCGATGCGGCTACCGCGCGGGCGGGTCGCGAAATAGGCGTCTGCCTCGGCGTCGCTCACCTGGCGGACCGGTCCTTCGACCCGCACCTGGCGACGCAAGGACTTCCAGTGGAACAGCAGGGCCGCGTAGCCGTTTTCCGCCAAGTCCCGTGCCTTGCGGCTTTCGAGGTTGGTGTAAAAAACGAACCCGTCGTCGTCGACGCCCTTCAGAAGCACCATTCGCGCCGACGGCCGGCCCCGCGAATCCGCGCTCGCCAGCGTCATCGCATCGGGGTCGTTGGGCTCCGAAGCCCGCGCTTCCTCGAACCAGGAGCGGAAACGTGGAAGCGGATCTGTTTCTTGTTTTCGCGTCATCGCAGGCACATATAGCACAATGCAGTTGAGGCAAATCAATCGCCCAAATCGGCCTTACCGCTATAGTCCTCGAACGCAGCCGCGAGGTGCAGCATTCCGGGGTACCATGTCGGGTCTGGCTGCCAGCCGTGGCGGGTGACAATGGCGTGAAAGGACGCGTGATGAAGAACACAAAAATCATTGCCGTCGTACTGACGGCTTCATTGTTGTCCGCTTGCACGAACATGGGGCCCAAGGAAACCACAGGGACAGTGGTAGGCGCTGGCGCCGGTGCCGTGGTTGGCGGGCAGGTCGGCGGCGGCCAAGGCCGGCTCGTCGGCGTAGCGGTCGGGACCTTGCTGGGCGCTTTGCTGGGCGGCGAGATTGGCCGTTCGATGGACCGGGCCGACCAGCTGGCCGCGCAACGGGCGTATGAGCAGGCCCAGACTGCGCCGATCAACCGGACGATCCAATGGGAAAACCCGGATAACGGCCATTACGGGACGGTCACCCCGGTTCGTGAGGGTACATCGAGCGTCGGAGAATACTGCCGCGAGTTCCAGCAGACCGTCACCATTGGCGGGCGCCAGGAACGCGCGTACGGCGTCGCTTGTCAGCAGCCGGACGGCAGCTGGAAGATCGTGCAATAGGTGGTTCGTTAACGAACGTCTCGTATGCTCGTATGGCGGCATTGGACGCTGTAGCGTAGCGGAGTGCGATGAGGGATCCCTATGAGGTCCTGGGCGTGGCGCGGTCGGCCAGCCAGGACGAGATCAAGAAAGCATACCGGGCGCTGGCCAAGAAGCTGCACCCGGATGTGAATCCCGGGGACAAGGCGGTCGAGCAGCGGTTCAAGGACGCGTCGGCCGCATACGATCTGCTGTCCGACAAGGAACGCCGTCGCCAGTTCGACGCCGGCGAAATCGGTGCCGACGGATCGCCCCGCCATCGCGGTCCGTTCCGGCATCAGTACCGTACCGATTCGGCCGGCGGCTTCGACTTCGGTATCGGCGGCATCGACATCGACAATCTTTTCTCCGACCTGTTTGGGCGCGGCCGCGGCGCGCAGACGAAATACCGGACGAGCCAGAAGGGACAGGATCTTGCCTTCTCCGTGTCGGTCCCCTTCGTCGAGGCGATGTGCGGCGGCTCGCGCCGGGTTTCGCTCGCATCGGGCAAGACGCTGGATATCAACCTGCCGCCGGGTGCCGAGGACGGGCAGCGACTGCGCCTCAAGGGACAGGGCATGCCCGGACCGGCCGGCGGCGCACCGGGCGACGCCTTCGTCGAGATCCAGGTGGAGCCGCACCCCTACATGCGCCGCGACGGGCTGGATATCCATCTCGACTTGCCGGTCACGCTGCACGAAGCGGTACTCGGCGCCAAGGTCAAGGTGCCGACGATCGACGGCACGGTATCGGCGACCGTGCCGCCGGGTTCGAACAGCGGTACCGTCCTGCGTCTGAGAGGACGCGGCATCATGGCGCCGAAAGGTGGACGTCGCGGCGATCAGTACGTCAGGCTGCAGGTCACCCTGCCGGAAAAGGTCGAGGGCAAGCTCGCCGAATTCCTGCGCGGCTGGAATGAATCGGCGGATTACAATCCGCGCCGCAAACTGAAGCTGGATTGATTATCGTCCGGCCAGCCAGGCGAGGCCGAGCAGGACCAGCAGGCGGGTCTTGTAATCGCCCTTCCGGCGATCCCCGGCCTCGTCGAGGTCATCGTCGTCATCGGGACGCGCGAGATCCTCTCCGGCGTCCTGCGGTACCGTCAGCAGGGTCCTGAGCGGGATGTCCATCGTCGTTCGCCCGGCCGATTCCACGGCCTCCAACGTCCCCGACAGCTCCTGGCCCCAGACGTGCCGCGCTGCCTCCGCCGCCGTCGACGACATCGACAGTCCAAGGTCGCGATGCAGGTCGGCGAGCGACACGGTCTCCAGATCGCGCGAGAGAATCCAGGTACCCCGGTCCGTTCGCGCAATGTAGTGGCTGCGCAGCAGCAACTCGGTGGCCCGGTCCAGCATATCGGGCGGCTGCCCGGTCCGGCGCGACAGGTGCCGCATTGACAGGCCGCCTCCCCGCCGGGTTGCGGCGAGCAGGAGAGCGAGGACGGCCGCCGCCGCCAGCAGGATCGACGCGGGCGAGCGTGCGCCCGGGCCCCGCCCGCTCACGCCGGCCCGCCATTCCGGCAGGGCGGCCGCGATCTCCGCGCCGAACAGCACGACGGTCCAAACCACGTACGTCCAGATCAGGAAGATCGGGAAGGTGGCGAGGGCACCGTAGATTGTCTGGTAGGTCGGGAAGGTGACGACATAGTAGGCGAATGCCTTCTTCAGGATTTCCAGGATCAACCCGGCGGTGATGCCGCCGACGAGCGCGTCGCCCGCGCGCACCGGATAGTTCGGCACGAAGATGTACAGAAGCGTGAGGCCTGCGATCTGCACGATGGGCGGGACCAGACCGGCCAAACGGGTCAGCGATCCCGTGTATTCCTCGACGCCCACGGCCCGCGCCAGCGTGAACAGGTAGCCGGAGAGCACGAGCCCGGCGCCGATCAGCAGCGGCGTCAGGGTCAGGACCAGCCAATAGACCGGAATTCGCGCCAGGAGGTTGCGCGTCTGCCGCGTGCGCCAGATCCCGTTGAGGGTGCTGCTGATCGTGGCCAGCAGCAGCACCGAGGTGATTACCAAAAAGATGACGCCGACGGACGTGAGCCGCCCGGTTTTGCCGGCGAATTCCTCAAGATGGCCCTGTACGACCGATCCGACCTGCGGCACGAAGTTTTCGAAAATGAAACTCTGCACTTGGTCGCGCACGCCTTCGAACGCATCGAAGGCGGCGAAGATGGCGAAGCTCAGCGCTACCAGCGGCACCAGCGCGAGCAGGGCGGTGTAGGTCAGCGCCGCGCTCGCCTGCATGCAGTTGTCGCGGGCGAACCGCTGCAGAAGGTAACGCAGGAATCCAAATCCGGACGCCGTGCGCGCGACGATGCCGGATCCAACGGTATTCCCTGTGCGTTTGTGCTCCATGCTGCCTGATCATAGACCGGTTGCAAGTGCGATGAAATGCATGATGCGCCGCTTTGACCGGGGGGCGTTTCTGTGTAGGATGGCGCGCAATCGCAACGGTATTCCCCTGGAAGAGGAGTCTATGACCGACCCGCAACCGCTCATGGCCGGCAAGCGCGGCCTCATCATGGGTGTCGCGAACGACCGCTCGATCGCCTGGGGTATTGCGCGTGCGGTTGCGGCGCATGGCGCGGAGCTGGCCTTCACCTATCAGGGGGAGGCGTTGGAGAAGCGGGTCAAGCCGCTCGCCGAGTCGGTGAATTCCAGGCTTGTGCTGTCCTGCGACGTGACCGATGAGACCAGCGTCGAAGCCACGTTCGACGCATTGAAATCGGCGTGGGGCACCATCGATTTCCTGGTGCATGCGATCGCGTTTTCCGACAAGGACGAGTTGAAGGGCAAGTATGTCCATACCAGCCGGGACAACTTTCTTCGCACGATGGACATCTCGTGCTTTTCGTTCACTGCGGTGTGCCGCCGGGCCATGGAAATCATGCCGGATGGCGGCAGCCTGTTGACGCTCACCTATTACGGCGCGGAACGGGTGATGCCGCATTACAACGTGATGGGCGTTGCGAAGGCGGCGCTGGAGGCGAGCGTGCGCTATCTTGCGGCCGACCTCGGCGGTCAGAATATCCGGGTCAACGCGATCTCCGCCGGGCCGATCAAGACGCTCGCAGCTTCGGGCATCGGCGATTTCCGGTACATCCTGAAGTGGAACGAGTTGAACTCGCCGCTGCGCCGCAACGTGACCATCGACGAGGTCGGCCAAGCCGGTCTCTACCTTCTGGGCGACCTCAGCGCCGGTGTCACCGGCGAAGTGCATCACGTCGATTGCGGGTACCATACGGTGGGCATGGTTGCAGTGGATGCGGCGGAGGAGGTGTCGCAGCTGCTGGCGAGCCTCAACGGCAAGAGTTGATGAGCGGCAACGGCTTCGGCCACCTGTTTCGGTTCACGACGTTCGGTGAGAGCCACGGCCCGGCGATCGGTTGCGTGGTCGAGGGCGTACCACCGCGCCTCCCTTTGGCCGAGTCCGACATCCAGTTCTGGCTCGACCGCCGCCGGCCGGGCCAGTCGCGTTTCACGACCCAGCGCAAGGAACCGGACGCGGTGCGCATCCTGTCGGGCGTGTTCGAGGGGCTGACGACGGGCACACCGATCGGCCTCCTGATCGAGAACGTCGACACCCGTTCGAAGGACTACAGCGACATCAAGGACAAGTTTCGGCCCGGCCACGCGGACTATACCTACTGGCAGAAATACGGCATCCGCGACTATCGCGGCGGCGGGCGGTCGTCGGCGCGGGAGACCGCGATGCGGGTCGCGGCTGGCGCGATCGCCCGGAAGATCCTCGGCGATTCGATCCGCATTCGCGGCGCGCTGGTGCAAATGGGCTCGCACCGGATCGATCGCGATTCGTGGGACTGGGATGCAGTCGAGGACAATCCGTTCTGGTGCCCCGACCGCAAAGCGGCGCAGAGCTGGGAGGGCTACCTCGACAAGCTGCGCAAGGACGGCTCGTCGATCGGTGCCGTCGTCGAAATCGTCGCCGAGGGCGTGCCCGCGGGCCTTGGCGCGCCGGTATACAACAAGCTGGATGCCGACCTCGCCAGCGCCATGATGGGTATCAACGCCGCCAAGAGCGTCGAGATCGGCGCCGGGCTGCGGGCCGCCGAACTTCGCGGCGAGGAAAACGCCGACGAAATGCGCATGAACCCGGACGGCTCGGTTCGCTTCCTGTCCAACAATGCCGGCGGCATACTCGGTGGGATCAGCACCGGACAGGACATCGTAGTGCGTTTCGCCGTCAAGCCGACGAGCTCGATCCTGATTCCGCGTAAGACCGTCACCGTGCACGGCGAAGATAGCGATATTTTAACGAAAGGACGGCACGATCCGTGCGTGGGGATCCGCGCGGTCCCCATCGGTGAAGCGATGATGGCGTGCGTTTTGGCGGATCACATGATGCGGCAGCGGGCGCAATGCGGGTAACAGGCATTTGTCGGAGCGGACGACAGCGAGCCACAGCGACCGGCGCGGCGTCTCGTTTACGGCGTCGACGGCCGATGCCGTGCGCCATTTCGACGAGGCCATAACCTCCTATCTCGGGTTCCGCAGGGATACCGGCGAGCATCTGGACCGCGCCCTCGCTGCCGATCCCGATTTCGCGATGGGACACTGCGCCCGCGGGTATTTCCTGAAGCTTTTCGCCGATTGCGCACTCGACGGGTCGATCGTCGCGGCGATTGCAGCGGCCGAACGCTCGGCGGGCTCGCGAGGGGCCACGGAACGTGAGCGCGATCATATCGCTGCCTTGACGGCCTGGCATGCGGGCGACTGGCAGACTGCGCTCGCCTGCTGGGACCGTATCCTCGTCGACGATCCGCTCGACGTGCTGGCCCTGAAGCTGTCGAACCATCTGTATTTCTACCTCGGCGATTCGCTGAACGTCCGGGACTCGGTGGCACGGGTGCTCTACGCCTGGAACGAGACGACGGCGGGACACGGGTTCGTGCTGGGCATGTATGCCTTCGGATTGGAGGAATGCGGCGATTACGTGGGGGCCGATGCGGTGGGTCAGCAGGCGATCGAGATCAATCCGGCCGACGTCTGGGCGATCCACGCGGTCATCCATGTGATGGAGATGCAGGGACGACACCGCGAGGGCACGGACCTCCTCAAGACGTCGGAGACGGTGTGGACCCGCTGCAACAACTTCGCCAACCATCTGTGGTGGCACGGCGCCCTGTTACTGATGGATCTTGAGCGCTATCACGCTGTGATCGACGGCTACGACAACCGCATTCGCGCCGAGGAGACGGACGACTATCTCGACATTGTCAACGCCACCTCTCTGTTGTGGCGTCTCGAGGAGGCGGGAATCGATGTCGGAAACCGCTGGAACGAGCTCGCCGACAAGGCCGAAGCGCGGTCGGCCGACCATCTCCTTCCTTTTGCCGACGTCCATTACATGATGGCCCTGGCCGGCGACGGCCGAGTCGACGCGGCCCGGACGATGCTGGCGTCGATGGAGGAGAGCGCGGCGCAGGGCCGCGGGATGGTGGCCGGCGTCACCGCCGATATCGCGGTCCCGCTGTGCGCAGCGCTGCTCGCCTACGCCGGCGGCGATTACGCGCGTACCGTGGAGCTTCTCGAACCGATCCGCTATGATCTGAAATATGTCGGCGGCAGCCATGCGCAAAAGGACGTGTTCCACCGAACCCTTGTGGCCGCGGCGATGAAGTCGGGTCAGCTTGCCGTCGCAAGGACCCTGATGTCGGAACGTACTGCCGACCGCCCGAGCAGCATCTGGAACTGGCGCACCTATGCGCGAGTTCTGGCAACGCTGGGTGACGAGGCCGGCGCTGTCAACGCATGGCGCAAGGCACGGGACCTCCTGGTCGGGCTAACGCTATAGAAAGGTCAGCGACGTGAAGACTTTCTGGAAGATCGTCATCGGCTTCCTCGCCGTCGTCGGCGGCCTGGTCGTGATGTTCGTCGTCGCGGGCGTCATCGTGTCGCTGACCCTGTCCGCCCGGCCGGCGCCACTTCCCGAGTCGATCGTACTGCGCCTCAATCTCGAGGGTCAGCTGCGCGACGGCCCGCGGACACAGCGGCTGTTCGCGGTGCGGCACGGCCCTGATTTGCGGGGCATCGTCGAGGGTCTCGAGGCCGCGTCGTCCGACGACCGGGTCGCCGGGCTGGCCGTCTATATGGGGGGCCCGCAGCTCAGCATCGCGGCGGCCCAGGAACTCCGCGCGGCGGTCGAGGCGTTCCGTGCCGCCGGCAAATTTGCCCTGCTCTTCACCGAGGATCTTGGGGGACTTGGCGGCGGCACGATGCAGTACTACCTGGCCAGCGGCTTCGATGAGATCTGGCTGCAGCCGTCGGGCGGCGTCGGGCTGATCGGCATGGCAATCGAGGTGCCGTTCGCCCGCGGCCTTCTCGACAAGCTCGAGGTCGAGCCCCGGTTCGGCCAGCGCGAGGAGTACAAGTCGGCTGTCGAATCCCTGACCCGTTCGTCGCTCAGCGAGCCGGCCCGCGACAACTTGCAGGCGCTTCTCGACTCGCTCTACGGCCAGGCCGTGGCCGGGATCGCTGCAGGGCGCCAGATCGGCGAGGCCGATGTCCGCAGCCTCGTAAACAAGGGGCCGTACCTCGCCGAGGAGGCTCTCGACCTGGGCCTTGTCGACCAGCTTGCCTATTGGGACGAATTCATCGCCGATGCGAAGGCACGCGTAGGCGACGACGCCGAAGAGGTCCTGATGGGCCGGTATCTCGGCGGCATCGACCGGCCGAACCGGACCGGCACCAAGGTTGCGCTGATCCACGGGCGCGGCACCATCGTGTCCGGCTCCGCTGACGGCGGGGCGTTCGAGGAGCCCGGATTCGGCGCCCACCGCATCGCCGGTGCCATATCCGACGCCATCGACGACGACGAGATCGAGGCGATCCTGTTCCGAGTCGATAGCCCCGGCGGTTCCTACATCGCCTCGGACATCGTCTGGCGGGAGATCCGGCGGGCCAGGGAGGTCGGCAAACCCGTGGTTGCCTCGATGGCCGGAACTGCGGCCTCGGGCGGCTACTTCGTCGCCATGCCGGCGGACCGGATCGTCGCCCAGCCAGGCACCGTCACGGGATCGATCGGCGTCTACGGCGGCAAGGTCGTGACCACCCGGCTGTGGGAACGCCTCGGCATCACCTGGGACGGCCTGTACGCGGGCGATCGTGCCGCCATGTGGAGCTTCGTGCAGGATTTTCCGCCCGGCGCCGAGCAGCGGTTCGCGGCGCTGCTCGATTTCATCTACGACGATTTTACCAACAAGGCGATGGTCGACCGGTCGCTCGATGTGGACCAGATCGATGCGGCGGCGCGCGGCCGTGTGTGGAGCGGTCAGGATGCGCTGGCACGCGGACTGGTCGACGCGCTGGGCGGTTACCACACGGCGCTGGACGAACTGCGCGGCCTCATGGGGCTGGAGGTCGATGCGCCGCTCCACCTGATTGCGATGCCGCCGCCGCTCAGCCCGTTCGAGCAACTGCAACGGGTTCTGGATGGCGAGGTGTCGGCCGGCTCGCTCGCCGTTCTGCTCGAACACGACAGCGACGGCGTGATCAACGGGGCCGCCCGTGAGCTGGGGCTGGCCGCGGACGATCTCAATCTTCTGCGGCCTCCCGCAGGCGTTCTGCAGATGCCGCCTCTCCGCCTCAGCTATTGATCCGCGGGCGCGCCCCGCCCCGAAGGGATGTCACTCCGGGGCGGGGCGCTACCGGATCAGTGGATGGCCGGCTCGAGGCTGGTATCGAACTTCGAGACGAAGCCGGGATCGCCCGGTGCCCGCTCGACGCCGTCGGCATTGCGGCCGCCGAGGCCCGGCCCGTCCGCATAGGCCTGCCAGGCGAGGCGGAACTCGTTGAGGCGTTTGATCGCCGGCTGGTGGGCGAGCGATTTCGGCGCCCCCTGCCGGACCACCAGGACCCAGGCCATGGTCTTGACGTCGGCGCAGGGCCCGAGCGCGCCGAGGTTCTCGGCGAAGCACGCCTCGACCGGCCCGACATCGTTCTCGTCGCCGATCGCCGGAATCCGCGGACCCAGCGTCGGCGCGTTTAGGATACGCCCGACCTCGGTGATGTTGTCGACCGTCAGGTCCACGCGCACGCCGCAGAACGCGATGTCGTCGACATTGAACGTCGAACCGCGGATGAAGTCGGTCGGGAACGGCTCGTCGAGCGACCGTCCGTCGATCGGCGAGCTCGGCTCGTCGACATACCAGAACGGCGCAACGTCGCCGGCCAGCCGCACACCCATCAGGTACTGGTCGAGCTCGTTCGCACCGTCGATCAGCTCCTCCGGCTCGGTCAGGAACAGACGCTTGCCCTGCACGTCGCACGAAGCGATCGCCCCGGCCAGTCTGCCGTCCGGATCGGCGATGACCCGCGACGGGTTGTTGCGGTCGACCACCGCACCGCCGCTTCCCAGGGCAAGCTCGAGGATCGCATTGCCCTCCATGCCGGAGAAGCGCGGCATGCCGTCGGCGGCCGTGAATGGGCTGTCGATCACGCGGGTGTTGAAGAATGTGCTCCAGTGGGCCAGCCCGCGTCCGAGCAGATCGAAGCTTTCCGGGATCGAGATACCGTGGACCGGGTGGAGAAACACCGGGAACGCGGCCCAGCGGTGGTCGGCTTCCTGGAACATGATGCTGATCGCGCTGTTGAGGTCGTAACGCAGCGCGCCCTGGCGGGCCCGCGCCTCGGTGTTCGGGTTCTCGTGGATCAGCGCCCGCCCGTGGTGTGTGTAGCCGTTGGAGAACCCGTTGCCGGTGATGTCGAGCACGCCGACCTGCTCGTAGGGCGCCGTCGTCGGTGTGACGTTGCCGCCGAGGAACGAGGTCAGCCGCGGGCTGGTGGTCACCGCAAAGCGGTGGACCGGCGGGTTCGTGTACTGGTCAATGCTGTTGCCGGCCCACAGGTTGATATTGTTCATCCACAGCAGGCTCTCTAGTTCGCCGGCGCTGCCTGCCAGGAAAGACGCGTCGAACACTGCTCGGCGCAGGCCGAAGGTCTGGTTCTGAATGCCGAGGTGGAAGGCGGTGCCGCCGCCGAAGATCTCGAAATCGGTGAACATCACAAGGAAGTCGTACTTGTCCTCGTGGGTGCGGTAGAATTCCTGGCCCATCTGGAAGATGTCGAAGGTCTCGGGCGAGCCGATCGTGAACTCCTCGAAGATGGCACCGGCCTGCAGTGTCGCCGGCAGATCCGCGGTCATGTCGATCTCGTTCAGCGGCCCTTCGGCGTTGCCTTCGGCGATCCCGGTGACCGCTTCCCGGTTACTGCCGGCCGTCGCGATCAGGCCCGTGTCCAGCGCCCCGAACGTGAACGTGACGGAACCGTCGCTCGCCAGTACGGCCTGCATCGTGTTGCCCGGCACGGCGCCGCTACAACCGCTGGCGCTACCGCGTTCGAAATGCACCACGTCGTTCCAGGTCACGACCACGCGGTCGGCGCGGACATCGGCGTGGACGCTGCCGCGGCAGGTCGGGTCGAGATCGGTCAGCAGGGCCGACAGCCGCGGCGGGCCGCCGATATGGCGGGCCGCGTTGCGCGTGTTGCTGGAATTGTCCGCTGCACCGAGGGTGATATGGCCGTCGGAGCCGACGAAGACGGATGCATAGCTCGTACCGAGGAACGGAAACGGCGCGCTCAACGGCACTTCAGTGGCATCGTCATCGCCGAGCCCAAGGTCGGGGCCGAGAGTCGTGTCCAGCACCTGCCCCGTCCCGGACGTCACCGAAAACGCGTCGGCGCCCGCAGGCGCATAGGCGAACCGCGTGCCCGGCATCAGGTCGAGCGGATTGTTGGGCCGCGACGGCAGAATGATCCTGCCGTTGTCGACCAGGACCGCGATGTCGTGCACCCCGTCGCCGTCGACATCGACGTCGACCGACTGAGCGCTCGGCC
>JBFIFO010000079.1:0-17351 GCA_041602815.1 Alphaproteobacteria bacterium | reverse complement strand
TGGTTCACGCCATTTGAAGTCCTGAAGATGGCGACGTCGGACAATGCCGCGCTACTCGCACTCAGCGGCCCGCGCAGTCCGTACCAAGCTGGCCCACTCGGCGTCGTGAAGGAAGGCGCTTATGCCGATCTGATTTTGGTCAACGGCAACCCGCTAAAGAACCTCGATCTCGTGGCTGATCCGGACAAGAACTTCGTGGTGATTATGAAGGACGGGAAGATCTACAAGAACACACTGAATTAGTATCCGGTGCGACCGCTAATGTCCGCAAAGGGTCATAAACGGTTTTCCGGCGCGACTTTGAGCGGCGTCAGCCTTGCGGCGCAAAGCTGCCGTCCGAACACCCTGCGGGCAGGTTCTTGATCCGCAACAGCACCGACTGTGTGAGCTACGGGGCTCGGAGGTCACAGCGCTTGCTCACCGCTGTTGCCGGGCGGGCGCCATACTCGAAACCGTCATCGAGAGGCGCGCATCGCCGGGGCAATCCAGAGAGTCGGGGGGCACCGGATTGCAGCGTCGGTCTTCGACCTCCTCGCAATGACGTCATCCCGATCCGGGAAATTCAACTCCCCCGCCGCGCGTTGGGGAAGAACAGCTGCTGGCCGTCCACCAGATAGGCGGCGATCGCGGCCTGGCCCTCGCTGCCCAGCATCCAGTCCATGAAGTCGCGGCTCCACGCGATCTTCGGGTTCCGCAGCCTGTCCGGGCTCACCATGATGATGCCGTACTGGTTGAACAGCTGCTCGTCGCCCTCGACCCGGATCCCGAAATCGCCCTTGTTCCGGAACGCGATCCAGGTTGCCCGGTCGGTCAGGACGTAAGCGCCCATGCCGATTCCGATATTCAGCGTCGCGCCCATGCCGGAGCCGGTCTCGCGGTACCACGTGCCGGAGGCGGCGGCGACGTCGATCCCGGCTTCCCGCCACAGGCTCAGCTCCTTCTTGTGGGTGCCGGAATCGTCGCCGCGCGAGGCGAAGACGGCGTTGCCGGCAGCGATTTTCCTCAGCGCCGCCACCGCATCGGTCATGCCGCCGACGCCGGCCGGGTCCGCCGCCGGGCCGACGATGACGAAGTCGTTGTACATCAGGTCGAAGCGCTGCACGCCATAGCCGTCGGCGACGAACTGTTCCTCCGCCGCCGTGGCGTGGACCAGGAGTACGTCGCCGTCGCCGTTGCGCGCGTTCTTGATCGCCTGGCCGGTGCCGACCGCGACCACGCGCACCTCGATGCCCGTCATGGCGGTGAATTTCGGCAACAGATCGTCGAACAGACCGGAATTCTGGGTCGAGGTGGTGGACTGGACGGTGATGAACTTGTCGGCTGCGAGCACCGGGCCCGGGCCGAGCACGAACGCGGCGGCCAGTGCGGACATCAGCAGACGGCGACTGTATGGCATGGAGTCCCCCTGTCTTGTCAGTCGATGAGAAGCCGGCCCTCGAGATAGGCGCGGCCGGCGGAACTTGCCGGCTGATCGAAGAAATCTGCCGCCGGTGCCGCCTCGACGACGCGCCCGTCATGCAGGAACGTCACGTCGTCGGCGAGGCGCCGTGCCTGCGCGATGTCGTGGGTGACCAGCACGATGCGCGTGCCGCGTGACTTGGCGTCGCGGATCAGCGCCTCGATCGCCGCCGTCGCCGCCGGGTCGAGATTGGCGCAGGGCTCATCCAGAAGCAGCACCTCCGGGTCGGGTGCCAGCGCCCGCGCCAGGGCGAGCCGCTGCTGCTCGCCGCCCGACAGCATGCGTGCCGGCGTCCGCGCGAGGTGCTGCAAGCCGGCGCGCACCAGCGCCTGTTCGGCGCGTCGGGCGCGCTCCGCCCTTCCGCCCGTGCGGAGGGCATAGCGGACATTGGCCAGCGCCGAGCGGCGCAGCAGCACCGGTTTCTGGAACACCATGCCGAGCGCCGGGGCGCGCCCCCGGTCGGGCCGCCTGCCGGCCCATGTCACCCGGCCGGCATCGGGCCGCAGCAGCCCGGTCAACAGACGCAGCAGGACGCTCTTGCCGGCGCCATTGGGCCCCATGATGACGGTTACGCCGTGGCCGCCGATTTCGAGGTCGATGTTGTCGATGATGCGACGACCGGCCCGCTCCACGACCAGGCCGTCCGCCGCGATCGGCAGGACGCGCCTGTCGTTCCGGCTCGATGTCGGGGTGTCGAACGGCATCGCGGGCTCATGCATGGGCCGACCGGGCGGCGGTCGACCGGAGGCCCATCACCGCGGCATTGATGACCACGGCCAGCAGCAGCAGCACGACGCCGAGCCCGAGGGCGAGCGCAAGGTTGCCCTTGGATGTCTCCAGAGCGATCGCCGTGGTCATCACCCGGGTCACATGGTTTATGTTGCCGCCGACGATCAGCACCGCGCCGACCTCGGCGACGGCCCGCCCGAAACCGGCCAGCATCGCGGTCAGCAGGCTGTAGCGGGCGTCCCAAAGCAGGGTCGCCACCATGCCCCAGCGGCCGACGCCGAGGATTCGCAGCTGTTCGTCGTATTCGGCGTGCATGTCCTCGATGGTCTGGCGGGCCAGGGCGGCGACGATGGGCGTCACCAGAATGGTCTGGGCGATGATCATGGCGGCCGGCGTGTACAGCAGCGCCAGCGGGCCCAGCGGCCCGGCATTGGACAGCATCAGGTAAACGAGCAGCCCGACCACCACCGGCGGCAGGCCCATCAGAGTGTTGAGCAGCACCAGCACGGTCGCGCGCCCGCGAAACCGGCTGACCCCGAGGATCGCGCCCAAGGGCAGGCCGATCAGGCCGGAGATCGCCACCGCGGTGAGGCTGACCCGCAGCGACAGGCCGATGATTTCCATCAGCGCCGGGTCGAACCCGAGCAGCAGACGGAACGCGTCGCCGAATGCGGCGCCGAAATCCTGCATCTCTCCTCCCGTCCTGGTCCGCGCAACAATATGCAGTAATACCGCAAAGAATCCAGAAAATGTGATCAACATGAACAAAAAGCACCAAAACACATAAAAAAGGATACAGGCAATCCAGATAACGCCGGACCGCAATGCCTCCGGCGGCCATCGCGCGCCCGGACCGGCCGGCCGGCTGTTTCGGTGCCGGCCTGCGCCGCGCCAAAAAACCGCGATTTTCCCTTACGTATAATTGCGGGGGCCGAATCCCGACTCTATAATGCGCCCTCATAACAAGGTATTTTGGTGGGGTATTCCATGACTCTTGCCGCGGCGTCGCTGCCGGATACTTGCGTGCCGTGGTCCGCCGACACCGCTGTTTGGATCGAAACTCAGACGTCCGCCACGCCCGCACGGGCACCGGCGAACCCAACCGAAACACCGACGGAGCGGCGTCCGCCGCTCCGGACATCCTGAGACCGCATAGAGGGGCGTAACCATGAGTGGCTTACTGACCAGCCTGAGAAACACCGTGATTGCCGGCTTCGTGCTCGCGGTGGTTCTGTTCATCATTTACTACGCAACGCAGGGGTATTCGGGCAACGCGTTCGGCGCCTTCTTCTTCCGCTGGCTGCACGTGCTCAGCGGCGTGATGTGGATCGGCCTGCTGTGGTACTTCAACTTCGTGCAGATCCCGAACATGCCGAAGATCCCCGACGAGCAGAAACCGGCGATCGGCAAGGTCATCGCGCCGGCGGCGCTGTTCTGGTTCCGCTGGGGCGCGATGGCGACGATCGCCACCGGCCTGATCCTCGCCTGGATGAATGGCTACCTCGGACACGCAATCGCACTCGGCATCACCGATGGCGTGCCGAAGCACACCGCGATCGGCATCGGCATGTGGCTCGGCGCCATCATGTGGTTCAACGTGTGGTTCGTGATCTGGCCGAACCAGAAGAAGGCGCTCGGCATCGTCGAGGCGGATGCCGATGCGAAGGCCGCGGCGGCGCGGACGGCGATGCTGTTCTCGCGCACCAACACGCTGCTCTCGATCCCGATGCTGTTCGCGATGGTATCGGCGCAGAACATCTACTGATCCGGGCGGACTCGCCCGCAGCTTTCCGGGCCGGGACGCGTCAGGCGTCCCGGCCTTTCCTTCCGCGGATCCGGCTGGATCGGGCCGTGCTCAGGCCCCGGTATCGGCGGTCAGGCCTGCGGCCTCGATGCCGGCCACGGCGCAGATCTCGTCGTTCTCGCCGGTATCCCCCGATATCCCGATGGCGCCGATGATCCGGCCCCCGTCGTTGCGGATCAGCACCCCGCCCGGCGACGGCACGATGCGGCCCCGCGACATGTCGGTCAGCGCGTTGATGAACATGGGGTGCGACTGTGCGCGGGCGACCACGACCCGGCCGCCGAACCCGAATCCGAGGCATCCCCATGCCTTGCCAACCGCGATGTCGGGCCGCATCAGGCTGGACCCGTCCTCGCGTTTCATGGCCTTGACGGTGCCGCTGTCGTCCAGCACCGCCACGGTCAGCGGCGCGAAATCGAGCTCGCGGCCCTTGGCGATGGCGGCGTCGACGATCCTGCCGGCGGTCTCCAAATCGATGCTGTGCAATAGCAATTTACTCTCCCTGGCCTGGTATTCGGCGGCGACCGATCTCCGGCTCCGCCGCACGACAATACGGCAATTCGCATCGCGATCAACGGTGTAGGTGTCACGCGCCATGCTGCCCGCCGATTGTAGGGCGCCAGCGCACATGTTACCCTTAATGAGGCCCGACAGGGAAAATGCGGCCGCGGGTGGCGCTGGCGCAAGTGGCCGAATGGGTGGCCGAACGGGTGGCCAGCGGGAGTCGTGACACGGTCCTTGGTTCATGAACGACGCGAAACACAACCGTCCCGAGGCAGCTCCGCAGGATCCGAATCGTCGGGCCGCCGTGCGACGTCCGCCGCTGCGCATGAACCTGTCGCAGAAGATTCCGTTCCTGGTCGTGATGGCGGCGTTGGTCTCCGGCGCCTTCGTTGCCGTTGCCGACTACCGGCAAGCGGCCACGGAGCTGAGCAGATCGGCCGAAAAGAACCTGACCGCCCTGCTCGAGGCACGCCGCTTCGCCATTGTCGATTACCTCGCGTCGATCCGCCGCGATCTAAGAACGCAGGCGGCCAACCCCTTCATCATCGGCGCGTTCAACGATTTCAAGCAGGGTTGGGCGGAGCTCGACGACAAAGCGTCGGCCATGCTGTCCCACCTGTACATCGCCGACAACCCCTATCCGGCAGCGGCGCGCAAGCAGCTCAACCGCGCGACGGATCCGTCGTTCTACAGTCTCGCACATGGCCGGTACCATCTGCGGTTGCGCGATTTCGTGGAGCAATACGGGTATCGCGACCTTCTGTTTATCGATATGTCGGGCGTCGTCATCTATTCGGTGATGAAGCAGGCCGATTTCGCTACCGACCTCAAATCCGCCGGCCAGCGCGAAAACGGGTTGGTGATGGCGTACCGGACCGCGGCGAACGGCCCGCCCTACGGCGCCGAGACATTCGTCGATTTCAGCTTCTATGCGCCGGCCGGCGGGCGGCCGACCGGGTTCGTCGCGCGGCCCCTGCTCAGCGAGTTCGGGGTGATGATCGGCATCCTCGTGTTCGAAATGCCGATCGACCGTATCAATCGGGTGATGAACGTCGACTCGGGTATGGGCGCGACCGGGGAGACGTTTATCGCCGGGCCCGATCTGCTGATGCGCAGCGATTCGCGGTTTTCGACCGAGTCGACGATCTTGGCGCGGATCGTCGACTCCAGGCCGGTCAAGGCCGCGCTCGAGGGCCATTCGGGAGTGATGCTGAGCCGCGGATCGGGCGGTGGCGAGGCGGCGCAGCAGTTCCTTGCGGCCTACGCGCCGCTCGACTTCCTCGGGGCGCGTTGGGCGATCGTGGCCCAGGTCAGTCTCGCCGAGGTCAATGCGCCGGTCGTGCGCATCCGGAATACCGCCATGTTAAACGGGGCGCTGCTGGCCCTTGCGGTGGCGGTCGTCGGTTACGTGTTGACGCGAAGCACGGTCGTGGTTCCCCTGACCCGCGTGGCCGGGGCGGTCCGCCGGTTGAGTTCCGGCGACCGCGAGAGCGCCATCCCGTCGGTGGAGCGCGGCGACGAGATCGGCGATATTGCGCGTGCACTCGTCGTGTTCCGGGACAAGCTGGTCGCCTCGGCGCTGGACTCGGCCGAACTCGAGCATCAGGCCAAGGCCGAGGAGGTACGCCGGCGTCTGGCCGAGGCGATCGAGGCGATACCGGATGGTTTTGTACTGATCGATTCCCACGACCGGATCGTGGTCGTCAATTCGCGGTATCGCGATATCCACGTAAGATCAGCGCATCTGCTGCAGCCGGGCGCGCCCTTCGAAACATTCTTGCGGCACCTCGCCCAGTCGGGCGCGATCACCGAAGCGGTGGGACGCGTCGACGAATACGTGTCCGAACGTATGACCCGGCTGCGCGCCTCCGGCGAGCCGGTGACCATGCGCATGGCCGACGGGACCTGGCTCCTCTCGGCCGAGTCGCCGACCGAGGACGGCGGTGTCGTGTCGGTGTGCTCGGATATTTCGGACCTGAAGCGCCGGGAACATGCGCTTGTGGACAGCGAGGAACGCTACCGGCTTCTGGTGGATACGCTGCCCGATGGCGTGCTGCTCCATGATGCCCAGGCGATGCGATTTCTCAATGCAGCCGGGCGGAGAATTCTCGAGATCCCCGAGGACGCGGCAATCGAGGATATGCATTATCGCGACTTCGTCGACGAAACCGAGAAGTCGAAGGCCGACATCCGCATCTACGAGACCCTTGAATTCGGCCGCAGCAATCCCCTTACGGAACGCAAGATCCACACCTGGCGGGGGCGCGAGATCGTCATCGAGATCGCGGCAGTGCCGTTTCGCCGTGGACCGTCGCGACTGGGCCTGGCGGTGTTTCGTGACATTACCGACCGGAAACTGACGGAATCACGACTGCGCGAAAGCGAGGGCCACGTCCGTGCGATCGTCGAGGCCGCGGCAGACGCCATCGTGATGCTCGACGCCGACGACCGGATCGTCGATTTCAATCCGTCCGCCGAAAAGATATTTGGTTATCGGCGCGACCTGATCCTGGGCAAACCCATGGCGTCGACCCTGATCGCGCCGCATCATCGCCTCGCCTACAAGCGCGGCCTGCGCAAGGTCGCCAAAGCTCCCGCGAAAGGCTGGGACGGGGGCCGCAGCGAAATCGAAGCGGTCCGCGCGGATGGCGATTTATTTCCGGCGGAACTGACGGTTACGCCGATGACCGTCGAGGGTCGCCGGTTGTTCACCGCGTTCCTGCGCGACCTCACGGAATCCCGGCAAGCGCAGAAGGAAATCGAACGACAGCGCGAAGCTCTCTACCAGAGCGAAAAGCTCACGGCTCTCGGCTCGCTGCTGGCTGGTGTTGCGCACGAGCTGAACAACCCCTTATCCGTGGTCGTCGCGCAGGCCATGCTGATGGAGGAGACGGCCAAGGACGAGCGTGTCGTGGGGCGCGCCAACGAAATCCGCTCGGCCGCGGAACGCTGCGCGCGCATCGTCAAGACGTTCCTGTCGATGGCGCGCCAGCAGACGCCCGAAGAGGGCTCGGTCGACCTCAACCGTCTGGTCGAAAACGGTCTCGACCTGATGGCCTATGCGCTGCGCACGACAGGCGTCGATGTCGTCAAGAACCTCGATCCTGCACTACCCGAAATCTGGGGCGACGCGGACCAACTGCACCAGGTGGTCGCCAATCTGGCGATCAATGCGCAACAGGCGATGATGGATCGACCGGAGCCGCGCCGCCTGACTGTGACGACCGGGTTCGATCCGGAAGACGGGATGGTCCGACTGACGTTCGACGATACCGGGCCCGGCGTTCCGTCGGGCTTGCGCGCGCGTATATTTGATCCGTTCTTCACGACGAAGCCCACCGGCATCGGCACCGGAATCGGTCTTGCGGTCTGCCACGGCGTCATCGACTCGCACGGCGGCACCATCGGTGTCGACGATGCGCCGGACGGAGGAGCCCGGTTTACGATCATGCTGCCGCCGGGCGGACATCGCGAAGCGCCTGCCGAACACGTGTTGGCAGACGCCCCGGCAAACGGCGAAGGCCGGCGCATTCTCGTAGTTGACGACGAGATAGAGATCGCTTCCGCACTTGCGGAAGTCCTCGCGATGGGCGGCCTCAGCGTGGATGTGGCAGACAGTGGACCCGCGGCCCTCAACTGCATCGCCGGCTCGGAATACGATCTCATCCTGACCGATCTGCGCATGCCGCGAATGGATGGCCCCGGTCTGTATCGCAAGCTGGAGGAACACTATCCCCACCTGTGCGAGCGCGTCATCATGATGAGCGGCGATACGCTGCATGTCGGCGCTAGCGATTTCCTCAGGCGGACGGGCCTGCCGATCATCGAAAAGCCGTTCGATCCCGCCGAGGTCCTGCGCCTCGTTTCGGAGACGCTGGCGAAACCGGCCGCGTAGACGAACTCAGGTTTCGGGATCGGGCACGAACAGATAGCCGGCCCCGCGGATCGTCTTGATCAGCTGCGGTTTCGAGGGGTTCTTTTCGATCTTGCGCCGCAATCGGGCGATGCGCACGTCAATGCTGCGGTCGAACGGGTCGGTGTCGCGGCGGTGCGCCTTTTCCAGCAATTGTTCGCGGGTCAGCACCCTGTTGGGCGATTCGGCGAAAGCGCGAAGCAGGTCGTATTCCATGCTGGTCAGGGGAATGTCCCTGCCGCCCGCATCGCATAAGGAATGCGAGTCCGTATGCAGGGTGAAACCGGCGAACCGGAGGGCGGTGCCCGCATCCGCGGCTGCGCGCGGGGTCGGCGCCGTCCGAAGCCGACGCAACACGCTCTTGACGCGGGCCAGGAGCTCACGCAGGTCGAACGGTTTGGACATGTAGTCGTCGGCGCCCACTTCCAGCCCGACGATGCGGTCCAGGGTCTGGCCCGCGGCCGTCAGGATGACGATCCCCACGTCCGAGTGCTCGCGGAGATATCGCGCAAGCGAAAGCCCGTCCTCGCCGGGCATGTTGAGGTCGAGCACCACGAGATCGACCGGGGGCGTGCCGGCCATGATCCTGCGCAGCGCCGGACCACCATCCGCAAGGCTGACGCGAAATCCGTGAAGTTCGAGATATTCGCCCACGGCGGCACGGATCTGTGCCTCATCGTCGACAACGGCTATATGCGGCACGTTGGACATTGCCCGCGGCCCCCCCTGACATCTCCGGTCGCGCAATCGTCGGTCGCAAACATAGCGGCTCCCGCGTCGGGCGCCAATACTTGCGGAAACAATTGTAACAATTTTCCCGGGTGGAGAAATCGTAGCGCAACATTCAGGCGGTACAAATACATCGCTGAAGATATCTGCGGCATTGCGTTCGAACGCATACCCTGCCTGGGCGCAGTGTAATTGATATCGAGTTGTTGTCAGGGAGTGGAGGCAGGCTCGGTTTCCGTAACCGCAAGCCCCTGGAAACCGGGCCCGCCTCTCCTACTCGTTGTATCAAGATCCTCTCGCCTGCAATACACGAACGATACCTGCCGCGGCGGATACGGCGTTGGCGGGCACGAGTTTACTTGTCATTCGCGGCCTGACCGCCGATACTTCGCCTGTTAGCAACCAGCCGGCGCGAACCGGCAGGAGCTTACGGGGAGGTGAGACATGTGCCGGATTTTTGCGGGCCAGGATCCCGAGGGGTATCGGGCCGTCACGCGCTCGGTTCGCCTCGGTGGACATTCGACGTCGATACGGCTTGAAAAAGCCTACTGGGAGATCCTGGACGAAATCGCGATCACCCAGGGTATGACGACGCCGCGCTTCCTCAGCGTACTGTATGACGAGGTTCTGGAGCTTCACGGCGAGGTCGGCAACTTCGCCTCGCTGCTCCGGGTGTCGTGCACCAAGTTCGTCGAGAACCGGGAGAGGACCCTCGCGGCGGCGAATGCCGACAGGCCGCTGCGGCGGCGCGATACGGCGGTGCGCCGCCTGGAGCCCGGGGCCGCCGACGCCCGGGCGTGACGTGTAGTATTGGACTAACACCACGCGTGGCCTCCGGGGGCGTAGTGTTCCGTTGATTTGACAATGCAACGGGCAGGGGGCGCCGCAATGGCCAAGGCCATTCACACGATGATCCGGGTACGGGACCTGGATCGTTCCATTGACTTCTATGACCAGGCGTTTGGCCTGAAGGTTGCCGACCGCTTCGATTTCGAAGGCTTCACGCTGGTCTACCTGCGCAACGACGAGAACGATTTCGAAATCGAGCTGACCTGGAACGAAGGCCAGCAGGAGCCGTACAGCCACGGGACCGGCTACGGGCATGTCGCGGTGTGCGTCGACGACGTGAAGGCGGAGCATGTGCGGTTCAAGGCCGCCGGCCTTTCACCCAACGACGTCAAGGAATTCAACCGCGATGGCGCGCTGATGGCGCGGTTCTTCTTCGTGCAGGACCCGGACGGTTACAAGATCGAGGTGCTGGAGCGGCACGGCCGTTACCGGTAGCTCCGGCCATACAACAAAATGTCGACAGAGGAGGAGACCCCAATGAAACAGAGCGATGTGGCCCGCAGGCGGTTCCTGCAGGGAAGCGCGGCGGTGGCCGCCGGGGCGAGCCTCGGCGTGCTCGGCCCCTGGGCCGATGCGCTCGCCGCGGCCGCCAACATGAAGATTCTGAGCCGCGACGAGGTGGCGACGATCCTCGTCGTTGCCCGCAGGACCTATCCGCACGACCGCCTTGCGGACAAGTTCTACATGGGCGTCGTGTCGGCGCTCGACGAGAAGGCGGCGACCGACGGCGAGACTGCGAAAATGTTGTCCCACGGTGTCGCCCGCATCAACCGGGCGCTCGGCAAGCCCTTCAAGGATGCCACCGCGGAACAGCAGCTCGCGGTTCTCAAGGGCATGACGAAGGACAGCTTCTTCCAGGCGGTGCGCGGCACCTCGGTCACCGCCCTCTACAACAACAAGGAACTGTGGCCGCTGTTCGGCTATGAGGGTTCGTCGTACGAATTCGGCGGCTATCTCCACCGCGGCTTCAACGATCTCTCGTGGCTGCCGGATCCGCCCGAATCGGCAAGCCCGAAGCCGGAATAACAGAATCGCGAGGGAGGAAAGACGATGCCTACATACGACAGGAACGACGCTTCGGTCGTCGTCGTCATCGGCTCCGGCGCGGGCGGCGGGACGCTCGCCAACGAGCTGTGCCAGAAGGGCGTCAAGGTGGTCCTTCTCGAGGCCGGCAAGCGCCATACGATCGACGATTTCGTGAATGACGAATGGCCGGCCTTCGGACAGACCGCGTGGCTCGACAAGCGGACCACGTCGGGCACCTGGCGCGTGTCCAGGGACTTTTCCGGCCTGCCGGCATGGATCTGCAAGACGGTCGGCGGATCGACGGTCCACTGGGCGGGCGCCTCGCTGCGCTTCCAGGAGCACGAGTTCCGGGTGCGCACGGAATATGGCGACATCAAGGGCGCGACCCTGCTCGACTGGCCGATCACGCTAAAGGATTTGGAGCCGTACTACGCCAGGGCCGAGGACAAGATGGGCGTGACCCGCACCCACGGCATCCCCGGTCTGCCCGGCAACAACAATTTCAAGGTCATGCATGCCGGGGCCATGAAGCTGGGCTACAAGAAGGTCCACACCGGCCGGATGGCGATCAACAGCCGCCCGCGCGACGGGCGCGCCGCCTGCCAGCAGATCGGCTTCTGCTTCCAGGGCTGCAAGATGGGCGCCAAATGGTCGACGCTGTATTCGGACATCCCGAAGGCGGAGGCCACGGGCAGGCTGGACCTGCGTCCTGAGAGCCAGGCGCTGCAGATCCAGCACGACGCGTCCGGCAAGGTCAGCGGCGTCCTCTATGCCGACAGGGACGGCAACCAGCATGTCCAGAAGGCGCGCGTCGTGTGCGTCGCCGGCAATTCCATCGAGACGCCGCGTCTGCTGCTGAACTCGGCGTCGTCCCAGTTCCCGGACGGGCTGGCCAACAGCTCCGGCCAGGTCGGGCGCAACTACATGCGGCACATGACCGGCTCGGTATACGCGACGTTTGAAAAGCCGGTGAACATGCACCGCGGCACCACCATGGCCGGCATCATCAGCGACGAGTCGATCAACAAGCCGTCGCGCGGCTTCGTTGGCGGCTACGAGATGGAGACCCTCTCGCTGGGCCTGCCCTTCATGGCCGCGTTTCTCGATCCGGGTGCCTGGGGGCCGCAGTTCACCTCTGCGATGGACGCTTACAACCACATGGCCGGCATGTGGCTGGTCGGCGAGGACATGCCGCAGGAGAGCAATGCCGTGACGTTGCATGCGACGGAAAAGGACCAGTACGGCCTGCCCGTGCCGAACGTTTATTTCGACGACCACCCGAACGACATTGCCATGCGCCAGCACGCATACCAGCAAGGTTCGGCGGTCTACGAGGCGGTCGGTGCGACGCGGACGATCCGCACGCCGCCCTATCCCTCGACGCACAATCTCGGTACCTGCCGGATGAGCGCCGAAGCGAAGGACGGCGTCTGCAACAAGTGGGGCCAGACCCACGACATCGGCAATCTGTTCATCTCCGACGGCAGCCAGTTCACCACCGGCGGGGCCGAGAACCCGACCCTGACGATCGTCGCGTTGGCGATCCGCCAGGCCGATTACGTCGCCGGGGAGCTGGGCAAGGGCACGCTGTAGGCGGCGGATTTTATGGGAGCCTCGGGGCCCGGCGGTGCCGGGCCCTTCTTCATGTCGCCGGGCCGATGCCGCGGCCGGCGGCGCACCGGGTCGCGGGTCACGCGGCTGCCGGCGCCGGCGCGAGGACGTAGCCGATGACCGCGCCCGCACCCGCCTGCCAGATCGGGATTGCCACGGTCCAGCCGAGCGGCACCGACAGCGCGACGCCCGCGATCAGCCCCATGACGGCGCCGGCGCCGAGGAACATGAGGGGTACCGAGACGCGGGGAGGACCGGGTATGCGCGTCAATGGAGCGAGCGGCAGGCGCAGCACGGCAAGCCCGAGGACGACGCCCGCAAGACCGCCGAAGACGAGTCCGTGCGGCGCAGTCAGGGCGCCTGCCCCGGTGAGGGCCATCACCGCGCGCATGCCGAGATACCCGGCGATCATCGCGGCCGGCGGCGCAAGGCGCAGCAGGCGGGCGTGGCCTGCGGCGGCATCCAGGCGCCGCGCCAGGTAGTGCCCGAACAGCAGGCCATAGGCGGCCAGCATGGCGACGGCCGCGACGTCCTCCAGCACGTAGGTTCCAAGGAGCAGCACCGGGACGACGCCGGCCAGCGTGACGACGATTCCGCTCTCGCCGCCCCACAGGGCAACCATGCCGGCGCGGCGAAGGTTTTCGCTGATGGCCATGACGCCGAGTCCTAGCACATCCGGCGAGCCGCGATGTATCGGGAAAATCGTCGCGGGCGTCCGACGGCTCACGGCTCCAGCCGCAGGTCGGCGAGCGGAACCCGTGCGTCGGTGTAGCTCCGCCGCTCGTAATTGGCGTCGAATTGCACGATGCGGTAATGCAGGTGGCCGTCGGCGATGCGCAGCGGCCCGGCGAGCTCCTGCCGCGCCTTGCGGTCGTTGTCGAGTACCGTGACGATTTGGCCCGCCATGTCGACCGAGCGGATCGCGCCGCCGACGGAGACGGTGCCGTAGGCGTAGCCGTCGACATAGATGATGCGGTCCTCGGTCGGGTGCCAGACGAAATCCTTGACCGCGTTCTGGCTTTCCCTGCGTTGGTTGTCGACCAGGGCGCGCGTCTCGCTGCCGTCGGCCCGTGCCACCCACAGGCTGGTCTTGACTTCCCATTCGGTGAAGTCCTGGAATGCGACGTAGCGGCCCGAGGGCGACCAGCGCGGCGTCGGCCCGTAATCGTGGTCCGCGCCGAAATAGGGGCCGCCCGCCGTCAGCTGCACGGCCGTCTCGTCGCCGAGGCGGACTGCGTAGACCCGCATGCCGTACTGGAACGCCACCGATGTGCGGTCCGGCGACGGCATGAGCCGGATGCCGCCGGGCGCGGCGAACCCCTCGGGCGGCGACTCGTCGAAGACGAACACCTCGCGGACGGTCCTGCCCGCCCGCGTCCACAGCGCGCTCGGGGCCACCACGAACGCGCCGCCCGCGGCGGCGACGATGCGCACCGGTGCCCGCGCGACGAAATGGTCCATGCCTTCCTTCGCCGTGAAGTCGCGTCCGAAGGCGGCGGCATCGTCGGTCGTCCGGAAGGCGCCGACAGCGATGCGCAGCCAGCTCTTGCCGTCCACGTCTGCGGCATGGTGGTAGACGAGGTAGCCCTTGTCGCGCAGCGCCCGGTATGTCGATAGGCCATCCGCCTTGCGCGCCAGCGGCACGGCGCGCACCTGGATCGAGTACAGCGTCTCGGCCGCCGTCGCGGTGCCGGCGCCGAACCCGGTCGCCGCCAGCAGCGTCACTGCGATCGCCAGGACATGATGTCGTCTCATCGGCTGTCCCCTTGCTCGTCGGAACCATCGTGCCGGCCGCGCCAGAGTATTGCGGCCGCCGCTGAACAAACCGTTACCGCGCCGGCGACGCAAGGGGCATGCCGGCGCGGATGCGGTGCCTTATGATGCGGGACCGGCCCGCGCAATCGGAAGCGCTGCGGATTTCCCGATCCGCATCGCCGCCGCTCCGGGCCGCTAAACGCAATCTTCACGATCCGCCGCTAGGGTGCCGACATGCGCGTGTCCCGACTCCTGATCGTTCTTGTCGCAGCACTGTTGGCTGCGACGGCATGCCGGCCGGATCCCGCCGTCGTCGAGCGGCTGGAGGGCAAGCGCGACCGCATCCAGGCCATGCTGGTCGAACGCATCGAGGCCGGCGAGGACGTCTCGGACTACGTTGCCCGGATGCGCGCCGCCGGGGCCCATTTCGACCGCGGCGAGGTGGAAGAGGGCGAGGCGATCATGGACACCGTGCTCGCCGAGCTCGAGGCCCAGGAGAGCCGGCCGCCCGAAGCCGGTCCGCCCGCCGGCCCGTTCGGCCCGCCGCAGCGGGTAACGATCGTCGGCTTCGACGACTCGCTCGGCGCAATGGAGCCGTTCCTGTCGCGCGACGGCCGCATCCTGCTTTTCAACAGCCAGCACCGTGGCGACACGCCGCCCGACCTGTACTGGGCCGAGCGCATCGACGACCGTACGTTCCGTTTCCGCGGCGCGGTCCGCGGCGCCAATTCAAATGAGGTCGACGGCGCCCCGTCGCTTGACCGCGACGGCCGGCTCTATTTCATCTCGCCGCGGGACTATGCGCGCCTGCTGAAGACGGTCCACACGGCGCGGTTCGCGGCCGGCGCGGTCAGCGGGTTGCGCCTCGTCGACGGCGACATCGCCCCCGGCCGGCCCGGCTGGCTGAACATGGACGCGGAGATCAGCGCCGACGGAAAGACCCTGTATTACTGCGTCAACGAATGGAACATCGGCCATAACCTGCCGAAGACCTCCGAGCTGCGGGTCGCCCGGCGCACCGCGAACGGCTTCGTGACCGCCTCCGATTCCGCCGCGATCTTCCGCACCGTCAACACGGGCGACCTCGAATACGCGCCGGCGCTGTCGGCGGACGAGCGCGAGCTGTTCTTCACCCGCGCCCGCTTCGAGTTCGAGGGCGACCGCTTCGTCCGCGCCCATACCCAAATCATGATGGCGACCCGGGCGAGCACGGCCGCGCCCTTCGGCCCGCCGGTGCGCATCGCCTCGATCACCGGCCTGGTCGAAGGTCCGACGATCTCCCCCGACGGAAGCCGCCTCTATTACCACAAGCGCGACGGCGGCATCTTCCACCTCTACATGGTCGAGCGGCGGGGGTAGGCGCGCAGCTGCCGCGGCGGCGGCGGGGATTCGACGGGCGCTGAAGACGTTGCGAAGGGAACAAGATGGCGAAGGGAAGGATCGTGCACTGGAAGCCCGACCGCGGCTTCGGCTTTGTGCGGCCAAAAAATGGCGGCCGGGACGTATTCCTCCATATCAGCGATATCCGGCACTCCGGCTACGAACCGCAAATCGGCGATGATGTCCGCTATTCCCTGAAGCAGGATGGCCAGGGGCGGCGGCGGGCGGCCGGGGCCGCCATCGCCGGAGTCCCCAGAATGCGTCGCGAATGGATTGACGCCGTGGCCGTGCTGATCCCGGCCGGATTTCTTCTCAATCTTTCCATCCTGGACGGCTATCGACTGGCCCTCATTCCGTATCTCGGCCTGAGCATCGTAACGATGCTCCTCTACGCCACAGACAAGCGACGCGCCGTAACCGGCGAATGGCGTGTGTCGGAGGCAAGTTTGCAGCTGCTGGCTCTCATGGGGGGCTGGCCGGGTGCGATTCTGGCGCAGCTGCTGTTCCGGCACAAGACGCGCAAGGTCTCGTTCCAGCTCTTCTTCTGGGGGATTGTCGCTGTCCATGTCGCCTTCTGGACCTGGCTCTCGGTCACGGGACTGTCGCTCGGAGAATTGCGTGAACTTGTCCTGGCCATGGCGGAATCGCTGACGCGGTGAGCGGAATGCAAGGCTGTCGCTCCCCCAGGGCGTATCCCTGCATCCCGGTCGCCTTCGCCTCCTTGATCGTAGCGCCGCCCGCCGTTCCGCGGAACGAGCCCATGCGTTAGGGTTTTCTGCGGGTTTCGGGAACGTGTTGCAGCCCGACGGCCGTTCCGCGGACGTTTCCTTTACCGCCGTTCCTCGGTGCCGGCATGTGCAGCTTGACTTCGTGTTTTTAATACACTATCCTGCTTTGTGTAAACAAAACACGAAGATGGCGACGATGTACCAATACGAATATCCCCATCCCGCGGTGGCGACCGATATCGTGATCTTCACGATTCGCGACGCCAAATTGAAGCTGCTGCTGATCCGACGCGCGGCCGCGCCGTTCAAGGGTGGCTGGGCGCTGCCCGGCGGCTTCGTCGAGATCGACGAGGACCTCGAGGCCGCGGCCCGGCGCGAGCTGCAAGAGGAGACCGGCGTTTCCGGCGTGTACCTGGAGCAGCTCTACACCTTCGGTGCGCCCGACCGCGACCCGCGCGAGCGGGTGATCACGGTGGCCTGGTACGCGCTGATCCCCTCCGACCGGCTGGAAATCCGCGCCGCGACGGACGCCGAGGCGGTCGGCTGGTTCGCCATGGACGAGCTGCCCGACCTCGCCTTCGACCATGAAGAGATCGTTGCCATGGCGCAGCGGCGGCTGCGCGCCAAGCTCGACTATTCCACGATCGCCTTCCAGTTCATGCCGGCGCGCTTCACGTTGAGCGAGCTGCAGCGCGTCTACGAGATCATCCTGGGGCAGGAGATCGACAAGCGCAATTTCCGCAAATGGGTGCTGGCGCTGGAGCAGATCGAGGAGACCGGCGAGCAGCGCCGCGACGGCGCCCACCGCCCGGCGATGCTGTACCGCGTGAAGGAGCCGGGCAAGGTGGAGATCATCAGGTGAGT
>JBFIFO010000078.1:0-17413 GCA_041602815.1 Alphaproteobacteria bacterium | reverse complement strand
CCCTGGTCGTCGCCGCCGACAAGGGCACCGCCACATTCTCGGACATCGCCAACGGCGTCGCCCGGGACTACCAGTTCTGGCTCGACGATGCCTTCGCCTCCGGCGGCTCGGCGGGCTACGACCACAAGAAGATGGGGATCACGGCGCGCGGTGCCTGGGAGTCGGTCAAGCGCCACTTCCGCGAACTGGGCCACGATACGCAGAGCCAGGATTTCACCGTCGTCGGGGTCGGCGACATGGCCGGCGACGTGTTCGGCAACGGCATGCTGCTGAGCGAGCATATCCGTCTCGTCGCCGCCTTCAACCACATGCATGTGTTCATCGACCCCGACCCGGACCCGAAGATGTCCTTTGCCGAGCGCAAGCGCCTGTTCGAGATACCGCGCAGCAGCTGGGCCGACTACGACGCCAAACTGATTTCCAAGGGCGGCGGCGTGTTCGAACGGCGCGCCAAGGCGATACGCATCTCGGCGCCGGTCAAGGCGCTGTTCGGCATCACGGCGGACAGCCTGACGCCGGCCGAGCTGATCCAGGCGATGCTGCGGGCCGAAATCGACCTGTTGTGGTTCGGCGGCATCGGCACCTACGTGAAGGCGTCGCGCGAAACCGATGCGGCGGTCGGCGACCGCGCCAACGATGCGCTCCGCGTCGACGCCGCCGCGCTGCGCTGCAAGGTGATCGGCGAGGGCGCCAATCTCGCCGTCACCCAGCTCGGCCGCGTCGAATTCGCGCTGCGCGGCGGGCGCATCAACACCGATGCGATCGACAATTCGGCCGGCGTCGACACCTCCGACCACGAGGTGAACATCAAGATCCTGATGGGTGACCTGATCGCCCGCAAGAAAATCGCCCGCAAGCAGCGCGACAGACTGCTCGTCGCGATGACCGACGAGGTTGCCGCGCTGGTGCTGCGCAACAACTACCAGCAGACCCAGTCGCTGTCGGTGGTGCAGTCCCAGGGCGTCGAGCGCATGGACGAGCAGCTGCGCCTGATCAAGGCGCTGGAGCGCGCCGGGCGGCTCAACCGGGCCATCGAGTTCTTGCCCGACGAGGAAACCTTCGCCGAACGGCGCACCGAGGGGCGCCCGCTGACCCGGCCTGAGCTCGCGGTGCTGCTGGCCTACGCCAAGATCGCGACCTACGACGAGTTGCTGGCGTCCGACCTGCCGGACGATCCGGTGTTCGAGGCGGACCTCGCCCGCTACTTCCCGAAACCGATCCACGACAAGTACCCGGACGCGATCGGCCGGCACCGGCTGCGGCGGGAAATCATCGCCACGTCCCTTACCAACTCGATCATCAATCGGACCGGGCCGGGCTTCATCAACGAAATGCGCCTCAACACCGGGATGGACGTGCCGGCGATCGCCCGCGCCTACACGATCTCCCGCGAGGTCTTCGACCTGCGCTCGCTGTGGCACGACATCGAGGCTCTGGACAATGCCGCCCCGGCGGCATCCCAGACCGGCATGCTGTTGCAGACGGTTTTCACGCTGTGGCGCACCACGCCGTGGTTCCTGCGCAACTGCGCGCACCCGCTCGACATCACCAGCCTGATCGCCGAGTTCCACGAGGGCGTGAAGCGGCTCTCCGAAGTGCTGGACGACATCCTCGCCCCGGACCAGCAGCAGGACACCCGTGACCGGGCCGGGAGCTTCGCGCAGCCGGGCGTTCCGGCCAAGCTAGCGGCGCGCATCGGGCGGCTGAAGGCATTGTCCTCGGCGCCCGACATCGTGCGCATCGCCGGCGCCGCGGGGCAGGGAGTCGAGGAGGCGGGCGCCGCCTATTTCCTGATCGGCGACCGGTTCCGCCTCGACTGGCTGCGCCACACGGCTAGGACCATGGCCGCCGACACCCAGTGGCAGCGCCTGGCCCTCGGCGCCATTATCGACGATGTGTGGAGCCACCAGTACGACCTGACCATGGCGGCGTTGCGATCCGGCCAGGCGGGGGGCGCCGCGGTCGAGGAGTGGGTGGCGGCGCATGCCGAGCCGGTCGAGCGCATCGGCGCGATCCTCAACGAGATCCAATCGGCGCCGGCGCCGGACCTCGCGATGCTGGCGGTCGCCAACCGCGAGCTGCGCACCCTGGCGATGCTCTAGGCGCCATCCGCTCCCGCGGAATCGGTCAGGCCAGCCGCACAGCCGTGCCGGTCACGGCGACCATGAGCATCGAGGTGTCCTTGCCGACCGCCTCGTAGTCGATGCTGATGCCGATGATGGCGTTGGCGCCCATCTCCTCGGCGTGCCTACGCATGTCGGCCATGGCCTGTTCGGCGCCTTCCTGGAGGACCGATTCGTAGGCGCCGGCACGGCCGCCGACGATGTCGCGCACACTGGCGAAAAAATCGCTGATCACGTTGGCCCCGTAGATCGCCTGGCCGGTCACGACGCCCAGATACTCCGTGATTTCGCGGCCTTGGATGGTATCGGTCGTGCTGTACAGCATCATCTCACCCCAAATCGTGACACGGTAACGGTTTCTCCGAGATTGGCGGGCATGCTAGGGGTATCTGGTTACTTTCCGGTGAACGGGCAACGGGGGCCTCATGGCGGACAGGAGGGCGATCCTCTCATGGTGCCTGTACGACTGGGCCAACTCGGCCTATCCGACGGTCGTGACAACGTTCGTGTTCGGCGCCTATTTCACCAAGGCGGTGGCGGTCAGCCCGGAGGCGGGGACTGCCGCCTGGGGCTATGCGGTCGGGATTGCCGGCCTTGCCGTCGCGCTGCTGGGTCCGGTGCTGGGTGCGGTCGCCGACCAGGCCGGCCGGCGCAAGCCGTGGCTGGGCGTGTTCACCGCCGGCGGCGCGCTGACCACGGCGCTGCTGTGGTTCACGCTGCCGGATCCGGGACACGCGATGTGGGCACTGGTGTTCGTCGCCCTGTCCAGCATCGCCTTCGAGTTCGGCATGGTGTTCTACAACGCGATGCTGCCGGATCTGGTCGGGCCGGAAAGGGTCGGACGCGTGTCGGGTTGGGGCTGGGGCCTCGGCTATGCCGGCGGGCTTGCCTGCCTCGTCATTGCGCTGTTCGGCTTCGTGCAGGGCGACCCGCCCCTGTTCGGCGTGTCGACCGAGGCGGCCGGCCATGTCCGCGCGGTGACGCTGCTGGCCGCCGCCTGGTTCGTCCTGTTCGCCGTGCCGCTGTTCGCCTTCACGCCGGACCGCCCGGGCCTCGGCCTGGGGGTGGTTCGCGCCGTGGGCGAGGGATTGGCGGCGCTCCGCGGAACCCTGCGCGAGATCCGCAATTATGCCGTAATCGTGCGATTTCTTTTGGCCCGAATGTTCTATTCCGATGGCCTCGTAACGTTGTTTGCGGTCGGCGGGATCTATGCGGCCGGGACCTTCGGCATGAGCTTCGGCGAGGTCATCCAGTTCGGCATCGCGCTCAACGTGACCGCAGGTCTCGGCGCCTTCGCCTTCGCCTGGGCGGATGACCGGCTCGGCGCCAAGCCCGTGATCGTGATCGCCCTGCTTGCGCTCATCGTGCTCGGCGCCGCCGCCCTCTTGGTCACCGACAAGACGGCATTCTGGGCCATCGGCATGGCGCTCGGCATCTTCGTCGGGCCGGCGCAGGCGGCCAGCCGCTCGCTGATGGCGCGGCTCGCCCCGGCCGACATGCGGACCGAGATGTTCGGACTCTACGCGCTGTCGGGCAAGGCCACCGCCTTTCTCGGACCTCTCGCCTTCGCCTTTGCCACCGACCTCTTCGACAGCCAGCGCGCCGGCATGGCCACCATACTGGTGTTCCTGGCGCTCGGCCTTTCGCTGCTGCTGCCGGTCCGGGAGCCGCGGACTTGAACGATCGTTTCGATCTCGTAATCATCGGCGCCGGGTTCGCCGGGCTGGCCTGTGCTCGGGTGGCCGCGGACCGTGGCCTTCGCGTCGCGGTCGTCGAGAAGAAGCCGGACGCCGGGGTCCAGCTACATACCACCGGCATCGTGGTCAAGGAGGCGGCGGAGGAACTGCCGCTGCCGGCGCATCTCGTGCGCCCGATCCGCGGCGTGCGCCTGTATGCGCCGGGCCTGCGCCACCTCGACCTCGACTCGCCCGGCTATTATTTCCTGGCGACCGACACCGCCGGAGTCCTGCGCTGGCTCGCGGACGCGGCGGAACGGGCCGGCGCGACGCTGATCTTCGGCGCTGCCTTCGACGGTGCCCGCCGCGACGGTAACGGGATCGCGCTCGACCAGCCGGCGCTGCGCACGCGCTACCTGGTCGGCGCCGACGGCGCGCGCTCCGCCGTCGCGCGCTGCTTCGGACTGGGCGTCAACCGGCGGATGCTGGTCGGGGTCGAGGCGGGATATGTCGGCCTTGCCGGGGTCGATAGCGACCGCCTGCACTGCTTCATCGATTCCGAGCTGGCGCCGGGCTATATCGGCTGGGCCGTGCCCGGGGTCGGCATCACGCAGATCGGCCTTGCCCGCCGCCGCGGCGACAGGCCCTCGGCCGACGAGCTGGCCGAAAAGCTCGGCGCCGTCTTCGATTTCTCGGACGCGCGGATGGTCGAACGGCGCAGCGGGCCGATCCCGGTGGGCGGCACGGTGCGGCCCGTGGCAACGGACAACGTCCTGCTGATCGGCGATGCCGCCGGGCTGGTATCGCCGCTCACGGCCGGCGGCATCCATCCTGCCGTCCGCTACGGCCGGCGGGCCGGCCAGGTGATCGGCGATCACCTGCAACATGGCGGCGACGATCCGGGTCGGGTGCTGGCGCGCGAATATCCGCGCTACCGCTGGAAGGCACTGCTGCGCCACGCGTTCGACCACGACCCGCCGAACTGGTTCTACGACGGGACCCTTGCCCTGCCGCCGATGCGGGCGCTGGCGCAGCTCATCTATTTCCACCACGACGGGCTGAAATCACGGGCCGGCTGGCGCGCCATGTTCCGCACCCGCTGAGCGCCGGCCTCAGTGCCGGAAGTGGCGCAGGCCGGTGAAGACCATGGCGATGCCGGCCTTGTCGGCGGCGGCGATGACCTCGTCGTCGCGCACCGAGCCGCCGGGCTGGATGGCGGCGGTGGCGCCGGCCTCGAT
Source organism: Alphaproteobacteria bacterium (assembly GCA_041602815.1). Classification (GTDB taxonomy): domain Bacteria; phylum Pseudomonadota; class Alphaproteobacteria; order UBA8366; family JADFVY01. Next base: position 12,376 of record JBFIFO010000078.1, on the reverse strand, counting down.
CGCCGCCAGCAAGCCGTCGGGGAAGGGGAAGAAGGCATCGGAGGCGACCACCGAGCCCCGTGTCCCGGCATGCTCGGCGGCCTTGTGGGCGGCGATCCGCACCGAGTCGACGCGGCTCATCTGGCCCGCGCCGACGCCGACCGTCGCGCCGCCGCGGGCGAACACGATGGCGTTCGACTTGACGTGCTTGCACACCTTCATGCCGAACAGCAGGTCGCGCAGCTCGTCCGCCGTCGGCGCGCGCTTGGTCACCGTCCTGAGGTCGCCCTCAGCGACCCGCCCGGTATCGCGGGTCTGCGCGAGGTAGCCGCCGGCGAGCGAGCGCAGCGTGAGGCCCGATTCCAGCGGGTCCGGCAGCCCGTCGGTCAGCAGCACCCGCAGCGCCGTCTTGGCCGCCAGGATCCTGCGCGCCTCGTCGCTGGCGCCCGGGGCGATCACCACCTCGGCGAACAGCTCGGCGATCAGCGCCGCGGTCTCGGCGTCGAGCGCCCGGTTGGCGGCGATGATGCCGCCGAAGGCGCTGACCGGATCGCAGGCCAGCGCCTCGCGGTAAGCTGTCGCCAGATCCGCCGCCTCGGCCGCGCCCGCGGGATTGGCGTGCTTGATGATGGCGATGGCGGGAGCGTCGAACTCGGCGACCAGCTCGAACGCGGCGTCGGTGTCGTTCAGGTTGTTGAAGCTCAGCTCCTTGCCCTGGATCTGCTCGGCGCTGGCGATCCCGGGCCGGGGCGCGCCGCCGGTATAGAACGCCGCCTTCTGGTGCGGGTTCTCGCCATAGCGCAGGATCTGCTTGCGGCGCCCGCCGACCGCAAGACGCTCCGGCAACTCGTCGCCCAGCTGCTGTGCGAACCAGCCGGCGATCGCGGCGTCGTAGCTGCCGGTGTGGGCATAGGCCTTGGCGGCGAGACGCCGGCGCAGATCGGCGGTGGTGCCGCCGTCGTTGGCGTCCATCTCCTGGCGCACCGCATCGTAGTCCTCCGGCCCGGTGGCGACGGTGACGAAATCGTGGTTCTTGGCGGCGGCGCGGATCAGCGCGGGGCCGCCGATGTCGATGTTCTCGATGCAGGTGGCGAAATCGGCCCCGCGCGCCACGGTTTCCTCGAAGGGATACAGGTTCACGACCAGCAGGTCGATCGGCGCGATGTCGTGTACCGACATCGCGAGCTGGTGCTGCTTGTCGTCGCGGCGGGCGAGCAGCCCGCCGTGGATCATCGGGTGCAGCGTCTTGACCCTGCCATCCATGATTTCCGGGAAGCCGGTGTGGTCCGAGACCTCGGTCACGGAGATATCCGCCTCGCGCAGCAGTTTTGCCGTGCCCCCGGTCGACAGGATGGCGACGTTGCGTTGCGAGAGGACTCTGGCGAACTCGACCAGCCCCGACTTGTCCGAGACGGAGATCAGGGCGCGGGTGATCTTGCTGATGGTCATGGCGGGTTCCGGTGGCGGCCGACGATGGAAGCGGCGCCGTTTTCTTAGTGCGCGCCCCGCGCGATGGCAAGGGGGGCGGCCGCGTCCATCAGTCGCGGCGGCGTTCGCGGCGCAACGCCCACTTGACGGTATCCGATCCCGGGCCCGTCTGACCGGCAATGACGATCTGGCCGGTTCGTCGCGGTTCTGGCCTGGCCTCGAAATAGATGCTCTCGGCCAGCTCCATCGGGGCGTTGGCATGCAGCCGCCAGGCATCGCCCCGCGGCGGTTTGAGGAGTGCGGCCCTGCCGCTCTGCAGCAGGGTCGCACGAACGGCGGGATGCAAGTGAAAGCGCACGGCGAACGGGATCCCCGCTCGGCCCGACAGAATGTCCTCGCCGCGCAGATCCTCGCCGTCCGCTGACAGGAACAGCCGCCGCCGATGCTCGATCCCGTCCGAGCGGACATAGCCGCGGTGACTCATCGACAACAGCTGCGCACCGTCGCTGGTATCCCGATCGACCTCGGTTGCGGCGCGTCGCCGTCCGATCCGCCCATCGTCGCGGAGCTCGCTCGAATTCCTGTCGCTGACGACCGCTGTGGAATGCGCGGCTGTCGTCCGCTCGGCGTGCCGCCAGTGGCCCGCCGTCGCCGGTGCGCCCCCGCAATTGACGATCAGCCGTTCGCGTCCGGCGCTGACCTCGAGACTCAGGGTGCCGGCGTGCGCCCCGTCGTCCCACGGCGGCGGGGGCGGGGGCCCGCTGTCGACGAGAACTGTCAGGGTGCCGGCTGAGAGCCGCTCGATTCCCATGGCCGGCGCGCGGCCCGCCGGTTTGCCGCCGGGACTGGCCTGTTCGGCCACCGCCGTGATCACCGCCGGATCCTCCAGCCCCGCGCCGTTGAACCGGGCAAGCCCGCCGTCGCCATGGCGCAGGTAACGCAGCATCGGTGCCATCCGGTCGATGGCCGCCTGCAGCGAGCCCGGCACCTCCCGCTTGGCACCGGCCAGCGCTGCGCGAATTTCCAGCAGGTCGCGCAGCACCGCAAGAAGCTGAGCCGGGCTGCGCGCCACATGGCCCCCGTCGGCCAGGACCTGGCGGTCGAGCTCATGGTCGAGACGCCGCAGATCGCGCTCCAGTCCGGCAGCGCTGTCGATACACAGAGCCGCGAGGATGCGGCCCTTCAATGCCGTGATGCGCGCCGCGCCATGCGTCTCGAGGTGCAGCGCCCGATCGAGATGGCGAATTTGCCGGCCAATCGAACCCAGCAGGTGGCGCCGGAAGTCGTCGTCCCCGCTGGCAAAGAAGGTATCGTAATTGAAGACCCAGGCAGCGAGCCGTACCGCCAGCACATCACTACGCCAGGCCGGCAGCGACCACGCACGGTTGTGTGCGATCCAATCCGCGACCAGCCGCCGCGCCGCGTGGCGGGCGTCGTCGCCGCCCAGTGCGCGGAGATCGCGCAGCCAGGCAAATCCGTGCAGCGCAGCGCGCCATTCCGCCGGGGTTTCGCCCGATGACCAGACATCGCCCCCGGTTGCCCTGGCCATGCCGGAGAAGTCGAAGGTGCCGGCAAGAATCGCGGCCCCGCGATCGGCATCACCCTGCCACGGGTCCGCCAGGGCCGCTGCGGGTGCGGCCGGCGCAAAGCCAACCAGGGATAGCCGGTATCCAGGCAGCGCGAACACCCCTTGCACGGCCCGCCGGGCCAGATCCAGCGCCTTGACCCGCAGTCGCGCCGGCAACCCGGCCATACGTTATGCGTCGCCGCGCAGGCGGCGGATATTGGCTTGGTAGGCCTCCGGTCCGCCGGCGAAGGTGGCGGTGCCGGCGACCAGAACATCGGCGCCGGCCGCCACGGCACGGGGCGCGGTCTCGAAATTGATGCCGCCGTCGATCTCCAGGTCGATGCTGCGGCCGCTCGCGTCGATTCGCTGGCGCAAATCGGCGACCTTGTCCAGTTGCGACTCGATGAAGACCTGGCCGCCGAATCCGGGGTTGACGCTCATCACCAGGACGAGGTCGAGCTCGTCGAGCAGGTAGTCGACGGCCGAGACCGGTGTCGATGGGTTGAGCGAAACGCCGGCCTTCTTGCCGAGGCTGCGGATCAGCTGCAGCGTCCGGTGGACGTGCGGTGTCGCCTCCGCATGCACGGTGACGATGTCGGCCCCTGCCGAAGCAAAGGCTTCGATGTAGGGATCCACCGGCGCGATCATCAGATGCACGTCGAAGACCTTGGCGCTGTGCGGGCGCAACGCCTTCACGACGCCCGGGCCGATCGTGATGTTGGGCACGAAGTGCCCATCCATCACGTCGACATGGATGTAGTCGGCCCCCGCCGCGTCGATGGCATGCACCTCCTCACCCAGCCTGGAGAAGTCGGCGGACAGGATCGAGGGCGCAATTCGGGTCGGCTGTTGCATCGCCTTTTCCTAGAGCGTTTCCCGCCCCCGCGCAAGCGACGAGCGGATACCGAAGGATGCTAGACGGTGCGGCGCAGGCGCGCGGCATAGAAGCCGTCGAGGCCACCCGAATCGGGCCATTGGCAGGGCAGGGTGCGGACGTCGCCCGCCAACGTGATCGCGGCCTCCAGCCCGGGCAGCTCGGCCGCCGCGACCGGCACCCGTTCGGCTTCTGCGCCCGTGGCCAGCAGCGCTGCGATGCGCTGCTCGCATTCCTCCGGCTGCAGCGAGCATGTGGCGTAGACGACCGTACCGCCCGGCGCGACCATGCGCAGCGCGGCGGCAAGCAGCCGGTCCTGCACCGCAACGAGGCGGCCGACGTCGGTCGCAGACTTGTTCCAGGCAATGTCCGGGTGGCGGCGCAGGGTTCCGGTCGCGGTGCACGGGGCATCCAGCAGCACGGCGTCGAACGGCGCCGGCGGCGACCATGCCGCCGCGTCCGCGACCACGGTTTCCACGGCCAGGCCAAGGCGGCCGACGTTTTCGCGCAGGCGTCCGAGCCGTTTGTCCGAACTGTCGACCGCGGTCACCGCGGCGCCGGCGGCGGCCAGCTGGGCCGTCTTGCCGCCCGGCGCCGCGCACAGATCGGCGACCCGCTGTCCCGCGACCGCGCCGAGAAGCCGCGCGGGCAGGGCCGCCGCCGCGTCCTGCACCCACCAGGCGCCGTCCGCGAAGCCGGGCAGCGTTGCGGGATCGCCGCCGCCGCGCCGGCGCAGGCTGCCGGTCGGCAGGATCTCGGCGTCCAGCGACGCGGCCCAGCGGGTCGCCGAGTGTGGGTCCTTCACCGACAGGTCGAGCGGCGGCTCGGCGAGATGGGCGCGCGCGATCGCGGCGGCGGTCGTAACCCCGTAGGCCGCGTCCCAGCTGTCCCACAGCCAGGGCGGGACGTTTCTGTGTTCGGGATCGTCCTCAGGCAGAGGTCCCGACTCGGCGATCCGCCGCAAGACGGCGTTGACGAACCCCGCAAGCCCCGCGTGGCCGCGCGCCCGCGCCAGGACGACGGCGGTATCGACGGCAGCGTGCGGGGCAATCCCGAGGAAGCCGGTCTGGGCTGCGCCGAGGCGCAGGATATCGCGCACAACGCCCCGTCTTTGCGGCAAGGGCCGCTCCAGCCGCGCATCGATCGCCGCGTCGATCTGGCCGAGCCGGCGCAACACGGTGGCGACCAGCAGGCGGGCGAAGGCGCGATCGCGCGGCTCAAGGCGAGGCAGAGCGCGGTGTTCCGCCAAGGCCTCGTCCAGGGGGCGACGCCGGCGCAGCACGGCGTCGAGGAGGTCCAGGGCAATGGCGCGGGCGTTGTTCATTGCGCCGGTTTACGGCAAAACGGGACGGCGACCAAGCCACGCGGCGACGATCAGCCCCACGGACGACGTTGTGTCTCGACAGCTTCGCCGGCCATCTCCTGCAGGCGCTGGATGCGCTCGCCGATCGGCGGGTGGGTCGAGAACAGACCGTCGACCCTGTGCGCGTGCAGCGGGTTGACGATGAACATGTGCGCGGTCGCCGGATTTTCCTCGGCCTGCGGATTGTCGATGACGGCGGAGCCGTGGGCGAGCTTGCGTAGGGCGCTGGCGAGCCACAGCGGATGGCCACAGATCTCGGCGCCCATGCGGTCGGCCTCGTACTCGCGGGTGCGGCTGATCGCCGTCTGCACCAGCAGTGCCGCAAACGGCGCCAGGATCATGACCAGGAGAACGCCGACGAACCCGAGCGGGTTGTTGCGGCCGCCGCGGAAGAAGAAGGCGAAATTCGCCAACATCGAGATGGCGCCGGCGATGGTCGCGGTGATCGTCATGATCAGCGTATCGCGGTTGCGCACATGGGCCAGCTCATGCGCCATGACGCCGGAGACCTCGGTCGCCGACAAGTTGCGCAACAGACCGGTGGTGGCCGCCACCGCTGCGTTTTGCGGGTTGCGGCCGGTCGCAAAGGCGTTCGGCTGGTCGTTCTCGATGATATAGACCTTGGGCATCGGCAGCCCGGCGTTGTGCGCCAGCGTCTCGACGATGCCGTAAAGGGCGTGGCCCTTGCCGACTTCGCGTGCGCGATACAGGCGCAGCACCATCCGGTCGGAGCCCCACCAGGCGAACAGGTTCATGCCGGCGGCAATGAGCAACGCGATAATCATGCCGCCCTCGCCGCCGAGAAGGAAACCGACGCCCATGAACAGGGCCGTCATGGCCGCAAGAAGTATGCCGGTTCGCAGATAGTTCACTGCTGTCCCCCGTGTTTGTAATGGTTAGATTGGGAGCTCGGGAACGCCCTTCAAGACTTGGCAAACGGTGCGCGCCGCGGCATATCTGGAGACATGACGGAACAGCGCAACGACAACGAGGCGGACATCGGGGCCGGCATGCAGGCGGCCAACGAGTCGGATGACGGCGTCCGCGGGATCGATGCGCGGCGCAAGGCGGAGCTGGTCGCCGAGGAGGCCGGGCGCAAGGCCCGCAAGGCCGCTCGCAAGCGCGGCGAGGCCGCGGAGGAGACCGGCGGCCCGCAGGGGCTGGAGCCAACCCGCTACGGCGACTGGGAGAAGGCCGGGCGCTGCATCGATTTCTAGCCGCGGGCCTCGCGCCGGAGCTGGGCCTTCAATTCTTCCGGCAGATCGTTGCAGTGCACGTCGATGAGCGCGCCATAGAGCGCGGACAGCCCGGCCAGCGAGGTCTGCCCGGGGCGTGCGGCCTTCAGCCACCGCATGGACTCCCGCCGCAACCCGTGGAATCATTCGCAGAATGCGGGAGAACTGCAAACTTTTCGAGGGAGGATAACGATGTCAGGCAAGTTCGGTCTACCATATGCAGCGGTCGGCCTGTTGGCGCTGGCGCTCGCGCTGCCGGCGTCTGCGGAGCCGTTGCGGCAAAAGGTCGTTGCCACCCAGGCGATCGACCTGACCCACCCGATGCACGACGACATGCCGTTCTGGCCCGGCGGCGTGCCGTTCAAGAAGACACGGCTCGTGGATTACGACCAGGGCTACCAGCTGCACAAGTTCGAGGTCGGCGAGAACACCGGCACGCATGTCGACGCGCCGTCGCACTTCATCAAGGGAAACATCGCCATCGACAAGTTGGCCCTGAAGGACCTGGTGGTGCCGGCGGTGGTCATCGACGTGCAGGCCAAGGTCGCCGGCAATCCCGACTACCAGCTCAGCGCCGCCGATCTGAAGGCGTGGGAAACCGCAAACGGCCCGATCCCCGCAGGATCATTGGTCATTTTGAATACCGGCTGGCACAAGCGGTTCGGCGATCCGAAGGCCTATGTCAACATGGATGCGGGCAATGTGATGCATTTCCCGGGTTACGGCCCGGACAGCGCTGCGCCGCTGATCGAGCGCGACGTCGTCGGTGTCGGCATCGATACGCTGAGCCTCGATTTCGGCGCGTCGAAGGATTTCGCCTTCCACGTCGCCATGCTCAAGGCGAACAGGTACCAGATCGAGAACCTGGCGAACCTGGACGCGCTGCCGGCGACGGGCGCGACGATCATCGTCGGCGTGCTGCCGGTCAAGGACGGCTCGCAGGCCCAGGCGCGGGTGCTTGCCCTGCTGCCATAGCGGTGGGACCGGTAAGGCCGGGCTAATCCCCCGGGAACTCGGAGCGGAACGGCCGCGCCAGCACTTCGGCGATGGTGGCGTCGATGTCGGCGCCCTGGTTGACGATGCGGTTGACCGCCTGGGCGATCGGCATGTCGACCTGGCGGCGTTCCGCGAGCTCGACGACCGAGGCTGCCGTCGCGACGCCTTCCGTGACGCTGCGCCGGGCGCCGAGAATGTCGTCCAGCGCGCGCCCCTCGCCGAGCGCGATGCCGAGCGTCAGGTTGCGTGACAGAAGGCCGCCGCAGGTCAGCGACAGGTCGCCGATGCCGGACAGGCCCATCAGGGTCTCGCCGCGCGCGCCCATTGTCCGGCCGAGCCGCACGATCTCCGCCAGGCCACGGGTCATGGTCGCGGCCCGCGCATTGTCGCCAAGCCCGCGCCCGACCATGATGCCGCAGGCGATGGCGATGACGTTCTTGACCGCACCGCCGATCTCGGCGCCGACCGGATCGTCGGAGAGATAAGGGCGAAAGGTGGTCGAGCCGATCATGCCGACCAGCCTCTCGCCAAGGGCCGTATCTGAGGCGGCGAGCGTGATCGCCGTCGGCAGGCCGAGCGCCACTTCCTTCGCGAAGGTCGGCCCCGACAGCACCGCGACCGGGGCCTCGGGCAGCGTTTCCGCGACGATGTCGGTCATCAGTGCACACGTGTTGCGCTCGATCCCCTTGGCGCACAGCACCACCGGCACCCCGGGCGGCAGATCCGGCGCCAGCCTCTCCGATGCGGCGCGCAGGAACTGCGCCGGCACAACCAGCAGCACGGCGGCCGCCCCGTCCAGCGCCCGTGCCATGTCGGTGGTCGCGGCGATGCCCGGCTCGAGATCGATGTCCGGCAGGTAGACCGGGTTGCCGCGCCCCGCATCGATCGACTCCGCAATCGCCGAGTCGCGCGCCCAGACGACGGCCTCGGAGCCGGCGCGGCGGGCAACGCAGGCCAGCGATGTGCCGAAGGCGCCGGCCCCGATGATGGCGATGCCGCTCATGGCGCCGGTCCCGGCCGGCCCGCCAGCGCCTCGAGCGGCCAGCGCGGCCGTGCCGCGAAGTCGAGCCCGTCGGTCAGGCCGAGGCGCAGCCGCTCCACCCCGGCCCAGGCGATCATCGCGGCATTGTCGGTGCACAGCGCCGCCGGCGGCGCGATGAACGGCATGTCGTGCGAAGCCGCCAGATCCGCCAGCACCGCGCGGAGCCGTTCATTCGCGGCAACGCCGCCGGCGACCACGAAATGGCCGCCGCCGGGGAACTCCTCGCGGAACCGCATGATAGCGTTGGCGGTGCGGTCGGCCAGCACCTCCGCGACGGCCTCCTGGAACGCCGCCGCCAGGTCGGCGGCACTGCCCGGGTCGGCCTCGCCCCCCGGCAGCGCGGCCACCGCATGCCGCACCGCCGTCTTCAGTCCGGAGAAGGAGAAATCGCAGCCCGGCCGCCCGGCCATCGGGCGCGGCAGGGCGAAACGACCCGGGTCGCCGCGCTTTGCGGCGGCCTCGACGGCGGGGCCGCCCGGATAGCCCAGCCGCAGGAGCGCCGCCGTCTTGTCGAAGGCCTCGCCGACCGCGTCGTCGACGGTGCCGCCATAGGGGCGGTACGCGCCAACGCCCTCGACCGCGACAAGCTGGCAGTGGCCGCCGGAGACCAGCAGCAGCAGGTAGGGAAAGGCGATGGCGTCGGTCAGGCGCGCCGTCAGCGCGTGTCCCTCGAGATGGTTGACGGCGACCAGCGGCAGGTTGCGGACCATGGCGACCGCCTTGGCGGTGGTCAGTCCGACCAGGACCCCGCCGATCAGACCCGGTCCCGCCGTCGCCGCGATACCGTCGAGATCGTCCCAGCCGCACTGTGCCTCGTCGAGAGCCTGCGCGATCAGCCGGTCGATATGGTCGAGGTGGCTGCGCGCGGCGATCTCGGGCACCACGCCCTGATAGGGGCGATGCTCCTCGACCTGCGAGAGCACGACGTCGCACAGGATGCGGCGGTCGTCGGCGACGAGAGACGCCGCTGTTTCATCGCAGGATGTCTCGATGCCCAGCACGATCATGTGTTCGATTTACCGGTTGGCGGCACGAACTGCAACGAAGGCCGCAAAACCACTTTCTTATGTCGGAGTGAGCGGGTACACACTGCTGCCATGAAAAGCACCTCGCTCTCGACGCTCCGGATCGGAACCCGTGGCTCGCCCCTTGCCCTGGCCCAGGCTCACGATGTCCGCGACCGCCTGCAGGCCCTGCATGAAGGCATGTCCCTGGAAGTCGTGATCATAAAGACCACGGGGGACACAGTTCAAGACCGCCGCCTGTCGGAAGTCGGCGGCAAGGGGCTTTTCACAAAGGAAATCCAGGAGGCGCTGCTCGATCAACGCATCGACCTCGCCGTCCATTCGATGAAGGACGTCGAGACCTGGCTTCCGGAGGGCACGACGATCGCGGCGGTGCTCGAACGCGAGGATCCGCGCGACGTGTTCATCAGCGACAAGGCGAAGTCGCTGGACGCGCTTGGCCCCGGCGCGGTGATCGGCACATCCTCGCTGCGCCGCCAGGCGCAGATCCTGCACCGCCGCCCGGATCTGCGCGTCGATACATTGCGCGGCAACGTGCAGACCCGGCTGCGCAAACTGGCCGAGGGAACTGTGGACGCGACCCTGCTGGCGCTGGCTGGACTGAAACGGCTGGGCAGAGCGGACCTCGCAACCACCGTCATCGAGACGGATGTCATCCTGCCCGCGGTGGCACAGGGGGCGGTGGGCATCGAGATTCGCAGGGGCGACGCGGCGGTCGCTGCGGCGGTTGCGGGTCTCGACCACGAACCCAGCGCAATCCGGATCGCTGCCGAGCGGGCGATGTTGGCTGCGCTTGACGGATCCTGTCATACCCCGATCGCCGGGCTCGCGGAACTCGACGGCGGCAACATCACGTTGACCGGCCTGGTGGCGCTGCCCGACGGGACCGAATGCCACAGCCTGACCGAGACCGCGCCGATTGCGGAAGCGGAAGCGCTTGGAGCAAGCGTCGGTGGGGAGCTTCGCAGCCGCATGCCGGCAAGCTTATTTTCATAGGGACAGCAATTTCGGGTGTATTTTCAAGCGTCAGGGGCCGTCTGCATCAGTGGCAAAGGGTTGGAAATGCGAGCACTGATTACCCGTCCCGCAGAGGATGCCAAGAGCTTGCAGGCGGAGTTGCGCCGCCGCGGCATCGCCGTCATGCACGAACCGATGCTGTCGATCGAGCGCATGACCGACGTGGCAATCGACACGGACGGCGTGCAGGGGTTGCTGTTCACGTCCAGCAACGGCGTACGGGCGTTCACCAGCCTGTCCGACGAGCGCGATCTGCCCGCCTTCGCGGTCGGTGATGCCACCGCACGGGCTTGCCGGGACGCCGGCTTCTCGCAGGTGCACAGCGCCGCCGGCGACGTCGACGCGCTTGCCAACTACGTGATCGAGCACTGCAATCCGCTTGATGGCCGGCTGGTCCAGATCGCCGGCACGGTAAGCGCCGGCGACCTCGCAGGTGCCCTGCGTGCGGCAGGCTTCATCATCGATCGCATCCCGATCTACGAAGCGCACGCGGCATCGGCGCTCAGTGCCGAAACGCGGACAGCGATGAAGAACGGACGAATCGACGCCGTGCTGTTTTTCTCTCCCCGCACGGCGGCGACCTTTGTTAGTCTCGCCCAGGGCGCCGGGCTGGAAGACGCCTGCCGGAACATCAACGCCTTCTGCCTCAGCCCGGCGGTCGCGAAGCGCGCGTCGGCGCTGCCCTGGAAACGGGTAACTATCGCCGCCGAACCGACCCAGACCGCACTGCTGGCATCACTGGACCCCTCCTGAGCACGGAACGAACGGACGGATATGACAACTGACGCAACGCCCATCAGCGGTCGCCCCGCGATATCGGACAACGAGGTTATCGAACGGTTCGGCGGCATCCGGCCGATGGCGACGAAGCTCGGCGTCGCCGTGACGACGGTCCAGGGCTGGAAGGAGCGCGGCCATATCCCGCCCGGTCGCTGGCAGCAGATTGCCAATGCTGCCGCGGAGCACGGTGTCGATCTCGGCAAGGGCACGGCGTCGGCTGAGGAGGCCGGGCCTGCGGCGGACCGCAAGGCCGCAACGCCGCAACCCCGGGCCGCGCCGGACCAGCCTGAACCCGCCGAGACGCCGCGTGCGCCGGCGCAGACGACGGACGCGGCCCCGACCAGGCCCGCTGATCATAAGCCGGCCGCAACCGAACCCGCGCCGGCGAAGGAACCACCGTCGGCAAAGGCCGCGCCGCAGAGGGAGCCGGCCGCATCGACGGTTTCGCGGCATGTCGCCGGCCGGGGCATCGCGTGGCTCGCCGTGATCATCGCCGTCGCTGTCGGTGTTGCCTTGCTGGCCCGGCCGTACTGGGAGCCGGCGGTCCATCGCGGGCAGCTCATCGGCGCCACTGGCGGTGATCCGGCCGCATTGGCGAGGATCGCGGAACGGCTGGCAGCGATCGAGAACGCGATTGGCCAGCTGGAGCGCGATGCCCGCGGGCGAGGTGAGGCGACGGATGCGCGCATCGCCGCCCTCGAAGCCGGCGGCGGAGAGGCCGGCGCGGCCTATGCCAACCAGCTCGCCACCCTCGAGAGCCGGATGGCCGACCTGTCCGGCGCCCTGTCGACGGTGTCGGCGAGCCTGACGCGCCTGGAAGGGCGCCTCGCCCGCCTCGAGGCGATGCAGCAGGAGGTGCCCGAGCCTGTGCGACAGGAACTTGAGGGCATCGGTGCGCGGCTGAACGAGCTGCAGGCCGGCATCGCGTCCCGCGAAGAAAGCTTTCGCGCGCAGGACACGGTCCTGTCGGACGGGCTCGAGAAGCTGGGGTCGGCTGCGGCGAATCTCGAGTCCCGGTTGTCGGAGCTGGAGAAGCGGCCGATCCAGACGGGCGAAAAGATCGCAGCCCT
>JBFIFO010000077.1:0-17476 GCA_041602815.1 Alphaproteobacteria bacterium | reverse complement strand
TGCCCACGGCGACGGTGCGCTTGCCGGCGGCCCCGCGTGCCGTCGCTTCCACCACCACGATATCGGGACTGCGGGATACGACGCGGTCGACGGTCACGCCGTCACCGAGGCTGACATCTCCGCCAAGGCCGATACCGTGGATCGCCAGCTGTGCCGTTTCACCGACCCTCAGATAGGGCGGCAAGACGGCCATGACCCGCGCGGCCGCGCCACTGCCTGATCGCGCCAACGTGATGTCGCCGCCAATCGAATCCGGATCTTCGAGGAACCATCGGCCGGACATCTCGGCGCCATTGGCCGAGACGGCCATGACCTGCATCGTGTCCTCGCCTTCATGTGCCACGCTGGCACGCCATTCGTAGCCAGTATAGAGGACAGCGTCGCCGGTGCCGTTGGCCTTGCTGCCGTCGGCATAGAACAGGAAGAACCTCACGCCGTATGTGTCGCCGCCCTTGCCGGAAACCACGGCCACACCCTGGAATGCGCCCTTGCCGGGACGGTTCCCGACGACCCGCCAGGATCCCGAAAGATCCGGCGCGGACCGCGCCTTCCAGTCGCTCCAGGCCTTGCTATTCAGCGGATAGAGATCCGCAAGCTTCTTGGGAACCGGGCCGGAGGCGATGTCCCACCAGTTGCGATCGCGCCCCAGCGCCTGGTATTCGGTCGTCGGCCACTGGCCGAGATGGAAGGCAGCGTGTTTCCGCCAGTCCGCCTCGTCCCTTCGCTGCAGGGCCGTGCGCGCATAACTGTGGCAGCGGGCACACATGACCCCAAGCTCTTCATCCGGGATATCCTCGATGATCCCCGGGCGGCGCTCGAGAATGTACCGCCATTCCCGAGTTTCCGAGGGAGCCAGGCCCTGGACGTCGGACAGGTACTTGACCAGGGCGGCCCGTTCGTCCGGGGTGAGCTCGACGCCATGCATGAATGTCATGCGGGCGATGTTCATGTCCCAGCCCTCGGGCGTCTTGCGGATCTCGCCGATACGGCTGAGCCGCCCGTCGGCCAGCCTGTCATGGCAGCCGGAACACCGGGCATTCAGGATTGCCTCACCGGACTGCTGGGCGCCGACCGGCGCAGCAACAGCTGACATTCCCAATCCCAAACCAAGAATGGACAACGCTCGCAGTAGCGGCCGGGTGCATCGCGGCATGGTTAGCCCCCTTGTCATCTCCGGGCGCTTTTGTGTCCAATATGTTGCTTGGGGCGCCCTGTTGTCTGTCTCGCTCCCGGATCGACAGCTGTCGTCGCCAAGGAGCCTCACGCATTTGTTAGCTCTCGAATGATATCGTCAATTTGTCGCAGACCACAACAGGAAAAACTCGCTCTTTGTAAGGTTACTTAAGACGACTGTCAGGCAGCCGAAACAATTCCATTGAATTTCATTGTCCGTCTGCCGGCGACCTCGCACAACTGTTTGCGGAGTAACGTCACAACTCGAAGCGATGTTTGAGCCACTCCGCGGCGAGCCGGACCGACCCGGCAGGCTTGTTCAGCCTCTCGGCGAGTTGACGAATGTCCCGCGGACCGTCGGCCGCCCCAATGGCGCGGTAGAGCGGCACCAGCGGCACGTCGTCGATGACCCAGACCCCGCGCGGGTGATCCGGCGTGACGATCACTTCATGTTCGACTATGAAACCGTCCTCCACGACGGGACGACGTTCTATGCGCGGGGGATGGCTGTCCATCGGCGCATGCGGCGGCTTGGAGTCCGGCCAGGTCCGACGCGCACGCCAGAAAGGCCGGTCAGGCCATCTTCGTTCCTGGGCGTAGAAGGCGCGCCCGACACGGCAGAGCCGCATGAAATCGAGTTGGCAGCGCTCATCGTAGAACGACTTGGCCAAGACGGCGTTCCCGGGCCGCCGAAGCAGCGTGTTGACCACAGTCGCCGCTGCCTGCGCGCCGCCCAGCGCCACGTAGACACCGTGTCCCGACAACGGGTCCGGAGCGACCGCGGCATCGCCAATGCGGATCATGCCTTCGGCGTGCGGCTTCCGCGCGCACACAGGGTTGGCGTGTCTGACCACAACGCCGTCCGACGCCCGGCCACCGCCGACCCAATTCCGAGCCTCGCCGCAATCGGATAGCATTCTGTCATAGAATTCGACGAGCCGCGCGCGCTTCGGCACGTCGCCGGACTCGGCCGCGACCAGAACCTGAAGGATCGCGCGCCCACCGCCGGTGCTGGCGTACCACACCCAACCGTTTCTCATGGCGGCGACGGCCGTATCGGCGACGTCGCCAACGCCGGCCCAGTGCCGCGCCAGCGACACCGTTGCCGGCCCTTGCGAGCGCGCTGTCGACGGCACCGGTGCGGCACGTCCCCTCGCCTCGATCAGGAAATCCGCGGTCACAACCTGTGACGATGACAGGTGCACATGCCAGCGCGACTCAACCCTCGTTGCGCGCGTCACACGGTCGCGTAGGACTTCGACACCATGGTCGCGGACGTCGGCAAGCAGGGCAGAGTCGAACGTGTCCCGATCGACGACGAACTCCGTATTGACCCTGCTGCGAACGCCATTCCAGATGACCTCGCGTACGACCTCCGCCCCGATCGCGTCCGGTGCCTGGCGAAATCCCAGTGTTCTCAGCGCCTGCACGGTCCGCCGGGAAAAGCCTTCGAGCGCCGCCTGCCTGCGCGGTGCCGAAATCAGCAACGGGCTGTGGCCAAGCCGCGCAAGACTCATGGCCGCCGCGGCGCCGGCAGGTCCGCCACCCGCGATGAGGATATCTGCGTGCCGATGCGACATGGCTGCCCCGGTGTTCGGGTTCCCACTCTAGACCAGAGCCGTTCCGAAAACAGGCCCAGTCGGGCACGACCGGCGGGCATCGGGTTCGTGTGGCTGACGACGATTTCGGGACGTCTGCCCGTCGTATAGGGGACCCGGGACTCGAGAACGGTTGCCGGTTGACGGCGTTCCGCGCCTCCGGCGCGCCGTTCGCGTGACGTTACGTCCGTCCGGCGGGCCGGCATACGCCGGATCCCGCGCGCCGATACGATTCGTCCTACTCAGGGAGTTGCAGCCGCCCGGTTTCAAAGAGAGCGTCAGAGAAAGCACTGTCGAAGCGAGGAAGCCGGGCCTATTCCTCGGACCCGCCCTGGAAATCGAAACTGTCCACCCGTGCCCGGCAATCATCAAGGGACATGCCGACATTCCGGCGGTGCAGTTCACCCAGTGACATGTCCTCCGAGGTATGCTGGGACAACCTCACAGGTGCCTCCAGGCAGTCCGCGAATATTCGCTCGACCACATCGGTCATGCGCTCACAGCTGGTGTGGTAAAGGAGCGCCTGACCATCCAACGATGAATCGGGAATGATCACGACGTAGCCGCATTTCCGCTGCAGGTGATCGACGGCATCAAGCTCATTTCCGTCATCCAGGAAGAGAACGTTTTCGCTAACGACAGAGCATCGCCCGTCATGCAGCCGGCACTCCGCGGAGAAGTCGGTCCGGTTCTCCACAAATCGGCTCATTCGATCCTCCGAAATTCACAGTTTTGGGAATTCATAGCCCGTCGCCCCTGTAATACGGCTGTAACCGCAAGGTTATCGCATTTGGGCAACCTGATCCAGCCGCGATTGGAACGGTTCGAATGCCGAGAGCGCGATCGGGGCTATGGTGGCCGCCGGCATTCACGTGGCGCTCTGTCGGCGTCGCGCCGTCAGGACGCCGCGACCTTCGGCGCGATGGGCGATCGGAGCCGGGCCGCGCGGCTAGGCTCCGACGCGCTCTATTCTTGCCGCGGTACGCTTGTAAGCCGGGGTATGCGAGGCCCTGTCCAGCGCGCCGCCGGTCAGCCGGTTCGCCGGCGCTTCGCCGAAATGGAACGGATAGAAGATCACCCCTTCCGGCGACTGATCGGTAACGAAAATCTTGACCTCGACCGCGCCGTGCTTCGTGACAATGCGTCCCATGCACCCGTCTTCCAGGCCGTAACGTCGCGCGTCCTCCGGATGGACCTCAACCTCGCCCTCGGGCCGCATGTGGTCCAGTCCGCGTGAACGCCGCGACATGGTGCCCGTGTGGTAGTGCTCGAGCAACCTGCCCGAATTGAGGTTCAGTGGATAGAGGTCGTCCTCTGTGTCCTCGCCTGCATCGTCCTGGTTGACGATGTGGAAAAAGGCCTTGCCGGAGGGGGTGGGGAAACCATCCTCGTAGAGATAACGGGTGCCCGGATGCTCGGTATCGAGACAGGGCCATTGCAGGCCGCTGCCGCCGAGCCGCTCGTGGCGGATGCCGGCATAGGCCGGTACTAGGGCGGCGAGTTCCTCCATGATCTCGGCGGTGTCCGAATAGCTCATCGGATAGCCCATGGCGGTCGATACATCGCAGATGATTTCCCAGTCGGGACGCGCCTCGCCAGGCGGTTCGACCGCCTTGCGGATGAGTTGCACGCGCCGTTCGGTGTTGGTGAAGGTGCCGTCCTTCTCGGCGAAGCTGGCCGCCGGCAAAACGACGTCGGCCAGTTCCGCCGTCTCGGACAGGAAAAGATCCTGCACGACCAGGAACTCCAACTTCTTCAGGCCGCGTTCGACTTCGTTGATGTCGGGGCTGGAGCCCATCGGGTTCTCGCCCATGATATACATGGCCTTGATCCTGCCCTCACAGGCGGCTTCTTCCATTTCGACCAGCGTCAGATATTCGTCCTCGGGCATTGGCACGCCCCAAGCCTTCTCGAATTTGGCGCGATGCTCGGGGCTCTTGATGTCATGGTAGCCGGGAAGGCTGTTGTGCTGGCCCTGCATATCAGAACAGCCCTGAACATTGGACTGGCCGCGGAGGGGGATGAATCCAGTGCCGGGGCGACCGACATGGCCGGTGATCAGAGACAGGTTGGTCATGGCGAGGGAGCCGTCGACGCCGGTCACATGCTGGGTGATGCCCATGCCCCACATAAGCATGCCGCGCGACGCCCTGCCATACAACACAGCGGCTTCACGCAGCCGGTCCTGCGGCACGCCGGAAACCTCTTCGACATATTCCGGCGTGTATCGTTCCAAGTTCCGGACGAACGCTTCCACATTTTCGGTCCGCGCCTCGATGAATTCCTTGTTGGCCAGGCCCTCTTTCCAGATGATGAGCGCCATGCCGTTCAGGATGGCGACGTTGGTGCCGCTCTTCGGCCTCAGCCACACATCGGCATGTTCGACAAGTTCGATGCGACGCGGGTCGATGACGATCAGTTTCGCCCCGCTTTCATATTTGGCCTTGAAAATCTGGCTCGAAATAACCGGATGCGTCACCGTGGTGTTCGATCCGCATACGACGAACGCCGTCGCCAGGCGCACATCGGGGCTCGAGGCCGAAGGCGCGCTGGAGCCCACCGCCTTTTTCAGCGCGACGGCCGAAGCCATATGGCAAAGCCGCGCGCAGTGATCGATATTGTTTGTCCCGAAGGCGCAGCGGACCATCTTCTGGAAAACGTAATTTTCCTCGTTCGTGGTCCGTGCCGAGGTGAGGCCGGCAAGCGTATGCGCGCCATGTTTCGCCTTTACCTCGTTGAGGCGCTTTGCCGTAAAGGCAACTGCCTCTTCCCAGCTTGCCCGTTCCAGCGGGCTGTCCTTGCCGCCCCGCCGGATCAGAGGCTGTGTCAGCCGTTCGGGATGATGAATGAAATCCATGCCGAAACGGCCCTTGACGCAGAGATTGCCGATATTGGCATCCGAGACGTCCGAGGGATTGACGGCGACCACCTTGCCATATTCCGTTTCCAGTTCAATGGCGCAGCCGACACCGCAATAACAACAAGTGGTGGTGGTTTGCTCGCGCAGGTTCTTGGGCAGGACACCGACGTCCGACAGATCCTTCAGGGCGCCGGTCGGGCATACGCCGACGCATTGGCCGCAGTTGTTGCACTGCGTATCACGGAAGTCGTTGGTGCGGCTGACCAACACCGGATAGCCGGACTCGTCGACCTCGTAGACCTTGCGGTGCTGGACTTCGTTACAGATACGCACGCACTGAAGGCATTTGATGCATTTCTCGAATTCCAGTTGGAAAAACGGCCAGGAGACGAGCGGCGGCGACATGCCTGGATCGACCGGGCCGGACTCTCTGATGTTGGGAACCACATTCATTTCCACGCCTCCTTGCCCAGGTAGAGCTTTGTTCCGGCGCCGTATTCGATGGACAGGCGCTGCAGGTCGCAGGCACCCGCCGCCTGGCAGCGGCACATCAGGCACCTGCCAGCCTCCTCCAGCGCCTCCTCCTCGGAAAAGCCCAGTTCAACCTCCCGAAAGGCTTCGTCATTGTCGACGTCGCCGCCATGCCCGGCATTCGCGAACACATTCAACCGGCCATCCCCGTCAAGGACCGGCATTTCGTGCAGCGGCGCATCGGATCTGGCCTTCGCACCGATATCGAAGAACTCCGGCATGTAGCGATAGGCCGCGGCGGCCATGCCGGCCTCGTCGGCGCCGTTCAGATAGGCGTTTATCGCCATGGCGCTGCGGCGACCGGCCGCCACGCCCTCGACAACCGTGGCTGCGCCGCTGACGCAGTCGCCGCCGGCGAAAACACCCGGCAGGTTGGTCATCGTCGTCGACTCGTCCATTTCGATGGAGCCCCATCTCTCGTCGAGGCCGAGATCGTCCTGGTTGAGCGACTTGGTGTCGACGTCCTGTCCGATCGCCAGCAGAATGGTATCGGCGGGGGTAAAATAGTCTGAACCCGGAATAGGGACAGGGCGGCGGCGGCCACTCTCATCCGGCTCACCCAGTTCCATGCGCTGCGAGATCAGGCCGACGGCCCGGCCGTTCTCGACCTTGACCGAAACCGGGGCGGTAAGAAGTTCCAGCTTGACGCCCTCGACATCGCATTCGTGGATTTCATGGGCGGCGGCCGTCATCTCCTTGCGCGAGCGCCGGTACATCATGGTCACTTCGGAAGCGCCGACCCGACGCGCCGTCCGCACAGCGTCCGCCGCGGTGAAGCCGCCGCCGACGACGATGACACGCGTACCGATATCGACGGTCTCGTTCCAGTTGACGTCGGCGAGGAACTGGATTGCCGACATCACGCCCTCGGCATCCTCGCCGGGAATGCGCGCCGGCTTGGCGGCCATGGCGCCAATCGAGAGGAACACTGCATCGTAACCCTGTTCCCTTAGGCTTTCGATCTGGAAATCGCGGCCCATCACCTGGTTGGTCTTCAACTCCACACCAAGCGAGAGGATGTCGTCGATCTCCTGGTCAAGCACATCGTTGGGCAGGCGATAGGGCGGGATGCCGAAGCGCAGCATGCCGCCCGCCTTCTTCTGCGCTTCGAGCAGAGTGACCTTGTGCCCCTCGAGCGCCAGGTAGTAGGCGGCGGAAAGTCCGGCAGGTCCGGCGCCCACGACTGCGACGCGTTTGCCGGTGGCCGGTTTCGGTTCAGGTTGGGTCGGCAGGCCGGACTCGGCTGCCTTATCAGCGGCGAAGCGTTTCAGGGCGCAGATCGCGACCGGGCTGCCGTCGATCTGATAGCGCCGGCATGGATCCTCGCAGGGGCGCGGACATACGCGTCCGAGTACGCCTGGCAGCGGCAGCATCTCCTTGATGAGTGCCGTCGATCCCGCGTAGTTCTTCTGCAGAATAAGGTCAATGTAGCCGGCAATGTCGATGCCCGCCGGGCAGGCCGCCTGGCAGGGGGGCTGACAGTAGGCGTTGTGGTCGGAAAGATAGGTGTTGAGCCGCTTTTGCCGCAGCGCCGTCAGTTCCGGATTCACGGTCGTTATGGACATGCCCTCCCCGGCCGGCGTCGTGCAGGCCTTCACATGCTGTGTCTGGCCGTCGAGAGCGACATGGCACAAATCGCAATCGCCCGTGGGCTTGATCCTCGGATCCGCGCACATCGCGGGGATTTCGATGCCGGCGCGACGGGCCGCCGTCAGGATGGTATCGCCCTGCTGAGCCTCGATCTGATTTCCGTCGATCTCGAGCCGGCACGGTTCGAGGCCCGAGTCGAGGTCATCCACGTCATTGCGGCCGGCGCCCCCGCCGCGCGGGTGGGTCTCGGCCGTTCGGTTATCTTCCATGAGATTCCTCTCCTGCAGAATTATGGCGCAGTGCGTTCCGATAGGCGTCAGAGAGCGCCCTCTCGTGAGCTACCCCAAGAATTATCGAGCGTCCAGCGACAGCGGCGCCCTGGCCGTCAGCGGTCACCACGTCATTACCCGAATCATCGTTCATTGCCCCGAACCTCCACTGTCTCCGGATTGGTCGCGCGACCTCGCCACGACAGGCGCATCGACCCAAAAGAGCCGCCTGATTCCCTCGCCACACTGGAGCAGGCCGCTTTCTTGTGCACGGCGCGGTCTGACCGCATTGTAGCGTCCACCACCAGGATTACGAAGGGTGCGGCACACACCGCGCGATCGTGAAGCAGGGCTGCGAGGCGATTGCCGTCTCCGATTGGAGCGCCGGTTCACCATGCAGGCGCGGCTGGATGGGTCGTCCGGAGCGGCTGCGGCAGGTGCGCCGAGCCACGCCATGCGGAGGCACGGTCGAATCCCCGGGTCGGTCCGTGGGCAGGTCAGCGAATACGCCGTCATGAGGGTGGAATGCCTGCTGCTGGGTGTGGCGGGACGGACCTGCTTCAATTCTGTTGGCATCCAGGGTCTGGTACAATTGCCCGCATACCATATCTTTTGGTCGTGAATCCTGCCGAGAAGTTCCCTGATTTCAAGAACACCGTCCTTGAAGTTGTAGACCTCCTCGAGGTGATCCTGCTCCATAAATCTCCGGTATTTACTCGATCCGCTATGAAACCCCTTTCTCAGGAAAGTCTCGGTGATTTCGACATCCGGAAGTCTAAGACCCAACAGTTTCTTGCATGACATCGCGTGCTTCTTTTAACCTCACTTGCGCGCCGAAGCCCATGATGCGGCTCCAAGAGCTCGTCCATGGTCATGTTTCCTGCTTGGTTGCCGACCTTTTCCCGACTCTCGCGCATTCGCGATTCAACATGCGCGATCGCGAGCTGAGAGTATCGTCAGCCCCTAATATGCGGGGATGATCGGTCAAGAGGCGCGCCGGCCGCACTGACATAAATCAACTCGGCAGCCGGTAACGTGGTATCCGGGCGAACAGTTGCCGGCGGACCGACGGGGCCTCGGCCAGTTCGATGCGGTCGAATACAAGCCCGCGGACGAGGAGACCGACGCGTCATACCCTATCGTGCTGACCACGGGCCGGTTGCTCGAACATTACCACACCGGCACGATGACGCGGCGGAGCGACGGCCTGAACGGCCTCGTCCCCGGGCCGTTCGTCGAGGTCAACGGCGCCGATGCGAAGAAGATCCGCATCAAGGACGGGGATCGCGTAAAGGTGACGTCGCGCCGCGGCTCGATCACCCTGCCGGCCAGGGTAGGCAGCCGTGTGGATACCGGCGTCCTGTTCATCCCGTTCCACTTCTGGGAGGCGGCGGCAAACGTCCTGACCAACCCGGCCTCGGACCCGACATCCGGAATCCCGGAATTCAAGGTCTGCGCCGTGCGGCTGGAGCGTGCGGCGAAACTCGCCTGAAACGAAGCGTTCTGACCGGCCAGCGACTGATTGCGCACGGCACGTGCGTCGCATTGCAGCGTTGCGTCCAGGCCGCGGTTGAGGAAGGCCCGAACCGCGCCGCAAGGCCGAGCAGGGACAGCCACGCAGATCCGATTAACGTCAGGTTTTCCACATAGTCGATTTCATCAATTGATGTTATGCCCTGTTGCGCGCGAAATAAGCGCAGGTGTGTTGGCGACGGGCGCCCGAAGGCGGTGCGCCGGATGTGTGTGTTACGCCGTCGCCAGCCCGATTCGAACCAGTGAGCGCAAGGAGTGGCGGCAGTGACCGTACAGCTGGGCCTGGTTGGCGAGAACATTTCGCAATCCCGGGCGGGGCGCCTGCACGAATACCTTGGGCGCCTGTGCGGCCTGGATGTCAGCTACACGCGCTTCGACAGCGAGGGCATCGACGACTTTGATCCGCTCGCCGTCCTGCAGGACTGCATGGACAAGGGGTTCCGGGGCCTCAACGTGACGCACCCGTTCAAGACCGTGGTCGCGGCCGCCATCCCGAATCTGCGGCCGCGCGCGCGGCGGGTCGGGTCCGTCAACACGGTGGTCTTCCTCGACGGTCAGTGGATGGGTGCCAACACCGACTACTCCGGCTTTATCCAGGGGTATCGGCATACGTTCGGCGCCATGCAGGCGGGTCGGGTGCTGATCCTCGGTGCCGGCGGTGTCAGCCGGGCCATCGCCTTCGCGCTTGAGGAACTGGGCGCCGGCGAGCTTTACATCCACGACCTGAAAGCCGACCGTGCCGCCGCCCTGGTCACGGTTCTGGCCGAGAACGGATTCAACGCCCGCACCGTGCCCGCGGAGGCGGTCGCCGCCGTCGCATCGGAGGTCGACGGCCTCGTCAATGCGACTCCGGTCGGCATGCACAAGCATCCCGGCGTTCCCATCGGGCCCGCTGCCGTCGGCGGCCAGCGATGGGCGTTCGACGCCGTGTACACGCCTTTGCACACCGAGTTCCTGCGGCATTGCGAGACGGCGGGTGTCCCGGCCATGACGGGGTTCGAGTTGTTCCTATTCCAGGGCCTGGATGCGTTCCGTTGCTTCACCGGCATCACCGTGGAACAGGACGAGGTCAGGGAAGAGGCCGAATCGTGGATGGACGGCCGTACCCCCCGGGCGAACAAGCCGGCGCCCGGCGAACACATCGAGGCGCCGGCGAACGGATCAGGCGTTACGCAGTTCGAATAGCAGGTTTTGCACTTCTTCGTAGTCGCGGGCCTGGGCGGCGATACGCACCGGCGCGTTGACGGCACCGAAGCCGGCATAGCCGTTGCGCTGCACAACCTCGAAAAACAGACCGTTGACGTCCCGCGTGAAGAGCTGGAAGTACGGCCGCCCTTGGCCGTCCTGGTCGTAGAGGATATTGCGGGCACGCATCGATTCGATGAGTTGCCGCTCCAGATCGAACCGCAGGAGCAGATCTTCGTAATAATTGGCCGGCACCTGCAGGACGAGAGCCGGCTCTAGGGCGTTCGCGTAGGCGAAGATGTCGTCACAGCTGAACGCGAAATGCTGGTAGGCGGCGAGCACGTTGCGCGACAGAAAACGCTGCACCATGGTGCTGGGCCCGATCGACGAGTTCAGGGCCAGGCGGATGCGTCCGGATTCGTTCGACAGGATTCGGCTGCGCACGGTGCCGTGGGGGTCGATGATGTCCACCTGCTCATCGGATGCGAACCGGAACATGGCGCGGTAAAACAGGAGGCCGGTCAGGAATTCAGTGGGTGCGACGGCTTGAGTGTAGTGGTCGATAGCCTGCAAACCGGTGCCGTCGCCGGACTCCTGTGCTCCGACCGCCTCGAAGTCCACTTCGTGGAACGCCGGCGCATCCGGCCCCCCGTCCAGCAGGAAGATCATATCGCCCCCGAGCCCGCGGAGCGCCGGAATATCGAGCTCTCCGGGATTGGCCAAGTGCGAAACCTCGCCCCCCAGCTGCTGGCCGATCCGGTCGATCATGCCCGGCAGGTTGTCGACGCGGAACGCCACGGCGCAGACCGATACGCCGTGCATCAGGAAATACGAATGGGCAGGCCCGCGTTTCTCTTCGTTGAGCACGAGATTGATCGCGCCCTGCCGATACAGCGAAACCTTCTTCGACTTGTGGCGGTGGGTGAGGACGAATCCCAGTGCTGCGAACAAGCGCTTGAGGTCCTCGGCCTCGGTCCCGGCGCAGGCGAATTCGATGAAGCCGATATCCTGGATCGACGGTGGCGCAGCCGCGTCGGCGCTCGTCGCCTCGTCCAACAGGCGAAACGCGCGAATACCGTCGCTCGCGATGGTCTTCGGGGGCATGGCCCGCACCTGGTCGTTGAAGATTTCCATCGAGACCGGCCCCTCGTATCCCTTGGCCTTGAGGGTCGCGAACAGGTCGGCGACGGGCAGGTCGCCCTGTCCCGGAAAGAGCCGGAAATGCCGGGCCAGCAACCGCACATCCATCTTGGCCGCCGGCGCGTCGGCCAGATGGACGAGGAATATCCGGGCCGGATCGATCGCCTCCAGCGCCGCGAAATCGGCGCCGACAGCCAGGGTATGCACGACTCCGAGAACGAGGCCGAGGTTCGGGCGATCGGCTTTTTCTACGATCTGCCAGGCATCGACGTAGGTACGCACGGCCGCACTCGTCGCCAGGGCCTCGTAGCCGAGGCGAACACCGCGTTCCGCCGCCATGTCGGCCAGCATGGCGAGATCGGCCGCGGCACGATCCGGATCGGCGATGGTATCCGTGCGGGTGTTGGCGCAGACGATCAGGAGAGGTGCACCCAGGTCGACAGCCAAATCGAGGAATCGCTGCGCGCGCTTGACGTTCCACGCGCGGCGCGCATCCGGCGACGCTTCGAAATCGCGCAGGGATTGGAGACTGAACACCTCGAGTCCGCAATCGGCGATGAAGCGGGCCACCTCTGCAGGCGCGCCGTCGCAATAGACCAGGTCTTCGCGGAAAATCTCTATGCCGTCGAAGCCGGCCTTCGCTGCCGCCTCGATC
This sequence comes from Alphaproteobacteria bacterium, assembly GCA_041602815.1. Classification (GTDB taxonomy): domain Bacteria; phylum Pseudomonadota; class Alphaproteobacteria; order UBA8366; family JADFVY01. The sequence goes on along the minus strand of JBFIFO010000077.1, from coordinate 4,942 downwards.
TTGTTCGGCAGGGGGCCGGAAAAGGAGAGCGACGAGATCCCGCGCTTCATGTGCTGTCTCCCGAGAGAATCGCCGTCGAGTGTAGCCGCTACCGCGGCAAACGAAAACGATCTTGGCGGCGTATCGGCCGCATCGACCGCTCACCCCCACGGCCGGTTGCTCACCGCTATTTTCATTTCCGCCCGCAAATCGTCGATCAATTCCTCGGCGAAAATCGACAAGGGTTCGTCGGCGCTGACGACAGCGTAGGTCCGGAACGGCGTGGCCTCTGAAATGGCCAGCCGTACCACGCCGGGCAGGTCGCGGGCGCACACCGAGAATTCGTCGATGATGGCGACGCCCAGCCCCTGGCGCACCAGCGCGTAGACCGTCTGGGCGAAGCGGGCGCGAATGGAGAGTTCGAAGCCGTGCCCATGTGCCTCGAAGGCCGACGCGATGATCCGCCCGTACGGGTCGTTGGGATCGATACCGATCAGAGGGAAGGCGGCGAGTTCGGCAAGTGACACTTCCTTGCGGCCGGCCAGATCGTGCCCCTCCGGAACGATGGCGACGAGACTTCCCACGGCAAGGGCGTGCGACATCAACCCCGGATGATCGATCTTGTAGCTCATCGCCACGACCTCGCCCTTCTTGAGGAGAAGATAATCGATCGCCTCCTCGATCTTGAGGACGTTGATCTCCATTTTCAGATCCGGGAATTTCCCGCGCAGCCGTTTCACCACACGGGGCAGGATGTGCTGCGAGATACTGGGCACGGATGCGAAGGAAAATACCGTCGAAACGCCTTTCTTCAACTGGTCGATCGCGAATTGAAGGTCCTCGACCTTCTGGAATACCGCGTTGACCTGGCCGAACACGCTCTGCGCCTCGCGCGTGGGGATAAACCTGCCGTGCCGGCGGGCGAACAGGCGGATGCCGAGCTGGTTCTCGGCGTGCTTCATCACGCGGCTGATGCCCGGCGCGGATACGTTGAGCAATTCGGCCGCACCATTGACGGTGCCGGCAACCATGATAGCGCGAATCACTTCTATCTGCCGCAGCGTCAGCACGTAAGACCCCGTCCCTGTGTCGTGCTTCGAATTAACATCATGTTTGCATAATGAGCAATATCCGTAATTGATGTTACGACAGAATCGGCTTGAGATAGTAGGCAGCGGATCGCCCCCCGAAAGTTTCGAGACGGGCCATCCCCCGCGAGGTCATCCATGCACGATCCCGTCGACAACGTAGTGATCGAGGACGAGTCCTTAAGGGACGGCCTGCAGATCGAACAGCGCGCCTTCTCGGTCGAGGAGAAGCTGCACTTCATCCGCGGCATGGAATCGTGCGGCGTACGCCGCATCCAGGTTGGATCCTTCGTACATCCGAAATGGGTGCCGCAGATGGCCAACACCGACGAGCTGTTTGCGGAATTGGACCCGGCGCCGGGTGTCACCTACACCGCGCTGGTACTGAACGGCCGGGGCCTCGATCGGGCCATATCCGCCGGCGTAAAGCATCTCAGCATGTCGATCTCGGCGAGCGAGGCCCACAGCCTGAAGAACACCAACCGGACGCTGGAACAGGCGAAGGCGGATATCGTGCCGATGATCGAGCGCGCGGTCGCGGAAGGCATCGCGGTGCGCGCCGGAATCCAGTCCGCTTTGGGCTGTGGATACGGTGGCGATGTCCCCCTTGCGCGGGTCTGCGAGATCGCCGCCATATACAGCGCCCTCGGCGTTCGGGAAATCAACATCGCCGATACCTCCGGCCTCGGGAATCCCCGCTCCGTTACCGCGGCCGTCACCGAGGTTCGCAAGGTGATCGATCCCGCAATTGCGATCTCGCTGCATCTGCACGATACCCGCGGCCTCGGCATCGCAAACATGGTCGCGGGCCTGCAAGCGGGCGTGGCCAACTTCGATGCGGCTCTGGCCGGGCTGGGAGGGTGCCCGTTCGTGCCTGGCGCCGCCGGCAACATCGCCACCGAGGATGCGGCATATGCCCTCGGGGAAATGGGCATTTCGACGGGCATCGACTGGCAGGCGCTGTGCAGCCTGGCCCTGGAGATGGAACGCATTCTCGGGCGCAAATTGCCGAGCCGCATGGCCCAGGTTCTCGCGGCGGCGTGACAGACCGCCGGGCGAACGGCGCACGGACATACTCGGAGACTCTGAAAATGGGACACCAGTTTTCGTTGGCGCATCTTACCCTGATCGGCTGCTCCGCGCCTGAACTGACCTACATCGCCGCTCGCACCGGCTATGACTTCGTGAGCTTGCGGCTGATCCCCATGGGGGTGCCGGGCGAATGTGCCTGCCTGCCGCAGGACAGGATGATGATGCGCGCAACGAAGAGCGCGCTCGACGCGACGGGGATCAGGCTGCACGACCTCGAGCTGGCACGCATCCTTCCCGACCGGGACCCGAAGACCTATGTGCCGGCGATGGAGGTGGCGGCCGAACTGGGCGCGCGCCACGTGATCTCGAGCGCCTGGACCAAGGACCGCACGGATCGCGATTTCCTCGTCGAGCGCTACGCGGAAATCTGCGATCTCGCCAAGCCGTTCGGCCTGACGGTGGACCTCGAGTTTCCGACCTTTTCCCGCCTGACCAGCCTTCAGGAGGCAGCCGACATCGTGGGTGCGGCCGGCCGTCGCAACGGCGGCATCCTGATCGACACTCTCTATGCCCACTTCTCGAAGCTCGATCCAGCGGAAATCGACGCGCTGCCGGCCGAATGGTTCCATTTCGTGCACATTGCCGACACGGCGCGGGACATTCCCACGACCCGGGACGGCATGATCCACATCGCGCGCGACGACCGGCTGTATCCCGGCGAAGGATGCATTGATTTCGCGGCGCTGCTCGAACGGCTGCCGCCCTTGACGTTCTCGATCGAACTTCCGAACCGGAAACGCGTCGAGGAACTGGGCTACGAGGGACATGCGCGCCGCTGCCTGGAGACGGCGAAGCGGCATCTGGCGTCCTGTTCCCATACCGAAACACCAGCCAGAAGGTACACGGCATGAAACTCAAGGAGGCAAGGATGGCGCGCGAGATCACTGCCGACGAACGGCGGTTGGCACAGGATCTGCTCGCCCGCGCACGGGCGGCCATGAGGGCCGTCGAGGATTACGACCAGGAACGGGTGGACCGCATCTGCCGTGCCATCGGCTGGGCCACCGCCAACGAGAGGACTTTCTCCCGCCTGGCCCAGATGGGTGTGGACGAAAGCGGGCTCGGCGACCGCGAGGGACGGCCCGGCAAGCGGTTCAAGATCATGGGCGTGCTTCGCGACGCGCTGCGTCAGAAAAGCATCGGCGTGATCGAGGAGGATCCGATCAAGGGTATCGTGAAATACGCCAAGCCCGCTGGCGTCATCGCCTCGCTGATCCCGACTACGAACCCGGCGCTCACCCCGCCGGTCACCGCGATCTACGCGCTGAAATGCCGCGACGCCGTGATCTTCTCGCCGCACCCGCGGTCCAAGAATACGACCAACGAGACCATCCGTGTCATGCGCGAAACCCTCAAGAAGCTGGGCGCGCCCGAGGATCTCCTGCAATGTGTGGAGCGTCCGAGCATTCCGCTCACGCAGGCGCTGATGTCGATCTGCGACCTGACCATGGCCACCGGCGGCAAGATGATGGTGGAGGCGGCCTACAGCTCGGGCAAGCCGGCCTACGGCGTCGGCGCCGGAAATTCCACCATCGTCATCGACGAGACGGCCGACGTCGCCGAGGCGGCGCGCAACACGCGGATCAGCAAGACGTCGGATTTCGGATCCGGCTGCTCGGCCGACGGCAACATGCTGGTCGACGCCCGGCTCTATGATGCCATGATCGATCAGCTTCAGGTCGAGGGCGGCTACCTCTGCAGCGACTCGGAAAAGGCCCTGCTCGAGAAGGCCCTGTGGGACGACGCGGGCCACCGCACCATCAACACGGTGGCAATCGCCGCACAGAAAATCGCCGAGATCGCCGGTTTCAGCATCCCTGACGACCGCAGATTCCTTATCGTGCGGCAGCAGGGCATCGGCACCGAGCACAAGTTCTCGAGCGAGAAGCTGTGCGTCGTGCTGGCCGTGTACCGCTACGAGGGATTCGATCAGGCTTTGCAGATGGTTCGCGACATCTATGAGGTGGGCGGCAAGGGTCACTCCTGCGGTATATTCTCTTATGACGACGACCACATCGATGCCCTGGCCCGCGTCGCACCGGTGAGTCGCATGATGGTGCGGCAGCCGCAGTCCAAGGCCAATGCCGGCGCCTTCAACAACGGCATGCCGATGACCTCGAGCCTGGGCTGCGGCATCTGGGGCGGCAACATCACCAACGAGAACGTGCACCTGAAGCACTACATGAATGTAACCTGGGTCAGCCGACCCATTGCGGAGGACCGGCCGAGCGAGGAGGACCTGTTCGGCGAGTTCTACAACACCGAGACCCTGTGATCCTCCCTGCCGACTTGCACCCGGAGAAGGTCCGCCCCCTTCCCCCGGGGCGCGCTTCCCGGGGGGTACGCCGACAGGAGGCGTCGATGAAAGACCTGGTTTCCAATCTCTTGATCCGTTACTTGGAGGAGCGGGGCGTCCGGCACGTCTTCGGCCTGTGCGGACACACCAACATCGCCGTGCTGTCGGCCATGGCGAACAGCAAGATCCATTTCGTCAACGTCCGGCACGAGCAGATCGCCGCGCACGCCGCCGACGGCTATGCCCGCGCCACCGGGAAGGCCTCCGTGGTGCTCAGCCATCTGAGCCCCGGCCTGACCAATGCGGCCACCGGGGTCGCCAACGCGGCGCTGGACTGCATCCCCATGGTGGTCATCGCCGGCGACGTGCCGAGCCACTATTACGGCAAGCATCCGCATCAGGAAGTGAACCTGCACGCGGACGCGTCGCAATACGAGATTTACAGGCCGTTCGTAAAACGCGCCTGGCGGGTCGATACCCCGGAGCT
>JBFIFO010000076.1:0-17498 GCA_041602815.1 Alphaproteobacteria bacterium | reverse complement strand
TCATGCTTCGAGACGCCCCTGCGGGGCTCCTCAGCATGAGGGCACAAATATCTGAGCCTCATACTGAGGAGGGCCGCAACGCCCATCTCGAAGTGTGAGATCGCTCGGTGACGCTCGCTTCACGGCGTCACGGTTCGAACTGCTCCTTGAGGATCCGCTCCTCGAAATTGTGCTCGGGATCGCACAACAGGGTGACCGAGAGGTCGTCGACCTGGCCGACGTCGACGTGCACGACATCGCGGATCTCGGTATGGCCGGCAGTCGCGCTCACCGGGCGCTTTGCCGGCTCCAGCACCTCGAGCCCGACCTGGGCGGTCTGCGGCAGCAGCGCGCCGCGCCAGCGCCGCGGCCGGAAGGCGCTGATCGGGGTGAGCGCCAGCAGGCCCGCGCCCATCGGAATGATCGGGCCATGCGCGGACAGGTTGTAGGCGGTGCTGCCGGCCGGCGTCGCCACGAGGATGCCGTCGCAGATCAACTCCTCCAGACGGACCCTTCCATCGATGCTGATGCGCAGCTTGGCTGCCTGCCGGGTCTGGCGCAGTAGCGAGACCTCGTTGATCGCCAGCGCCTCCTGCTCGACGCCGGAGGCCGATGTCGTCGTCATGCGCAGAGGGTGCAGGCGGACCGGCTCGGCCCGCTCGAGGCGTTCTGGCAGGTCCTCCTCGTCGTAGCGGTTCATCAGGAAGCCGATCGAGCCGCGGTTCATGCCGTAGATCGGAACGTCGCCGTCGATATGCGTCTGCAGCGTCTGCAGCATGAAGCCGTCGCCGCCGAGCGCGACGATGATCTCCGCCTCGGCCGGCGGAATGTTGCCGTAGCGTGAGGACAGGCGGGCGAGCGCTTCCTGCGCTTCGTTGTCCTCGGTTGCGAGGAAGGCGATTCTCGATTGCGTCATCGGCCCCAGTGCGTCTCCCGCGGCGGTCGCGGCAGTATAGCCGACGCGGACGTCCGCGCCAGCGTTGCGATGCCGGTTGCTACCTGTAGCGTTAACGGCGGCGGGGCAGTATAAGGGGCGGCATGGTGGCGCGCGCCGTCAGGCGCGCCCCTTCGAGGCATCGAGGAGGTCGAAATGGACGATATCGCAAGGGCGATCGTGGCGGACGGCAAGGGAATTCTCGCCGCCGACGAGAGCACGGGGACCATCAAGAAACGCTTCGATTCGATCAACGTCGAATCGGTCGAGGAAACGCGCCGCGCCTATCGCGAGATGCTATTCACGACCGCCGGCGCCGAGGAGGCGATCAGCGGCGTGATCCTCTATGACGAGACGATCCGCCAGAACGCCGCCGACGGCACGCCCCTGGTCAAGGTGCTGGCGCGCGCCGGCATCATCCCCGGCATCAAGGTCGATACCGGGGCCAAGAAGCTGGCCGGATCGCCCGACGAGAAGGTCACCGAGGGGCTGGACGGGCTGCGCGAGCGCTGCCAGGAGTATTACGGGCTCGGCGCCCGCTTCGCCAAGTGGCGCGCCGTGATCACCATCGCCGGCGACAGGCATCCGAGCGAGGCCTGCATCTCGGCCAACGCCCATGCGCTGGCGCGCTATGCCGCGCTGTGCCAGGAGGCGAAGCTGGTGCCGATCGTCGAGCCCGAGGTGCTGATGGATGGCGACCACGACATCGAGCGCTGCGCCGAGGTCACCGAGGCGACGCTGGCCGAGGTCTACCGCCAGTTGCGCATCCAGAACGTGCGGCTGGAGGCGACGCTGCTCAAGCCCAACATGGTGCTGTCGGGCACCGATTGCCGCAAGCAGGCCGGCGTCGACGAGGTCGCGCGGCGCACCGTCGAGGTGCTCAAGCGCGCGGTGCCTGCGGCGGTGCCGGGCATCGTGTTCCTCTCGGGCGGCCAGTCCGACGTGCTGGCGACCGAGCATCTGAATGCGATGAACGCGCTCGGCGAGACCCTGCCGTGGAAGCTCAGCTTCTCCTACGGACGCGCGCTGCAGGCGGCGGCGCTCAAGGCATGGGGCGGCAAGGCGGACAACGTCGCGGCGGCGCAGCAGGCGTTCCTGCACCGCGCGCTGGCCAACGGCGCGGCGGCCCGCGGCGCCTGGTCGATGAAGATGGAAGAGGCGGCCTGAGCGACCGGGCCGATTGGGAGACGCCGGATGTCCGACCGCGACGCCGTCCTGTTCGCCAACGAGGCGTTCTACGCCGCGTTCAATGGCCGGGATTTTTCGACCATGGCGCAGCTGTGGGCAAGCGAATCGCCGGTCAGCTGCATCCATCCCGGCGGCGGGCCGATCTTCGACCGCGAGGCGGTGCTGGCGAGCTGGAAGGGCATCCTCGGCCACGAATCCTCGGCGCAGATCAAGTTCCTCGGACCGCGCGTGCACCTGTTCGGCGACTACGCGGCGGTGGTCTGCTTCGAGCAGATCGGCGGCAATAACCTGATCGCGACCAACGTCTTCGTGCGCGAGGACCGGGCCTGGAAGATCGTCCACCACCAGTCCGGCCCGACCGCCGAGGACCCGCCCCGCGCGATGCTCGGCGAGAAGGGCCCGGTGCGGATCAACTAGAGCCGGAGCAGCGGTGCGACCTCATGCTTCGAGACGGGCCTTCGGGGCTCGCCAGCATGAGGCACGCGTCATCAAAGCTCTTGGAGCCTCATGCTGAGGAGGTTGCGCAGCAGCCGTCCCGAAGCATGAGGTCGCTCGGAATCTGGGAACGAAATGCGCGCCTGCGCCTCAGCCGCCCGTCACGCTCATATGGCGGCTGACGGCGGGCTTGTGGGTGCGGCGGTCGATGACGAAGTCGTGGCCCTTGGGCTTGCGGTCGATCGCCTCGAGGATGGCGCGCTCGACCGCCGCGTCGGACTCGCTGGCGCGCAAGGGGCCGCGCAGGTCGGCCGCGTCCTCCTGGCCGAGGCACATGTAGAGCGTGCCGGTGCAGGTCAGCCGCACGCGGTTGCAGGATTCGCAGAAATTGTGGGTCATCGGCGTGATGAAGCCGAGGCGGCCGCCGGTCTCGCGAACCTTCACATAGCGCGCCGGCCCGCCGGTATTGAGGTCGATCTCCTCCAGCGTCCAGCGCTCGCGCAGCCGCGTGCGCACCATCGACAGCGGCAGGTACTGGTCGACCCGCTGGTCGCCGATGTCGCCCATCGGCATGACCTCGATGAAGGTGAGGTCGTAGCCGCGTTCGCCGGCCCAGGCGACGAGGTCGTGGAACTCGTCGTCGTTGACGCCCTTCAGCGCCACCGCGTTGATCTTGATCTTGAGCCCCGCCGCTTCTGCCGCTGCGAGTCCGTCCAGCACCTGGTCGAGCTTGCCCCAGCGGGTGATCGCGGCGAATTTCTCCGGATCCAGCGTGTCCATCGATACGTTGATGCGGCGCACGCCGGCGGCATGGAGCCGGTCGGAGAGCTTGGCGAGCTGGCTGCCGTTGGTGGTGACGGTCAGCTCGTCGAGGGCGCCGGTCTTCAGATGCGCGCCGAGCCGTTCGATCAGCCACATGATGTTGCGGCGGACCAGCGGTTCGCCGCCGGTCAGCCGCAGCTTGCGCACGCCGAGGCGCACGAAGGCGCCGCACAGCCGGTCCAGCTCCTCCAGCGACAGCACGTCCTTCTTGGGCAGGAAGGTCATATCCTCCGACATGCAGTAGACGCAGCGGAAGTCGCAGCGGTCGGTGACCGACACGCGCAGATAGGTGATATGTCGCCCGAAGGGATCTCTCATTACCCTGCCTCTCCTGAACCGGCGGCGTATTCTAGAACATGGCCGCCGCACAATCCACCCGCTGAGATATCTGGTTTTCGGCGGCTCGGCGTCAATATCGGGCGAACTCGCAGGCGCCGGCGCCGCGCCCGCCTGCCGGCCGACCCGCACGGCGACTTGCCGGAACGGGCGGGCGCACGCATATTGCTGGTCATGAGCGATTACATTCTCAAGCCCGACCCGGAAGACAAGCGCCTCACGCAGGCGGTGACGGGCGTCGACCAGGACGGCAATCCGATCGAGACCCGCGTCGTCGTCGAGCGGCCGCTCACCCTGTTCCTCAACGGCCAGGAGATCGTCACCATGATGACGATCGGCGACCATCCCGAGTACCTTGCGGTCGGCTACCTGATCAACCAGAACATGCTGCGGCCCGACGACGAGATCACCGCCGTCGAGTATGAGGACGACATCGAAACGGTGGTCGTGCGTACGAAGAAGCGCACCAATTTCGAGGAGAAGCTGCGCAAGAAGACGCTGACCTCCGGTTGCGCCCAGGGCACGGTGTTCGGCGACCTGATGGAGCGCTTCGACGAGGTGCGGCTGCCCGGCGACGCCATCCTGAAGACCTCCTGGCTCTATGCCCTGACCAAGAAGATCAACACCTCACCGAGCCTCTACCTTGCCGCGGGGGCGATCCATGGCTGCGTGCTGTGCGAGGAGGACCGGCCGCTGATCTACATGGAGGATGTCGGCCGTCACAACGCGATCGACAAGATCGCCGGCTTCATGGCGATGAACGGGATCGGCAAGGAGGGGAAGATCTTTTACACCACCGGGCGGCTGACGTCGGAGATGGTGATCAAGGCCGTCCAAATGGGGATTCCGATTCTCATTTCGCGCTCGGGCTTCACCGCATGGGGTGTTGAGCTGGCGCGCAAGGCCAATCTGACGTTGATCGGGCGGGCCAAGGGCAAGCGCTTCATCGCCCTGTCGGGCGAGAACCGGATCGTCTACGACGCCGAACCGGCGTCGCTGCGCGGCAATTCCCCATCCAGGGCCGAGCGGGCGGCGACCTAGGGCACTGCGCGCGCAGCTAAGGTCGCGCCCTCCCCGATTAACCATGGATTTTCATAAATTGTTGATCAAATGGTGTTCCAATGGACGGCAATGTTCCATTGCCGGAGAGATAACCTGCGATGATTGGACGTGGATTACACATGCTCGGACTGAGGGGCACCAAGCGTTACATGGTCAGCGACGGATCCGGCAGCGGCCTGCCACCGCTGCCGATCGTCGACGATACGACCGCGATGATGCGGGACCTGGAAAAAGAGCTCGGACGCGTGTTTCGTGTCGGGGAATCGTATTGCGTTATCCTTGTTCGAATCGATAACCTCAAGGGCAACGAATTCGCGCCGCAGATCGTGAACGGCGTCGGCAAACGGTTCGCGGTCGGCCTGCGGCCCTACGACTCGATCTACCGCTTCGGGCCGGACATGTTCCTGATCGGCGTATCGCACCTCAAGCAGGAGGACGCCACCACCGTCATGGACCGACTGCGCAAGGTCGTCTCGAGCCGCCTTCTGACGATGGAGGACGGCAGCGTCGTGCCGGCGACGGCCTCGCTGGGCGCGATCATGCTTGACGGCGCGGCCTCGGTGGAAGAGAACCTCGCCCGCGCAGGGCGGGCGCTTCACGCCGCCGCGCAGAACGGCGGCGATGCGATTCGTCTCTGGTCGCCGGATCTCGACGCGGCTTGACCGCTTGAGCGGGCCGGGTCCACGGTGCCCGGCTTCTGGAGTACAGGATGACAGGCAAGGGCGGAGCGTCTCTCGACAGTGCCGGATCGCGCGATATTTCGGTATCGGTCGCGCAGGCGCTGGCCGAACATGAACGCCTGCTCGAAAGTCTGCGCCGCGCCCTCATCTGCGGTCTCAAGCCGGATTCCCCGATCGCCGACGAAGACGCCCACCGGCGCTGCCGGTTCGGCCAATGGCTGGAGCGGCACAGCCAGTCGGGCATCCTCGAGGGCAACCTGTTCGTCGAGATCGGCCGGGCTCACAAGGAGGTGCACGAGGCTGCGCGCTATCTTGCGGGGAAGGCGGCGGGCGAACGGATACCGGTGGACGAATACGATGCCCTGATCAGCGCGTTCGACGGGTTCAGGACTGTCGCCGCACGAATCCAGGAAGTCCACGGCCGGCCGGAAGACATCCTGGTGGCCGAGGACGAGGCCGTCGCGGAACTTCAGGGCCGGATGACCATGCTAGCCGAGCTCGAGCGCGAATCGGAGCGGGCGGCGCGCACCAACCTGCCGATGTGCCTGCTCATGGTGCGGCCCAACGAACTCGCCGAGGTCGAGGAGGAGTTCGGCAATCTCGGCATCGACCGGCTCGTTGCCGGTCTCGCGGCCCGGCTGTATGCGAATTTGCGCCCTTACGATGCGGTCTATCGCTATGGGCGCTCCGAATTCCTGATCTGCCTTCCGGGCACCGATACCGGCCAGGCGAGTGCGGTAACGAAACGTCTCTGCGAGGCCGTGGACAAGAGCCCGTTTGCACTGTCCGGAACGGTGGAAGCGGTAGTTTCCGCGAGGTTCGGCATTGCCGCGTCCGATCCCCGGGCGTCGGTGCAGGAAATCCTCGAGCGGGCGTCGCGAGCCGCAAACATGGCCGGAACGGGCGTCGGCGAACGCATTGTCGTGTGGTCTCCCGAGCTCGAGCACTAGGCATCCGACCCTGTAACGCCCGCAGCACGTTTTTTGGACGTGAAAACCTATCCTTTACCAATTGCCGGCCAATATGCCCCGCGATTTTGGCGTGCAGCGCGCTACCGACCGTGGTCGTCGCCGGTCTGTGCGCTCGGGACGGAGACACATGCGACGTGAACGAGGAGGGCCGGTTCATGGGCTTGTTCGGGAACCCGAAATCATCTACTGCCGCAAACACATCCACCGATTTCGATTTCGGTGAACGCAAGGAAATGGCTGGCCCGCTGCCGGTGGTCGACAACCTGATGGAGACTGCCCAGTGGCTGGAAAACGCGCGCCAGAAGGTGTCGACGAGCAAGGCCACCTGCTGTCTCGTCGTCTGTGCCCCGAACCCCATCGAGGGCGCAGCGATGGAACTGACCGTGGGCGAGATCGCGAACCGGTTCGCGCACAGCCTGCGTTCGTACGATGCGATCTTCCGGCACGGCCGGGACAAGCTCCTGGTCGCGCTGCCCCATGTCAAACCGTCGGATGCGACCGCGGTCCTGCAGCGGCTTAATGGGATCATCGCCCGCCTGCCGTTCAAGATGCCTGACAACAAGCTGGATATTTCCGTTACGGTCTCGCTCGGTGGTGTCATGATGGATTCCAGCCCGGTGCAGGAACTGATCAACCGCGCCGACAAGGCCATGGAGGCCGCCCGGATCAGCGGCAACTACACCTGCATGTGGACGCCCGACCTGCACTAGAATCCCCGTGATCGCGGCGGGGCAGGCCGCCGCGCCCAAATCGATCAAGAGGGTCCGGTCCGTTCCCGACTGGACCCGCAGCCCGCCTCGCGGTATTGCCATATGGCTTCCGCCGACCGGCGCGGTCGGCGGGAGACGGACCCGGGCAGGATGGACTGCCCGGCCGCAGAGGAGCGATCTGGTCGGAGCGATGTCGGGATCATGAACGGGGCCGTTGTCGGAGTGCTGCTCGCCGGCGGCCTGTCGCGCCGTATGGGCGGCGGCGACAAGATGCTGCGCCGGATCGGCGGCGAGACCATCCTGGCCCGGGTCATCGCCCGGATGAAACCGCAGACCAGCCGCCTGATCCTGAATGCGAACGGTGACCCCGGCCGCTTCGCCGAATTCGGCCTGCCGGTCGTGGCCGATTCCGTAGCCGGCCATGCCGGCCCCCTGGCAGGCGTCCTGACCGGTATGGAGTGGGCGGCGGCGAACGCCACGGATTGTCCTTGGCTGCTGACCGTGCCGACCGATGCGCCGTTCCTTCCGGAAGATCTTGCCGCACGGATGCTGGCAGCGGTCGAATCCGCCGGTGCCGAAATGGCATGCGCTGCTTCCGGCGGGCGCGCGCACCCGGTTTGCGGACTATGGCCGGTCCGCCTTGCTGCCGAGCTTCGCCAGGCGATGACGGAGGCGGATATCCGCAAGGTCGACGTCTGGACCGCGCGTTACCGACTGGTCGACGTGAACTGGCCGACGGATCCCATCGACCCGTTCTTCAACGCCAACAGGCCGGACGATATTGCCGAAGCGGAGCGCCTGCTGAGGAGCCACGACGGTCGCTGACCATCACCCGGCGTCCGCCCGGCCGGCAAAGCGGTCCGCATCGTCGGGCCGGTCGAAGATCAGGCGACCGTTTTCGATGCGGTAGCGTCCCTCGGCGTCCAGCAGCACTTCCAGGGAGCTTCGCATCGCGCGCAGGGCCTCGCGCTCCTGCCTCACCGCTGCGGTCGTCGCCGCGACGAACGCCTCGCGCGCGGCGCGAAGGTCATCCGCGTAGGCCGCCCGCGTTTCCGCGTCGACGTGCAGCAGGTTGACGGTCAGCAGGAGATCGGAAATGTCCGGTCGCGCCGCCTCAACTCGCTGGAGGCGCACTTGCAGGTCGTCGATCTGGAAGATCGAACGCCACAGATCGCTTCTTGTCGTCAGGCGGGTGACGTCGAGAAACGTGCCGTCGGCCGTGTAGTCCTCATAATACGATCGATAGCGTGACATCGCGTCATCGGAACGAAGATACAGCTCCCAGTAGACGTCGCGCATGATCACATATGCCTCGACATAGGGGTCGGCGAGCTCTGACGGCGTCAGGGTCTCGACATTGCGCGACCCGGAATCGAGCTGATGCAGCGTGCGGTTGGCAAGGGCCCGGGCCCGATCCACCCACCAGGCCGAGCCGGTTTCGTAAACGAGAAGGCTGACGGCGCTGACTCCGAGAACCAGCACGCGGGAAACGGAGCGCCGCTGACTGAGGACTGCCCACAGCGAAAGTCCGACCAGTGCGGCACTGATACCGCGAACCGCGGCGCGCACGGCCCAGTGGCCAATGCCGTGCAGCGAATCCGTCACCACCCAGGCGCCGACGGCGGCAAGGCTGACCGCACTCACGGCAAGCAGGGCGATCCCGGCGCGCCGTTGCTGCGGAATCGTCATCGACGTCCAGGCATCGAACACGTGGTCTGGTAGCCAATTCGACCGGTCCGGCGCGGCGGCGGCCGGCCTCTTGCTGGATGTCGTCTTCGACGCCGTCCGCTTGCCCCGCGCGGCCGTTACGGCCGGCGTGGCGGATTTGCGGCGCCGTGCCGGCTTCGTGGCGGTCGCCTTGCCCGTGCCCTTGCGCTTCGACTTGCGGGTCCCGGCCACGGATCGGTTCCGTCTATTCGGCCGCAACCGGCTCCTTGGCCGGATCGACGCGCGCCGCGCAGAACTTGAACTCGGGAATCTTGCCGAACGGATCCAGCTGCGGATTGGTCAGGAAGTTGGCCGCGGCCTCGGCGAAGCAGAACGGGATGAAGACCATTCCGGGCGGCACGTCGCCGCTCTGTCGCGTCTTCATCCGGACCGTGCCGCGGCGTGTCGCGACGGTCACGAAATCGCCGGGCTTCAGGCCGAGCCGTGCGAGGTCTGTGGGCGACAGACAGGCGACCGCCTCGGGTTCAAGATCGTCGAGCACCGTCGCCCGCCGGGTCATGGCTCCGGTGTGCCAGTGCTCGAGCATACGTCCCGTCGTCAGCACCATCGGGAAGGTATCGTCCGGCAGTTCGTCCGGGTCGACGAGCTGCGTCGGCACGATGCGTCCGCGCCCGCTTTCCGTCGGGAAACCGCTGGCGAACAGAACTTCGCTGCCCGGCTTATCGGGCGCGTCGCACGGATAGGTCACCGAGTCCTCGCGCTCAAGCCGCTCCCAGGTGATGTTGTCCAGCGACGGCATGACTTGCGCCATTTCCGCGAACACGTCGCTCACCGAACGGTACGCCCAGTCGAGGCCGATCCGTCGCGCGATTTCCTGGATGAGTTCCCAGTCCTGGCGCGCCTCGCCCGGCGGATCGATCACCTGGCGGCCGAGCTGAACCTGCCTGTTGGTGTTGGTGAAGGTACCGGTCTTTTCCGCATGTGCCGAGGCCGGAAGCACGACGTCGGCATGGAACGCGGTCTCAGTAAGGAAGATGTCCTGGACGACGAGGCATTCGAGCGCGGCCAGGGCCTCGCGCGCGTGCGCCTGGTCCGGATCCGACATGGCCGGGTTTTCGCCCAGAATGTACATGCCCTTGATGCTGCCGGCATGGATGGCGTTGACAATCTCGACCACCGTCAAGCCGCGTTTGGGATCGAGTTCCATGCCCCAGAACGACTCGAATCGCTCCCTGACTGCCGTGTCCTCCACCGATTGGTAGTCCGGATAGACCATCGGGATGAGCCCGGCGTCCGATGCGCCCTGCACGTTATTCTGGCCGCGCAACGGGTGCAGGCCGGTGCCGGGCCGGCCCACTTGGCCGGTAATCAGCGACAGGGCGATCAGCGAGCGCACGTTGTCGGTGCCATGGACGTGCTGCGAGACGCCCATGCCCCAGAAGATGATCGAAGCCCGCGAGGTCGCGTAGACGCGGGCCACCGTGCGAATCGTCTCGGCGTCGATACCGCAGATTTCGGCCATCTTCTCAGGTGTGAAGCTGGCAATACCACTCTTGAGCGCTTCGAACCCCTCGGTGTGTGCCTCGACATATTGCCGGTCGTACAGCTTTTCTTCGACAATCACATTCAGCATCGCATTGATCAACGCGACGTCGCGGCCGGGCTTGAACTGAAGATTGTAGGTGGCGTGACGCGACAGCTCCTGGCGTCGCGGATCCATGACGATCAGCGTCTTCCCCTGTTTGGCCGCCTGTTTGAGGTAGGTCGCGGCGACCGGGTGGTTGTCCGTCGGCCGTGCCCCGATCACGACGATGCAGTCGGCGTCCGCGGCTGCGGTGAACGGCGCGGTCACCGCGCCGGAGCCGATGCCCTCCATCAGTGCCGCCACGGACGAGGCGTGGCACAGCCGCGTGCAGTGGTCGACATTGTTTGTCCCGAATCCCGTGCGGATCAGTTTCTGGAACAGGTACGCTTCCTCGTTCGAGCCCTTGGCCGAACCGAACCCGGCCAGCGCACCACCGCCGTCGCGGTCCAGTATCGTCCTGAAGCCCGCGGCGGCGCGATCCAGGGCCTCCGCCCAACTGGCCTCGCGGAAATGCGTCCACGGATTCGCCGGGTCAACCTCGTCGTCCCACCGCTTCGGTGCATCCTCGCGCCGGATCATGGGCTTGGTCAGCCGATGCGGATGGTGGACATAGTCGTAGCCGAATCGTCCCTTGACGCAAAGGCGGTTCTCGTTGGCCGGCCCGTCCCGGCCGTCTATCTGCACGATCCGCCCGTCCTTCACATGGACCCTGGTCTGGCAGCCGACTCCACAGAACGGACACACCGAATCGACGCTGCGATCGGCAAACACGCTCCGCACGCCGGCGCTGTCGACAAGCGTCGACTCCATCAGGGCTCCGGTCGGACAGGCCTGCACGCATTCGCCGCAGGCAACGCAGGTCGACTCGCCCATCGGGTCGTCGAGATCGAACACCACCTTGGCGCCATGCCCGCGATAGGCCATGCCGATCACGTCGTTGACCTGAACCTCGCGACAGGCCCGCACGCACAGGCCGCACTGGATGCAGGCGTCCAGATTGACGCGCATTGCCGGGTGGCTGTCATCCTGTGGCGGCCCGGCGCGGCCGGGAAAACGGCTCGACGACAGGCCGACTGCGTCGGCCCAGCGCCAGAACTTGGACTCCGGATCGTGTGCGACGTCGCGCTTCGGCTGGTCGGCGATCAGCAGCTCGAACACCATTTTGCGCGCTGATCTGGCCCGTTCCGACGCGGTCTTGACCTTCATGCCCTCGGTCGGTTTTCGGATGCACGATGCGGCCAGGACACGCTCGCCTTCGATTTCCACCATGCAGGCGCGGCAATTGCCGTCCGGGCGGTAACCCGGCTCGGCCAAATGGCACAGATGCGGAATCTCCGCTCCCGAGCGTGTTGCAGCCTGCCAAATCGTCTCGTCGGAGGCTGCCTCGACGTTGCGCCCATCCAATTGAAATCGAACCTTCTTTGCCATCGTGATCGCTCTTGCCCTCTATACCCGCGGTGCCGCAAGGCGGATCGGTCCGCCGCAGCGGGGGCATATTACACAAAAACCGCGGCACCGAAACAACATAGACCATTGTCCGGCGCAACTGCGTCAGCAACTCGCGTTAACTACACCTTAACCTATGCAAATTGGGCAATGCTGCAATGCACGAATACCGGTTTCGGCAAGGCTCAAAAAGCCGGATACTTTCCCATATACAAGGATCGAAGCATTTTTCTGTACAGATGGATTATGGCCATGAACTTACGAATTATCGAGAGCCTTTCCCGCATTGGTACCGCCATCCATGAAAGCCGTCAGCGTGCCCGCACGCGGGCGGAACTCTCGCGTCTGACCGATCGCCAGCTTGCCGATATCGGTATCAGCCGCAGCGACATTCCCGCCGTCGCAGCACGTGGGCGCAGCTACTGAATTTGCGAGTCCTGTGACCTTTTAGGCACCCTGGCCGGCGGCTAACGCCGGGCGCAGGCGTCGTCGATTTTCTGCAGCAGCCGATTGAAGTCGATCGGTTTGGTATCGAAGTCATCGCAGCCGGCTGCCAGCGCTTTCTCCTTGTCCGTGCTCATCGCGTGTGCGGTCAGTGCAATGATGGGTATCGCGCTGGTTGTCGCGTCCGCCTTCAGGCGCCGTGATGCTTCCCAGCCGTCGACAATGGGCAGGCTCAGGTCCATGATGATCAGGTCCGGCGTTTCGCTGCGGGCGACCGACATTCCTTCGACCCCGTCCTGTGCCACCAGGACCGAATAGCCTTTGCGCGACAGCCGGCGGCACAACATATCGCGGTTCATTTCATTGTCTTCGACGATCAGGATCGTAGGCATCGCGTTATTCTCCGGCCAACTCGGCTCTTTCGGGGGCGCGTGGCTCGACGGAACTCATCACCACGCGCACCATTTCACTCCACCCGCTCATCTCTTTGTCGACAACGGCATCCGCCAGGCGGTACAGCTCGCGGCGTTCGGAATTCGAGAGCCGCTTGGCTGTGACCACGATGATCGGCACGGCTGCCGTCGGTTCGTTCGACTTGAAGGCGCGTAGGAACGTCTTCCCTTCCTTTTCCGGGCTCGTCAGATCGAGGACTATGATGTCGGCCGTGTGGTCCTGGAACCACTCCAGGCCCTCGTCGCCGCTCGCTGCGCCGGCCACCGTCCAGCCCGCTGTCGTAAGTGTGCGGTCAAGGGAATTACGCGACACCGGATCCTGATCGACGACCAGGACCGTCTGCCCATCACCACGCGGCAACTGGTCCGCGAGCGTACGAAACAGCCGGGTCCAGTCGATCGGCCGTACCATGAAGTCAACGGCACCGAATGAATGGCCGCGGTCCGACTCGTCGATCGTCGAGGACACGATGACCGGAACGCCCTGCAGAACCGGATCCTTCTTGAGCCTCTTCAGCACGGTCCATCCGTCCATGTCGCCGAGGGCGATGTCGAGCAGGATGGCGAACGGCTGGATGTCCCGCGCCAGGCGCAATCCTTCGCCACCGCGACTCGCGGTCACCGCACGGAATCCCCAGCGCGTCAGGTGCCATGCCGTTAGCTCGAGGAAATCGATATCGCCGTCGATCACGAGAACGACCCGCCCGGTATCGGCCATCTGACTCGGCGTCATCGCGCGTGGCATGCCCGTGGCCGCTTCGGCGGAATCGCTGATCAGGGGCATGCGGGCGGGCAGGCGCACGATGAACGTCGATCCTTCGCCAAGCGCACTCGTCACCGAGATATCGCCACCGAGCATGCGCGCCATGCGTCGGCTGATCGCCAACCCAAGTCCGGTGCCGCCATATTCGCGAGTGGTCGACGAATCGGCCTGGAGAAATTCGCCGAATACCTTGTCGATCTGCTCTTGGGTCATGCCGATACCGGTATCGGTGGTGATGAATTCGATCCAGGTTCCGTCCGGCTCCTTGACCGGGCGCACCGTAAACCGGATCTGCCCTTCGTGCGTGAACTTCGCCGCGTTCGTCAGAATATTGAACAGGATCTGGCGGACCTTCAGCTGGTCCGAATACATCGGCTGCAGGTCCGGCGCGACGTCGACCGTAAGCCGATTGCTGCGGTCCTCGACAATGTGCTGGATCGTGGCCACGACGTCGTCGATGACACTCGAGACGACGAAGTTCTCGGGCGTCACCTCCATCTTTCCGGCTTCGATCTTCGAGAGGTCGAGCACATCGTTGATCAGTCCGAGCAGATGCTGGCCGGCACCATTGATCCGGCGCAGATCGCCCACAAGGTCGGAACGCCCTGCCTCACTGGCCTCCTCTAGGAGCATCTCGCTGTAACCGATGATGGCGTTGAGCGGCGTCCGCAGCTCATGGCTCATATTGGCAAGGAACTGGGACTTCGCCCGATTGGCCCGCTCGGCCTCGCGCATCGCGGTAATGAGCGCATTCTGCGTCGTTTTGAGGCGCGTGATGTCGCGAAACAGCCAGACACTGGAAACCTCGTCGCCCGGCTGGCCCGGCAGCTCTGCACTCGAAACCAGAACCGGGAGCCAGCCGCCGCTTCGCGTCCGGGCCGTGCCCTCGCGCGGCCGGCCGGCCGTTGCCGGCGACTGGCCCTGCATTGGCGCGAGCAGAAAGGCCGACACCGGCTGGCCCAGAAGTTCGCGCTCGGTATAGCCGAGGAGCCGGCAACACGCCGCATTGACGGTGCGGATCGAACCGTCCGGACCCACCACCAGCAGGCCGTCGAGCATGCTGTGCAGGATATTGTCGACATACGTCTTGCTGAACGTGGTCTGGCGCAGGTCCCGGGCCATGGAGACAAACGATTCGACCAGATCGCGAATTTCCGCCCCCGCCCCGATATCGCTCGGCATCTCGTAATTGCCCTGGCCGATCTGCCGGGCCAGCTGCGACAACAGGCGGATCGGGCGACTCAGGCGGTTGGCGACCACGATGGCGAGCACGATGCCGATCCCGCCAAAGGTCAACGTTATGCCCAGCGACGTCCACAGGCTCCGGTTCTGGCTATCGCCGACCAGCTGGTTCTGTTCGTCGCGCAGCAGGGCGATCTGCCTGGTGATCGGTTTCAGCGACATGTTGACCATCACGTGGCCGATGATGTCCTCCGCCAAAACTATCGGGACGCTGGCGGTGATGCTGTCGGCCAGGAACGCAGTGACGACGGCGTGGTCCGCGAAGTGCTCCGGCCTGGCGAAATGCTTCTCGACCTGGGCCGCAGTCATGCCCGGAATCGTGCCGACCTGATAGAGCGGACCCTGCGTATCGAAAACGATGATGGCGCTGACGTCGGGAGCGTTGCTCAGATCGTCGACGAGATGCTGGATATCGTCGACATCGAGCAGATACACCTCATCGCCGATGCTCGTGCCCAGCGCGCGGGCGAGGTCGGTGGCGCGCCGCTCGTACTGCCGAAGAAGGGCCTGTTCCATCGACTCGACCGTCGAATTGCGGAGTTCGAGGGAAGTGACCCCGAATCCGGTGAGCAGGGCGGCGGAAAGGCTCAGCACGGTGGCGAGCGTCAGGCCGAGGACGACGAGCGCATAGCGCGCCTTCAGGGTCAGCGACATCAGTCAGACCGCCTGCCAACCCGAAGCCAGACCCTACGAGCCGCCTCAAACCCCTTTGCGGCATCGCCTTCGAGCCTGTCGTAACGGGCGACTTTGAAATAGTCCTTCAGCGTTGCCCGCCCGTCGGGGGTCTTGTGCATCGACTCCAGAATCTCCGTTATCCGTTCGCACAGCGCCGCATCGAGCGACTCGCGCGCGAGAAACAGCGACCGAATGACCGGTTCCGTTTCGTGGATAACTCGCAGGGTGCTTTTCAGCCCGGACGGCGCGGTCTCCGGATCGGCCCAGTCGAGATTGCTGACTGCGCCGGCGTCCGCGAGGCCGCGGTTGACCCAGGCGACGACATTGATTTCCCCGCGCGCAAAACTGTAGCCCACCAAGCCGGCCGGGACCGGGTTGCGCGGGTCGGGGAGCTGCCAGAGCGTGAGCCCGGCATCCTCCAGCGCGACGCGCGGAATCAGATAGCCCGAGGTCGAATGCATATCTTCGAATGCGAATTTGCGCCCGTCGAGGTCGGCGAGCGATCGCACGCTGCTGTTGCTGCGGGCAATGATTACCGTGTGGTACTCCGCGACGCCCTTCTTCCACTCCCGAAGCAACGGCTTGGCGGTGCCATCATCCATGAAGTCGAGCGCCGTGAACGCGGTCTCGGACAGAAGGTCGACCTTGCCTTGGCGGAGCAGGCTGCGCATGCGCTCCGCGGACTCGGCGATGACAACGTCGACGCCGACAATCCCGTCCTTGGCCAGCTGGCTGGCCAGATAGCCGGCCATGATCCGCAGCCGATCGAGATGCTTGTGCGGTTCGTCAGAGATCCGGCCGAGCACGAGACGTTGCGCCGGCTCCGCCGCAGAGTTCGGCGCAAGGGCAACGCCGAGCAGCACGACAGTTGTCAGGCCGGCGATGAGTCGAAATGCATTCCGCAACATGGTGCTGGCAATCTTGCCTGCAAATTATTGAGCCACGGTAAACGCCGATCCCGTTTCGCCGAATGACCCAGTTCGCCTTCCTGGCAAATGGCCCGGCATTTTTCAATCAGAACCACGCGACGCGTCGCTGTGCCCCGTCATGCCCAAAGGCGGGGTCAACGCGGCACGTCATCCGGGAAATACCGCAACACCGAGAGCAGCGGATTCGGGGCCGCCTGGCCCAGCCCGCAGATCGATGCGTCCATCATCGCCTGCGAGAGCTCCTCCAGCAGCGCGGCATCCCATGGATCCGCACCCATCAGCCTGACCGCCTTTTCGGTGCCAACCCGGCACGGGGTGCACTGGCCGCACGACTCGTCCTCGAAGAAACGCATCAGGTTACGCGCCGCGTCGATCACGCTGTCCTTGTCTGAGAGCACGATAACAGCAGCCGACCCAATGAAACAGCCGTGCTCCTGCAACGTGTCGAAATCGAGCGGCACGTTGTCGAGGCTTGCGGGCAGAATCCCCCCGGACGCGCCGCCTGGCAGATAAGCCTTCAGCATATGACCGTCCGCCATCCCGCCACAGTATTCGTCGATCAGCTCGCGGATCGTGATGCCAGCTGGGGCGAGCTTGACACCCGGCTCCTTCACGCGACCGGATACCGAGAAGCTACGCAGGCCGTGTCGGCCATTGCGCCCCTGCGCGGTGAACCAGTCCGCCCCGCGCTCGACGATCTCGCGGACCCAATACAGCGTCTCGACATTGTGGATCAGCGTGGGCCGGCCGAACAGTCCCACTTGGCTCGGGAAGGGCGGTTTGTGCCGCGGCAGGCCGCGTTTGCCCTCGATGCTCTCCAGCATCGCCGACTCTTCGCCGCAGATATAGGCACCTGCGCCGCGGCGCAGATGGACGCGCCGCCCGGCCGCGAGGCCGGCCGACTGCAGGGCGGCGACCTCCTCAAGCAGGACGGCCCGGATATCTGGATACTCGTCGCGCAGATAGATGTAGATGTCGTCGGCTTCGGTGGCCCACGCACCGATCAGCATACCCTCCAGAAAACGGTGCGGGTCACGCGCCAGATAGTAATGGTCCTTGAGCGTGCCGGGCTCGCCCTCATCGGCATTGACGGCCATCAGCCGCGGGCCGGCCTCGGCGCGCACGAACCGCCATTTCCTGCCTGCCGGAAATCCCGCTCCGCCGAGCCCGCGCAGTC
>JBFIFO010000075.1:0-17597 GCA_041602815.1 Alphaproteobacteria bacterium | reverse complement strand
GTCGCGCCGTGCGCGCCCGGTAGCGGAATATGACGCGGACGCGACCGTCATCCTCACGGCCGCATTCCTCGGCGCTGTGATAGACTTCGCCGGCACGCAGTTCTGCCCTCAGGCGTTCCGGCGTCAGGCCAAGCAACGGCGCGATCTCGCGCGCGTCGAGCTCCACCCCGTCTTCGCCCGCCGGGTAATCATGATCAGGGTCGAACATCGCGGTGACTCCCCGGTCGACGCCGGGGGCACAGCGTGCCCGGATGCGTCCAGGATCCACTGCGATGTCGAAGCCTGCGACGATGACACACGCGCATATCCATTTCCCCAGGTCGCCGCCGTAACGGCTGTTGTTCGTGTTGCCCTCGCAGCGGAGCTCTGCTGCTGGCCGCCGACGAGGCCGGAACCTGGGTCAATTGAACCGGGCAACTGGTAAAGAAATCTCTACCGCGCGATCACAAATCCACGCATCCGCCATGCCGGCGCGCAGAAAAAAACGAATTTTCATGAGTATTTTCAGGCTATTATGTCGGGGAGCAGCGCGCTTTCGATCTTCGCGATTTCATCCTTGAGCTGCAGCTTGCGCTTCTTCAGGCGCTGCAGCTGGAGCTGGTCGAACGGAACCTGCTCTGCGATCCGGGCGATGACATCGTCCAGGTCGCGGTGTTCGCTCCGCAACTCGGTAAGTCGCCGCTTCAGGGTCTCCTGATCGTCCGGGTCGCCCAATGTGCGCTCCTCGAGCTAAACCTAGTCGCCGACGTTAATAGTAGCTAAATACAGGAGAAAAGGGAACGTATCGGAAGAACGGGAGGAAATCGGATGCGCTTGGGGGTCCTGACGAGCGGCGGCGACTGCGCCGGGCTGAATGCCGCCCTGCGGGCGGTTGTTCACCGCGCCATCGACGGCTACGGCTGGTCGGTGGTCGGCATCGAACAGGGCATCCGGGGACTGATGAGCCGGCCGCCCAAGGCACGTGAAATGGCGCTCGACATTTTCGACGGCACGCTGATGCGTCAGGGCGGAACGATCCTCGGCACAACCAACAAGGGCGACCCCTTCGCCTTCCCTATGGCCGACGGCACCGTTCGCGACCGCTCGGACGAGGCGATCGAGGGGATCCGCATTCTCGGCCTCGACGCGCTGATCGGCATCGGCGGCGACGGCAGCCAGGCGATCCTGCGCAAGCTGGCCCAGAAGGGCGGATTCGGGCTCGTCACCATTCCCAAGACGATCGACAACGACGTCGCCGAGACCGAGGTCGCGGTGGGTTACGATACCGCGGTCCAGGTGGCGACGGAGGCGCTCGACCGGCTGCAACCGACGGCGGCCAGCCACAGCCGTGTCATGGTGCTCGAGGTGATGGGCCGCGATGCCGGGCATATCGCGCTGGTCGCCGGGATCGCCGGCGGCGCCGACGTGATCCTGATTCCGGAGATCCCGTGGTCCGTCGATTGCATCGCCCGGCGTATCGAGCGGATTCGCAGCCTCGGCCGGAACTTCGCCCTGGTCGTGGTGGCCGAGGCGATTCGCACCGAGGAGGGTAGGGCGATCCTGCAGAGCGGCCCCGGTGAAGCAGCACGCTACGGCGGGATCGGTCACTATGTCGGCGGCCGCATCGCCGAGGCTACGGGCGCCGAAGTGCGGGTCACGGTGCTCGGCCACATCCAGCGCGGCGGCGCGCCCGACGCGCGCGACCGGCTGATCGCCTCGGCCTTCGGGGTGCACGCGGTCGACCTGGTCGCGGCCGGCCGGTTCGACCGCATGGTCGGATGGCGCGCCCGCGAGGTGATCGACGTGCCGATCGCCGACGTCATCGGCCGGCCGCGGACCGTCGATCCGGACGGACCCGTCGTCCGGACCGCCCGCGGGCTCGGGATCTGCCTCGGCGACGACTGATGGATTTCCCCGACCACCCGTTCTGGGAGTTCTCGCTGGCGCTGTATGCCAGGCCCGGTGTCGCCGAAGCCTGCCTGCGCCTGCAGGACGGGCCCGGGCTCGACGTCAATCTGCTGCTGTTCGCCTGCTGGAGCGCGGCGGAACATGGCGCGCCGCCGTCGCGGGCCGGCTGGCGGCGGCTGATCGACGGCACCGCGGCGTGGCGGTCGCGGGTCGTGGTGCCTCTGCGCGGCGTACGGCGCTTCCTCAAGGACCATCCGAGACCCCCTTGGTCGGCGCCGCTGCGCGAGCGGGTCAAGGCGCTGGAGCTGGACGCGGAGCATGCCGAGCAGCTGGCCATCGCCGACCTGGCGGAACCGGGAGACCGATCCGGCGATCCCCTCGCGGCGATGCTGGACTATGTCGGCGTACTCGGTGTGACGCTGTCCGAAGCGGACCGCTCGGACCTCGCGGCGATCGCCGCGCAGGTTGCCGAAAATGCCGCCAAATTGTGATGCCAAAGCTGCTGACAGCCGGGGGGACCCGGTGTATGATGCTTGCGACAGAGATGATCGGTTCCGATCTAAAAACGCAATTCCCGATGCAGAACCGGATGCCCCGGCGGGCACCGCGGCGGCGAGGCGCAGCTTCGCCGGCGGTGGCGTGCGGCACTGCACTCGGCCGCATCGGGTCAGGAGACGCGTTAAACCAGTGAAATTCACAGCAAATGGGGGTGACGCCATGTCGCTTGAGGATCGAGTCAGGACCCTTCGGGAAAAACATCGCGATCTGGAGAGGATACTCGAGGAAGAAGAAAACAGGCCGCTACCCGACAACATCGTGATCCACGACCTCAAACGACAAAAACTGGCTATCAAGGACGAGATCGTACGTCTCACACATCCCTGACCGGGACGGGAGCGGTCCACCCGGCTACTATCGAGGCGATCCCCCATCCAGGTGGCGGGTCGCCGTCAAGGTCCCCGAGCAAGGCGTCATGCCGTGACGGCGGCGCCCGGCGGATCCGACGAAACTCGTTGGTCTTGATCAACGCGGGCGGCGTCGACCGGACAGGCCGGCGCCGCTTGCGTCCGGACGCGGCACACGTGCGGCCCCTCTCCGGTGCCCCGGCGCGCTGGCGTGTCGCAGGGGTTACAGCCCGCGCGCCTTCTCGCGCAGCACGTATTTCTGGACCTTGCCGGTGGAGGTTTTCGGCAGCGGGCCGAACACCACGGTCTTCGGGCATTTGAAGTGGGCCATGTTTTCCCGGCAGAAGCCGACGATCTCGGCTTCCGTCGCCGTGGCACCGTCCTTCAAAGTGACGAAGGCGCAGGGCGTCTCGCCCCATTTCTCGTCCGGCCGCGCCACTACCGCCGCCTCGAGCACCGCGGGATGGCGGTACAGCACGCTCTCGACCTCGATGGTCGAGATGTTCTCGCCGCCCGAGATGATGATGTCCTTGGCGCGGTCGCGCAGCTCGATGTACCCGTCCGCATGCATGACGCCGAGGTCACCGGTATGAAACCAGCCGCCGGCAAAGGCCTCCTCGGTGGCCGCAGCGTTCTTCAGATACCCCTTCATTACGATATTGCCGTGCATGAACACCTCGCCCATGGTCGCGCCGTCGGCCGGCACCGGCGCCAGTGTCTGCGGGTCGCCGACCGTCAGGCCCTCCAGCACCGCGTAGCCGACGCCCTGGCGCGACTTCAGCGCGGCCTGCCGGTCGATCGGCAGCGCGTCCCATTCCGGATGCCACGCGCACACCGTCGCCGGGCCGTAGGTTTCGGTCAGCCCGTAGACATGGGTGATCTGGAAACCCTGCTCGGCCATGCGCTGCAGCACCGCGGCAGGGGGCGGTGCGGCGGCGGTCATCACCGAGACGGTGCGGGGTAGCGCGGCGCCGCGTTCCCTTTCGCTGGCGTTGATCACCATGTTGAGGACGATCGGTGCGCCGCAGAAATGGGTGACGCCGGCCTCGTGGATGGCGGCGAAGATGTTGGCCGCGGTCACCCTGCGCAGGCAGACGCTGGTCCCGGCCACGGCCGCCAGTGTCCACGGGAAGCACCAGCCGTTACAGTGGAACATCGGCAGGGTCCACAGATACACCGGGTGCGGCGGCAGGCTCCAGGTCAGGATGTTGCCGAGCGCCAGCAGATAGGCGCCGCGATGGTGGTAGACCACGCCCTTGGGGTTGCCCGTGGTGCCCGAGGTGTAGTTCAGCGAGATCGCATCCCATTCGTCGCCGGGCAGCGACCACTCGAAATCGGCATCGCCGGTCGCAAGGAATGCCTCGTACTCGATCTCTCCGATCGATTCGCCGCCGGCCACAGCGGGATCGTCGATGTCGATGACCAGCGGTCGCGCCTTGCAGCGCGCGAGGGCATCCTCTGCGATGGCCGAGAACTCGCGGTCGCACAGCAGCACGCTGGCCTCGCCGTGGTCGAGGATGAAGGCGACGGTCTCGGCGTCGAGCCGCGTGTTGATGGTGTTCAGCACGGCGCCGGTCATCGGCACGCCGAAATGCGCCTCGTAGATCGCCGGAATGTTGGCCGCGAGCACCGCCACCGTATCGAATTTGCCGACGCCGCGTTGCGCCAGCGCCGACGCGAGGCGGCGGCAGCGGGCATAGGTCTCCGCCCAGGTGAAGCGCCGGTCGCCGTGGATCACCGCAAGCCGGTCGGGATACACTGCGGCGGCCCGGCGGATCAGGCTCAGCGGGCTCAACGGCGCGTAATTGGCGGAATTGCGGTCGAGATTTTCCTGGTAGGCTGACACACCCATGGCCTTGCGCTCCCGTGCGGTCCGTTCCGCCCCGGTCGGGGCAGTGGGTCTTGCGGCCGCACCGGCGACTCTGCCACAAGTCGGGCGGCGGTCAACAGCAAGCGGTCACGTTGCGGCAGCTTGCCGCTTCCGGTCTGCCGCAGCCGCCCTATAATGGGCCGCGTACAGAACAGGAAAGACCGGGACGGCGCAGCACCGCCGTCCCGACGTCCAGGGAGACAGGAATATGACCAGCCGTTTCGACGCCGTCTACAACCGCTCGCTGTCCGACCCCGAGGGATTCTGGGGGGAGGCGGCGCAGGAGATCGACTGGATCGAGAAGTGGGACAGGGTTCTCGACGATTCCGACAAGCCATTCTACCGCTGGTTCGCCGGCGGTGTGGTAAACACCTGCTACAACGCCGTCGACCGGCACGTCGAGCGCGGCCGCGCCGACCAGGCGGCGATCATCTACGACAGCCCGATCACCGGCGCCAAGCGCACCATCAGCTATGCCGAATTGAAGGACGAGGTGGCGCGTTTCGGCGGCGTGCTGCGAGGGCTCGGCGTGGAGAAGGGCGACCGTGTGATCCTGTACATGCCGATGGTGCCGCAGTCCGTCGTCGCCATGCTCGCCTGCGCGCGCATCGGCGCGGTGCATTCGGTCGTATTCGGGGGCTTCGCGCCGAACGAGCTGGCGACCCGCATCAAGGACGCCGCGCCGAAGGTCATCGTGTCCGCCTCCTGCGGCATCGAGCCGGGCCGCGTCATCGCGTACAAGCCGATGCTCGACGAGGCGATCGCGCTGGCCGGTGATTCGGTGAAGCACTGCGTGATCCTGCGGCGCGAACAGCAGGGCTGCACGCTGAAGGACGGCCGCGACGTCGACTGGGACGAGGCGATGGCGTCGGCCGAGCCGGTCGATTGCGTGCCCGTCGCCGCGACCGACCCGCTCTACATCCTCTACACCTCCGGCACCACCGGACAGCCCAAGGGCATCGTGCGCGACAACGGGGGCCACATGGTGGCGCTGAAATGGTCGATGAAGAACATCTACAACGTCGATCCCGGCGAGGTGTACTGGGCGGCCTCGGACGTCGGCTGGGTGGTCGGCCATTCCTATATCGTCTATGCGCCGCTGCTGCACGGCTGCACCACCATCGTCTTCGAGGGCAAGCCGGTCGGCACGCCGGACGCCGGCGTGTTCTGGCGCGTGATCTCGGAACACAAGGTGGGCACCATGTTCACCGCGCCGACCGCGTTCCGCGCCATCAAGCGCGAGGATCCCGAGGGCAAGCTGCTCAAACAGTACGACATGGGCCATTTCCGCACGCTGTTCCTGGCCGGTGAGCGGACCGACCCGGACACCCTGCACTGGGCCGAGAACCAGCTCGGCGTGCCGGTCATCGACCACTGGTGGCAGACCGAGACCGGCTGGGCGATCGGCGCCAACTGCGTCGGCATCGAGCAGCTGCCGGTCAAGGCCGGCTCGTCGTCGCGCCCGGTGCCGGGCTACGACGTGCGCATCCTCGATACCGCGGGGCATGAGGTCAAACGCGGCGAGATGGGCGCGATCGCGGTCAAGCTGCCGATGCCGCCGGGCTGCCTGCCGACCCTGTGGCACGCCGACAAGCGCTACATCGACTCCTACCTGGCGGAATTCCCCGGCTATTACGCCACCGGCGATGCCGGCTACATGGACGCGGACGGCTACGTCTTCATCATGGCGCGCACCGACGACATCATCAACGTGGCCGGGCACCGGCTGTCGACCGGCGGCATGGAGGAGGTTCTGGCGCACCACCCGGACGTCGCCGAATGCGCGGTCATCGGCGTCGCCGACCAACTGAAAGGCGAGTTGCCGCTCGGCTTCCTGGTTCTGAAGGCCGGCGCGAAGAAGTCCGAGGCCGAGATCGTCAAGGACGTCGTCGCCATGGTGCGCGAGCAGATCGGCCCGGTGGCCGCGTTCAAGACCGCGACCGTGGTCCAGCGCCTGCCGAAGACGCGCTCCGGCAAGATCCTGCGCGGCACCATGAAGAAGATCGCCGATTCCGAGGCCTACCGGACCCCGGCGACGATCGACGACCCGGCGATCCTCGAGGAGATCAAGGAGGCGCTCAAGGGCGTGGGGTACGCGAAGTAGGGAAGGGGCATATCGGTTCGGGCGGCCCCCGGCCGTGTGCAGGTCCCTCACATCTCCGGGTCGAAGACCAGCTGCTGCGGGACGTGCCACTGCTCGCCGACGGCGATCACGCAGCTCGCGCCCTCCGGCGTGGTCACGACCATCGTCCAGGTCGCGCCGTCCCTGGCTGCGAATACCTCGAAGAGGCGGCCACTCGCTTCAAGGCCCAATGCCACGGGTTTTTCCGAGTAGCGGCCGTCCAGCATCTCCGCCAGCTTGTCGTGCGCCAGACACGCCGTCTGCCCGGTCTGGGCCAACGCCGACGTGGCGATTGCAAGGGTGAGGCCCGCCGCCAGACCCGGTATTCCGGCGATCCGCGGCAGCAGCCGGCGGGGGCTCTCGAAGGATGGGCAACGATGACTCATTCCAGACTCCTTCGTTCGTGGAACCGCACGGACCTCGACGGTCCCGGAGCCGGGCGGCCCGCAGGCCCGCCGTTGCCCCGTTGCGGCGACATTCGCCCCCTGGAGCCGGCCACGCTTGCACGGCGGCCGTGGTCTTCGAACGGTTCCAGATTGACGGCATTTTAGTGAATTAATGGTTAACGGCCGATTCTACCCGATTTTAGACGGGGTTATGCCCCGAAAGGGGTAGCCGGTGCGCGCCGGGAACCGGCCTCCGCCGCGTCTTCCCGGCTCCCGATTCGCCGTCTTGCGGCGCGCCCGCGGCCGTGGCAGCCTTGCACGATACGGCCGGAAGAGGAGGACACGGACGATGCGGCTCGACGGCAAGGTGGCGGTGGTGACGGGCGCGGCCCAGGGCCTCGGGCGTGCCTGCGCGGAATGCATGGCGGCCGAGGGCGCACGGATCGTCGTCTCGGATGTCAACGCCGAGGGTGGCGAAGCGGTCGTCGGAGCGATCCGCGAAGCCGGCGGCGAGGCGACGTTCATCGGCTGCGACGTCGGCGACAAGGCCCAGGTCGACGCGCTGATCGCCGGCGCCGTCGACGCCTTCGGGCGGGTCGACAGCGCCGTCGCCAACGCCGGCATCGTCCGGTTCAGCGATTTCCTGGAGCTGTCGGAGGATGATTTCGACGCCGTCCTGCGGGTCAACCTGAAGGGGGTGTTCCTGACCGGGCAGGCTGCGGCGCGGCAGATGGTCAAGCAGGGCAGCGGCGGCACCATCATCAACATGTCGTCGATCAACGCCGTGGTCGCGATCCCCAATATCGTGCCGTACGTCACCGCCAAGGGCGGGGTCAACCAGCTGACCAGGGTGATGGCGCTGGCCCTGGCCGACAAGGGGATTCGCGTCAACGCGATCGGCCCCGGCTCGATCATGACCGAGATGCTGAAATCCGTCGCCAACGACAAGGCGGCGATGCACAAGGTGCTCTCCCGCACGCCGCTGGGCCGCGCCGGCGAGCCGGACGAGATCGGCAAAGTCGCGGTGTTCCTGGCGTCGGACGATTCCAGCTACATGACCGGCGAGGTCGTCTACGTCGACGGCGGCCGGCTGGCGCTCAACTACACGGTGCCGGTGAAGGAGTAGGCCCCCGATGGTCGAGGCGCCGGCCGCGGTGCTGGAGCTGATCGGCGCGATCGATGCCTATCTCGGCGCGCTGGAGCCGGACTGGGACGACGTCGCCGGCCCGCGTCGGGAACTCGCACGGGTCCGTTCGGCCGGAAGCCGGGGTGCCCCGGTCGGCACGCCCGGCGGGCCTGCGTGCGGCCATCTCGACGCGGCGCTCGACGTCGCCGCCGGCCAGGGCGCGGCGCCGCTCGCGGCTGCGATCCGCGCCGCCTCCGGGGCCCTGTACTGGCGGACTTACGATGCCTATCCCGCCGCGCAGATCGGCGCCCGCTTCCCCGGGGGCCACGGCTTCGCGCGGCTGATCGGACCCGGCGGCACGATCCACAACGACGATTTCGGCCTCGGTCTGTTCGTGATGGCGCCGCGCACCTTCTACCGCGACCACCGCCATTCGGCGCCGGAGCTCTATGCGCCCCTCACCGGGCCCCATCAATGGCGGTTCGGCCACGGACCGTGGACCAGCCGGCCCGCGCACCGGCCGGTGTGGAACGAGCCGATGACGGTACATGCGACCCTGTCGGGCAACGTGCCGTTCCTGTGCGTCTATATCTGGACGCGCGACATGGATGTGCCGGCGGAGCTGGTCGAGGCCGCGGACTGGACGGATATCGAGTCGGCGCTGTGACGGCGCAGCGCCGCAATCAGTCGAATTTGGGCTCGTCGAGCGGCGTCTGCATCGGCTCCGGATCCGGCGGCGCCGCCATCGGCACGGCCTGCGCGCCGCGCCCGGTCTTGCGCGCCTTCTGCACCGCCTCGGTCAGCTCCATATGGGTGCAGAGGCCCAATTCGACCGGGCTGCGCGGCTGCAGGTTGGCGATGTTCCAATGGGTGCGCTCGCGCACCGAATTGATGGTCGGCTTGGTGGTGCCGATCAGCCGGCCGATCTGTGCGTCGCTGAGCTCCGGATGGTGGCGCAGCAGCCAGGCGATCGCGTCCGGCTTGTCCTGGCGCTTGGACACCGGCGTATAGCGCGGTCCCTTGGGCCGTGAGACCGGCTGCGGGATATCGGATTCGGCAAGCCGCAGCTTGTAGGTCTCGTCGGCTTCGCCCTTGGCGATCTCCGCCTTGGACAGTTGGCCGTTGGCGACCGGGTCCATGCCTGCCATGCCGCCCATCACCTCGCCGTCGGCGATGGCGCGGACCTCGAGGATGTGCAATCCACAGAATTCCGCGATCTGTTCGAAGGAAAGCGTCGTGTTGTCGACCAGCCAGATGGCGGTCGCCTTGGGCATCAGTGGGTTCGGCATTCCTACTCCGGGATTGTTGTCCCGCGCCCGGCAGCATGCCGTCGCGGGTCGATCTTGCGCTGTGTTGACGCCTTATATAACGCACGGCGCGCGTCGTGCAATTGTCCAGAGCCGAATCCGGGGATTTACCGGGTCGGACAGCCCGGCAGGTTTGCGCCCGTTGGTACAAGTGACACAACGGGCTTGCGACACGGATCGTCCAACGCCACACTTCCGGTACGACGGACGACGACGGGAGCCCGTGCAGCCCATGGACGAGGACGATCTGCAACCGCAAAAGCGGAAACCCGATCTTAAGAATCTCGAAGTAATGTCGGTAGAGGCACTTGAGGAATATATCGGCGAGCTGGAGGGCGAAATCGCCCGCGTGCGGGCCGAAATGGCCAAAAAACAGTCGGCCCGGTCTGCCGCAGAGTCGGTTTTCCGGAAATAATTGCAAGGCGTCGCACGAATCCGGGGTGTCATACGCCGCAGAAAACCTTGGTTTCAGGGTCGCGCCGCAAGAAAAACCTAAAATTCGAAATTTTTTTCGGAATTCTGTTCTTCCGTTAACCTTTTGTTAGTATGCGCTGCATTAAGGTGTCTATGCCCTTATGAGGCCCCTAGTTAGCATACTCTGGGTATTCGATCCCCCGTTTATGCCTCCCTGTCCAACTTGAGCCGCATCGCGCGGCTCATTTTTTTTTGACGGCGCAGAAATTTAGCGCTAACTTGTCGGCCGTGGGCAAGTTGGACAGGTAGGCAGACCAGCGGCCCGGCAAGGTCGGAATTCCCTGAGGATACGGCCAGTTGCGCGTGACGGGTTCCGATCCGTGTCTGTCAGAGCTGCTAAGAAGAAATGGGGCCGCCTCATCGGGCGGCCCCGTCGTTTGTGAACCGTCAACCGATGCCGCGGCGCTTCGTGCGGCCTTCCGGACCGATCATGGTGGATGAAACCCTGCCCCGACGGGCCAAATTCCCGCATTTCATGGCCATCCCGACGCGCTGGATGGACAACGAC
The DNA here is from genome assembly GCA_041602815.1 of Alphaproteobacteria bacterium. Taxonomy (GTDB): domain Bacteria; phylum Pseudomonadota; class Alphaproteobacteria; order UBA8366; family JADFVY01. The sequence continues at coordinate 7,012 of JBFIFO010000075.1, read as the reverse complement.
ATCTACGGCCACGTCAACAACGTGACCTACTATTCGTATTTCGACACCGCGGTGAACCACCACCTGATCACGGCCGGCGGCCTCGATATCCACCATGGCCCGGCCTTCGGCGTCGTGGCGGAGACGAGCTGCCGCTTTCTCAAGCAGCTGCAGTTTCCCGACGTGGTCCACGCCGGGGTCCGGGTCACCCGGCTTGGCCGGAGCAGCGTGCGCTATGAGATTGGCCTGTTCCGCGGCGATGAAGAGGAACCGGCCGCGCTCGGGACCTTCGTCCATGTCTGGGTGGACCGGGCGAGCCGCCGTCCGGTGCCGGTGCCGGATGAGATCCGCGCAGCGCTGGCACCGCTGGCAGGAACAGCGGCGTGAATCGATGGGGCGCGCCCGGATGGACGCGCCCCCGAAAATGCCGCCGCTTCGGTCGAGGCGTCAGGCAGCCTTGCCGGTCAGCACCTTGCGGCCGCTGCCCTTGCCGATGGCGATGGTCCGCGGCTTCATGGCCTCCGGCACGTTGCGCACCAGATCCACCGTCAGCATGCCGTTGTCCATGCTGGCGCCGGTCACCTCGATGTAATCGGCGAGGCTGAAGCGCAGCTCGAAGGCGCGCCGGGCGATGCCGCGATGGATGTAGGACACATCCTCCTTCTCGGCCTTCTCGGGTGCGCTGGCAATGGTCAGCTGCCCGTCCTGGACCTTGACCTCGAGCTCGTCCTCACCGAAACCGGCAACCGCAACGGTGATGCTGTACCGGTCCTCGCCGGTCTTGACGATGTTGTACGGCGGGTAGCTCGGCGTCTCGCCGGACCCGGCCATGCTGTCGAGCAGGCGGAACATCCGGTCGAAACCGATCGTCGAACGGGTGAACGGGGAAAGATCAAACGTCGTACGCATAGCCACATCCTCCTTCTCAAGCGATATGGTTGTCTCGGACCCACCACCATGGCTGGGCCCTGCCGGGCGACTCCCGGCTTCCTTACGTTCCGACCCGGATCCGGCATCGGAACACCGTTGCATTTAAGAAACTGTCGTTTGATTTCAAGGGGCCGTATGGTTAACGGGTGCGAAATTTGTGTGCGGCTGAAAAATCAAGTATATTAATGACTTAACACGGTCTGGCGGTGACCGGTTCGTCGGCGGATCGGCAAGAGGAACCACGGGATGACCGACGAGCGCGAAAAGAAGAGCCAGGACCCCGCGGCAACGCCACTCTATTTCAACGGCACCTATGCGGAAGCCTTCGACCTGCTGGTCGAGGCGCGCAACTATGTCGAACGCCATGTACCGGCCTTCCGGTACAGCGAAAACCCGCCGGATGCGATCGTGATGACGAAGGAGACGATGCGCCTGACGTCCCGCCTCACCCAGGTCATGGCCTGGCTGATGGCGCAGCGCGCCGTCCAGGAAGGCGAGATCGACGAGGCCGAGCTGGTCGAGGACAAGTACCGCCTCGAAGGGCATGAGGTCTGCCTCAAGCGGACGATCGAGGATATGGACGATCTGCCGGACGGGCTGTCCGACCTGATGGACCGCAGTTACGAGCTGTACAAGCGCATCATGCGGCTCGACATGCAGTACATCGACCCCGCGAAAAAGAACTGAGACGCCGGTCGGGGCGGCGCCCGTGGACGGTGTGCCGCAACGCAAAAGCGGGCGCCACGATGGCACGCCCGCTTGTCGGATGCGGCCGCGGCCGGCGTCGCGCGCCGGCCGGGCTGCTATTTCTTCAGGCCGAAGCTCTGGAAGCGCTTGTTGAACTTCGCCACCTGGCCGCCGGAATCCACCAGTCGGTGCACGCCGGTCCAGGCGGGATGCGATTTCGGGTCGATCTCCAGCTTCAGCGTGTCGCCCGCCTTGCCCCAGGTCGAGCGGGTCTTGTACGTCGTCCCGTCGGTCATCTCGACGGTGATCTCGTGGTAATCGGGATGGATGTCCGCTTTCATCGCTCGGTCCTCATGCGAAACAGCGCGGCTGTATACAGGAGACGGGCCGCCAATGCAAGCCCGGGGGTTGCCGTCGCCGCGCCCCAGGGCGGCCATCGCTTTGCCAGATTTTAACGGTATCGGAAGAGAGTCCGTTCGGCACGGCAATGGAAGCGAGGGCCATGGCGTTGGCGTTCACGAAATTTCTGAGGCAGCTGGTTTCCGCCGTGGCGGCGCTGGTCGGCCTGGCCGTCGTCGCCGGATTTCTCGCACCGTGGCTGCCGGCGGCGGATTCGCTGGCCCATTTCCGGTTTCACCTGACTGCCGTGCTGGCGCTCGCCGCGGCGCTGCTACTGGCGGCACGGAGCTGGCGGCGAGCCGGCGTCGCCGCCTTGGTGGCCGCCGCCGGGCTCATCGGGCTCGCGCCGGCGCTGCCGCTCTGGAGTCCGGCCGGCAATGGCGGCCAGACGCCGTCGCTGGTCCTGGTCCAGCTCAACCTGTCGTACCGCAACCGCACGCCGCAGGCGGTGGCCGATTTCGTGCGCAGCGAGGACGCAGACGTCGTGACGTTGCAGGAGGTCACCGACCGGACCGCACAAGTGATTGCTCTCCTCGAACAGGATTATCCGTATCGCGTGCGGTGCCGGTTCGGCCGGGTTGGTGCCGTTGCCGTGCTCTCGCGCCTGCCGAAAGCGCCGGGCGGATCCGCGGGCTGCGAACAGGGGCGGGGCCTTGCCTGGCTCCGGGTCGTTGCCGCCGGCCGGCCGGTCAGCGTCGCCTCCGTCCACCTGCACTGGCCCTATCCCTTCGGACAGGCGGCGCAGATCGACCGCCTGCAGGGCGAGCTTGCGGATATTCCCCGGCCGGTCCTGCTGGCCGGCGATTTCAATGCGGCGCCGTGGAGCCACGCCGTCGCGCGGATGGCATCAGCCACCGACACGACGGTCGCCGGCGGCCTGCGGTTCACGTTCCGACTGCGGCCAGTCGCGTGGGCGCCGCCGATCGACCTGCCGATCGATCACGTCCTGCTGCCGGCCGGGAGCGTGCCGATCGAGGTGCGGGCCGGCCCCGGCCCGGGATCGGACCATCGTTCGGTGGTCGCCCGGCTGGCGTTGCCGCCGGTGAAAGCGGCCGCCACGGTACCGGATCCGTCGGCGGCCCGGCTCGCGGCACGCCGATGACCTGAGGTGCCTGGCGGGCCGTGGCTTGCCGCTTGCCTTGCGCGCCGGCATGTGCATTCCTTCCGCACCCCAGCGGAAAGGGAGCAAGACCCTGCGCCACCCGACCTACATGGACGCCGCGCTCAAGGAAGACCGCGGCAAGGCCAGCGACCTCAAGGCGCTGGCCGCGCTGCTGCGCTACGTGCGGCCCTACTGGCCGGCGGCGCTGGGCGCGGCGGTGGCGCTGGTGATCGCCGCGGGCACCGTGCTGGCCCTCGGCCAGGGGCTGCGGGCGCTCGTTGACAAGGGGTTCAGCGCCGGCGATGCCGGGCTGCTCGATACCGCGCTCCTGGTGCTGCTCGCGGTGATCCTCCTGCTTGCCGCGGCGACCTATGCCCGCTTCTACCTCGTCTCGTGGATCGGCGAGCGGATGGTCGCCGACCTGCGGCGCGCCGTCTTCGACCATGTCGTCCGGCTCAGCCCCGGCTTCTTCGAGGTCACCCGCACCGGCGAGGTGTTGTCGCGGCTGACCACCGACACTACGCTGCTGCAGATGGTGATCGGCTCGTCGGCCTCGGTCGCGCTGCGCAATTTCCTCCTGTTCTGCGGCGCCAGCGCCATGCTTGCCGTGACAAGCCCCAAGCTGACCGGCCTCGTCTTCCTGTTCGTCCCCGTGGTCGTCGCGCCGATCGTGATCTTCGGGCGCCGGGTGCGGCGGCTCAGCCGTGCGGCGCAGGACCGCGTTGCCGATCTGTCCGCCTATGGCGACGAGGCGCTGCACGGCATCCGCACGATGCAGGCCTACACCCACGAAGCGGAGGACCGGCGCCGCTTTCACGACGTGGCCGAAACCGCGTTCCGGATTGCGGTGCGCCGCATCGGCGCGCGGGCGCTGTTGAGCGCCGTGGTCATCACGCTGGTGTTCGGCGCCATCGGCCTGATCCTGTGGATCGGCGGCCACGACGTGATCGCCGGGCGCATATCCGCCGGCGATCTTTCCGCCTTCGTCTTCTATGCCGTCATCGTCGCCGGGTCGGTCGGCGCGATCTCCGAGGTCGTCGGCGACCTGCAGCGCGCCGCCGGCGCCGCGGAACGGCTCCTCGAACTCCTCGATACCGTGCCGCAGATCGCCGCGCCGGCCCGCCCGGTCGACCTGCCGGAGCCGCCGCGCGGCGCCGTCGCCTTCGATTCCGTCATCTTCAACTACCCGTCGCGGCCGGAGATCGCGGCGCTCGACGGCTTCGATCTAGCTGTCGCGCCGGGCGAGACGGTGGCGCTGGTCGGCCCCTCGGGCGCCGGCAAGACGACGGTCGTGCAGCTGCTGCTGCGCTTCTACGATCCCGGCACCGGCACCGTGCGGCTCGACGGCGTCGACCTGCGCGACGCCGACCCGCAGGCCGTCCGCGCCCGCTTTGCGCTGGTCGCGCAGGAGCCGGTGATCTTCGCCGACAGCGCCCGCGAGAACATCCGGTACGGCCGCCCGGGGGCGAGCGACGACGAGGTCCGCGCCGCCGCCGAGGCCGCCGCCGCGACCGAATTCCTCGATCGCCTGCCGGACGGTTTCGAAAGCCACCTCGGCGAGCGCGGCATCAAGCTGTCCGGCGGCCAGCGCCAGCGCATCGCCATCGCCCGGGCCATCCTGCGCGATCCCGCGGTGCTGCTGCTCGACGAGGCGACCAGCGCGCTCGACGCCGAATCCGAACGGCTGGTGCAGCAGGCGCTGGAGCGCCTGATGCGCGGCCGCACGACGATCGTCATCGCCCACCGCCTCGCCACCGTGCTCAAGGCCGACCGCATCGTCGTCATGGACCGCGGCCGGGTCGTCGACGAGGGCACGCACGACAGCCTGTCGCGCGCGGGCGGCCTCTATGCGCGCCTCGCGAAGCTGCAATTCGACCAGGGCCGGGCGCTGGCCGGCCGGGACGACGAGGCGGCGGCGGAGTAGCCGATCCCGGAAACCAATGCGGGAAGGTTCAGATCCCGCCGGCGAGGAGGTCGCGCTCCGCTGTCTCGGAGTCGGCGGCCTGCGACTGGGCCCGCCACAGCGCGGCGTAGAATCCGCTGCGTTCGACGAGTGACGCATGGTCGCCGCGCTCGACGATGCGGCCGCGGTCGAGCACGATGATCTCGTCCGCATCGACCACGGTCGACAGCCGGTGTGCGATGATGATCCGCGTGCTGCCGCCGAACGGCCCGGACAGATTGCGCTGCACCGTCGCCTCGGTGCGGCTGTCGAGGGACGAGGTCGCCTCGTCGAGCACCACGATGCGCGGCCGCCGCAGGATCGAGCGCGCCAGCGCGACGCGCTGCTTCTCGCCGCCGGAAAGCTTCAGGCCGCGCTCGCCGACGATCGTGCGGTAGCCCTGCGGCAGCGCCGTGATGAAGTCGTGCAGCTCGGCAGCGCGCGCCGCCTCCTCGACGTCGGCATCGGAGGCGCCGGGGCGGCCAAACCGGATATTGTCGCGGATCGTATCGTTGAACAGCACGGTGTCCTGCGGCACTGCGGCGAGCGCGCGACGCAGGCTCTCCTGCGTCACCTGCCGGATGTCCTGCCCGTCGATCGCGATGACGCCGCGCTCGACGTCGTAGAAGCGGAACAGCAGCCGGGCGAGGGTCGACTTGCCGGCGCCGGTCGGCCCGACGATGGCCAGCGTGCGGCCCGGTCTGGCGGTGAACGACACGCCGTGCAGGGCGCCGCGCCCCGGCCCGTACTGGAACGAGACCTTCTCGAAGGTCAGCTCGCCGGGCCCGTCGCCGAGCGGCACCGCGTCCGGCCGGTCGACGACCTCCGGCCGCTCGTCCATCAGGTGCAGCAGCTGCTCGAGATCGACCAGCGCCTGCTTGATCGAGCGGTACAGGTTGCCGAGCCGTTCCATCGGGCGGATCAGCTGCAGCAGGTAGGCGTTGACGAGGACCAGCTCTCCGACGCTCATCGCGCCGGCGCGCACGCGGCCGACGGCGAGCCACAGGATGGCGCCCATCGCCACCGCGATGATCGTCATCATCGCCATGCCGAGCAGGCTGCGGAAGGTCAGCGAGCGCACGGTCAGCGACTCGACCTCGCCGAGGCTGCGGTCGTAGTGCGCGGCGACGTGCCCCTCGTTGCCGAACAGTTTGACCGCCTCGAAGTTCAAGAGGCTGTCGACCGCCTCGCCATGGGCGCGCGAGCCGGTCTCGACGGCGCGGCGCTGGTGCACGCGCAGCCGGTTCGAGCCAGCCACCAGGACGATGCCGTAGAGGGCCAGCGCGCTCGCGAGAATCGCCGCGAACACCGGGTCGACGGCGAAGAGCATGACCACGGTGACGAACAGGATCTCCGAGCCCAGCGGCAGGATCAGGAACACGGCGTCGAACAGGAGCTCACGCAACCCGCGCAGGCCGTTGTCGAGGATCCGGCTGATCTGCCCCGGCTTGCGGGCGAGATGGAAGCGGATCGACAGTCCGTGCATGTGCTCGATCGCGCGCAGCGCAAGATTGCGCTGCAGGCGCTGGTCGATCGGCGCGAACAGCGCCCAGCGCGCCTCGTTGAGGATGCGGGTGATCCAGTACAGTCCGACATAGCCGCCGACGAACACCCCGGCGGCGATGGCCCATTGCCGCTGGGGCGCGGCCACGCTGTCGACCAGGCCCGCGAACAGCAGCGGCACCAGCGCGTTGAGCAGCGCGGTGCCGGCCAGCAGCGCCATGGTCGCCCCGAGGCGCAGCTTGAACCCCGGCATTTCGGCCGGCCACAGCAGGCGCATCAGCCGGCCGAGTCCCGACCAGCCGCCGCCCTTCGTCGCCGTCGCGGACGCCGTCGCCCGGAACTCCCGCGCCATCGTCGCCGGACGCCTAGACCGCCGCGTCGTCGTGGACGCTGCGCGAATCCGCCGGCGCCTCGTCGCGCTCGCGCATGCCGTAGTCGCGCACCACCGACGCGACGCGCAGCGTGTAGTC
>JBFIFO010000074.1:0-17803 GCA_041602815.1 Alphaproteobacteria bacterium | reverse complement strand
AGCAGGCTGAAGATCGTCGCGGCGATGATGCCCGCGCCCACCGCGTCGGTCTGGCCCACGGCGGTGTGGACATTGACGACGCCTGCGCCGAAGGCGGCCAGGAAACTGAGCACCATGCCGCCGGCGTAGTAGCCCAGGTTGCGACGGAAATGCGCGCCCTCGTAGTCGGCGGACAGGGCCTCGCGGAGCGCGTCGACCGCCGGCTTGAGGCGCTTGTGATTGCCCTTGCGGACAGCGGCGCTGTCGCCCCACAGGAAGAGCGCACGCTCCATCGCCTTCTCGCCGGGCGACAGCTTGACGCCGAACCCGCCGTCATGCTTGCGCAGCGTATAATCGTCGCCGCCGTCGTCCTCGACGATCAGCCGGCCCTTGACCGCGAGGCTGACGACCGCGGCACCGATCGCCTTGGCGTCGAACCCCATTTCCGAGATGAAACGGGACGCGGCCGGCGACAGTCCACGCGGCGGCCGCCATCGCGGCACGACGGGGCCCGCTTCCGGGTCGCGGCCGACCCGCCGCCACACCGCGTAGTAGTAGATCGCGACCAGCAGCAGGGCCGCGCCGGCCGCAATCACGCCGAGATAGGCGCGCAGTGTCCAGGCGAGTTCGTCCGCGGTGGTCGGCGGCGCAACGAAGCCCTTCGGCCAGGCGACCGCGACGGTCAGACCCTCGCGGGGCGCAAGGCGCCGGGTACTCTCAAACACGGGATTGCCCCGTTCGTCGGTCCAGCCGGCCCAGTCCCGCCCCGTCGCGCCCTGGGGGCCGGTATAGGCGGCGGTCTGGACGATCCTCGCGCCCCCGGGCAGGACGATCGTCGCCCGGGCACGATCGATGGCGAACTCCCAGTCGTTGCCGGTGGCGTTCCAGTAGAGCTCGTCATAGTCCTCGAAGAAGCCGATCTGCCGGTCGACGCGATACGTGAAGGTGTACTCGTACCGGCCGGGCCGAAGATAGACATCCTCCTTCCCGGCGTACACCCGCACGCCATTCGCACGGTTCTTCGTGAACCAGTTCTCCGGCCGGCCGTCGCGCAGCACCTCGACGACCTCGAATCCGACGACGTGCGCTCGCCCGTCCCGTCCCTCATAGAGGGTCGGAAAATCGCGGTAGATGCCGCGCCTGATCCTGTCGCCGGTCGCCTCTACCGTGATCATCTCGGTGACCGAGAGTTCGCCGTCGGCGGCGATGACCACACGGCTGTCGAAGTCGACGATGCGTTCCTGCGCCGGCGCTGGACCGGCAAAAACCAGGAACAGGAGCCCGACGGCCCCGAGGAGTCGCGCCGCACCGATCATCACCACGTCCCTGTGTCAGGAGAAACTGACCTGCGGCACCGCCCGATCGGATTCGTTCTCGATCTCGAAGAACTCGGCCTGCAGGAAGCCGAACAAGTTGGCGACGATGTTGCTGGGGAAGGACTCGATCAGGATATTCAGGTTGCGCACCGTGCCGTTGTAATAGCGGCGCGCCATCTGAATTTCGTCTTCGATTTCGGACAGCTGGCGGTGCAGATCGAGGAAATTCTGGTTCGATTTCAGGTCCGGATATGCCTCGGCGACGGCGAACAGGTTGGCCAGCGCCTGCCCCAAGAGACCCTCCGCCTTTCCGCGCTCCGCCGGCGTGTCGGCCCGCCCGCTTCGCGACCGCATCTCTGTCACCTTCTCGAGGACACCCCTTTCCTGGCCCATATAGCCCTTGACCGCCTCGACGAGATTCGGGATCAGGTTAGAGCGCCGCTTTAGCTGGGTTTCGATACCGCTCCATCCTTCTTCCACCAGGTTACGGTTACGGACCAGCCGGTTGTAGATGGAAACCGCCCACAGCAACAAACCGCCGACGATGGCGACAACGACGATGGTTTCGATCATGGCAGCACCCCTTGTTGACCGCGCATGCGGCGGCAATGCATCGGGTCATTCAACCATCCGAATGCAACAATTTGGTTAAGACGCCCACCGACTGCATTCGCCCCCATGCTATCGCCAGACCCCGCTGCAACAGCCCGGACGCCGGGCATCCACACGGCTCCACCGGCGGGGCAGCAACGGCTCACCGGGCCACGGACTGTCCCTGCGTTGCAACGGCTGCGGGCCCATACTTTGCCGCCTCGAAGAACGTGCCCCTGCCGTCATCGAAGAATTCGGCCCGCGTCGTGCCCATGCGCCGCGACAGCACACTCGCAGGAAACCGCGTGGTCGACTGGTTGAAGGTGGCGGCGGCATCGTTGTAGGCCGCGACGGCTCGCCGGATCTGCGCGGTGCTGTCTTCGAGCGCCGCCCGTACAGTTTCGAACTCGGTCACTCCGGAAAGCCCGGGATCGGCCATTGCGGCCGCCAGCACGCGGCGCAGGACCGATTCCAGTTCGGCCTCGGCGACCGCCCGTTCGACCGGGTTGCGCCCGGAGATGCTCCGCGTGCGGAGCCGCGAGAGGATCTCCAGCGACTCCTTCTGGTGCGCAAGCCTGTGCCGCGTGACACGGGCCAGTTCCGGGAGCAGGTCGCCGCGATCCTTCAGGCGGGCGCGCACGGTCTTCCAGTGGCTGTCGACCAGCCGCCAGCCCCGTTCGAGGCGTCGCCAAACGACCGTCATCCAGACGACGATGACCACCAGGAACACGCCCGACGCCAGCGCGATCCCTATGATCTGTTCAGATTCCATCGGGTATTGCATCCGCCGAAGCCATCCCGTGGCTGTGCCGGTCCGCCGCGATCCGTGTTGTATCCGCGACCGGGCTGCCGCGAACCGGGTCTATGTCTCTTCACCGCGGGCGCAGTCGATGCAGTTGGGCGTCGCCGGATCGAGGTCGAGGCGTTTTCGCGCGATCTCCTCGCCACAAGCAACGCAGTACCCGTATTCGTCGTCCTCGATGCGCGCCAGGGCCGCGTCGATGCGCCGGATTTCGGCCTCCCGGCGACGTGCAACCTCCTGCGCCATCGCCTGCCCCTGCAGCGCATCCATGCGCGACAGGCGCCCCTGCGTCGTCTGGTCGAGTTCGACGATATCGCTGTCGTGTTCGTGCTCGTGCGCGAGGCGCTCGAGCCCCGCCTTCGTTTCCAGAAGCCGCGCCTTCACTGCAGCGATATCTATATCTCTGGGTTTGTTCATAATGTTAATTTTGGCACGAAACGTGGCCGGCGTCCTTCGAAAATTTAGCACGGTCGGGCGTTGCGGGCCAATTCCTGCGGTGCCCGCCGCCGGCTCAATCCCGGCGCCAAGCGGTTGTTCCGTCGGGCTTGTCTTCAAGCAGGAGGCCGGCAGCCGACAGTTCGTCGCGAATCCGGTCGGCGGTGGCGAAGTCCCGGGACTTGCGGGCCGCATTGCGCTCGGCGATCAGCCGTTCGATTTCCGCGTCGTCGAGACCCGAGGCGCTGGCATCGCCGCGCAGCCAGGTTTCGGGATCCTGCTGCGCGAGGCCGAGCAGCTGGCCGCCGGCCAGAAGCCGGCCCTTCGCGGCCGCCTTGTCGCGGTCACTCTTCGCCCTGTTGAGCATGCCCAGCGATTCGTGCAGATGGCTGATTGCCAGCGGCGTGTTGAGATCGTCCTCCAGCGCCGCCTGCACATCGGCCGCCGTGTCATTTATTGCGGCAACGCCGGAAACGCCACGCAGTGCCAAATAAAATCGATCCAGCGTCGCCTTCGCCTGCACAATGCCATCCTTCGTAAAATCCAGCGGCTGGCGGTAATGGGTCTGCAGGAGGACCAGCCGGATCGCCTCGCCTCGGCCGGTGAATTCCCCCAACAACTCATGTACTGTGTAAAAGTTGCCGAGGGACTTGGACATCTTCTCGCCCTCCGCCATCAGATACCCGTTGTGCATCCAGTATTTCGCGAACCCCTCGTCGGGATGCGCGCAGCGGCTCTGCGCGATCTCGTTCTCGTGGTGCGGAAAGATCAGGTCCTGGCCGCCGCCATGGATGTCGAAATTCGCGCCGAGGTATTTCATGCTCATGGCCGAGCATTCGATGTGCCAGCCGGGCCGGCCGCGGCCCCACGGGCTGTCCCAGCCGGGCAGATCCGGCGTCGACGGCTTCCACAGCACGAAATCGGCGGGATCCTTCTTGTACGGCGCGACCTCGACCCGCGCTCCGGCGACGAGTTCCTCGCGGCTGTGGCCCGATAGCCTTCCGTAGTCCGGCATCGACGGCACGTCGAACAGCACGTGACCATCCGCCTCGTAGGCGTGGCCATTGGCCACCAAGACCTCGATCATGGCGATCATCTCGGCGATGTGGTCGGTCGCGCGGGGCTCAACGTCGGGCGGCAGGGCACCAAGGGCCGCCATGTCCTCGTGGAACTGCTTCGCCGTGCGCTCGGTCAGGCTCCGGATATCCTCGCCCAGTTCCTTGGCCCGGTCGTTGATCTTGTCCTCGACGTCGGTGATGTTGCGGACATAGGTGACCTTCGGATACAGGCGCCGCAGCAGCCGTGCCAGCACGTCGAACACGACGACCGGCCGCGCATTGCCGATGTGGGCGAAATCGTAGACCGTGGGCCCGCACACGTAGAAGCGCACATCGTTGGCGTCGAGCGGCTCGAAAACCACTTTTCCGCGCCTCAGGGTATCGTGGATGCGTAGCGTCACGTCGTCAGGATCCGGCCTGTCTGGAAGTTGCCCCCGCAAGGCGCGCCAGCGCCCGTCTGCGGCCGAGCATAGGTAACAGAACCCGAAGTTCCGGTCCATGGTCCATGCCGGTCAGCGCCAGGCGCAGCGGCATGAACAGTCCCTTTCCTTTCGCGCCGGTCGCCTTGCTGACCTTATTCGTCCAGGCCTTGAACGTGGTTTCGTCCCACGGCTCGTCCGGCAAGAGTGCAGCCGCCGTCCTGCACAGCCCCGCATCGACGATGACTGGCTCGACATCGCCATGAAGGATGCGCCACCAGACGGCGGCTTCCGACAACGTGTTGATGTTGGGCCGCACCGCCAGCCAGAACGCCGCGTCGGCACCGGCCAGGCCAAGACGCTCTTCGACCGCCTCGAACGGCAGATGGTGCAGGACACGGGCGTTCAAGTGATCGAGCTCCGGCCGGTCGAACCGTGGCGCGGCGCGTCCGAATGCGGCGATATCGAAGCCGGCGGCCAGGTCCTCCATGGTTTCCGCTCCGCTCGCCGTCATCGGTGTCCCCAGACGGGCAAGATACGCACACAGTGCAAGAGGCTCTAGGCCGTCATCGCGCAAGGCCCGAAGGCTGAGGCTCTCGAGGCGCTTGGACAGGGGTTTGCCATCATCGCCCAGAAGCAGCGGCAGATGCGCAAAGTCGGGCATGGCGAATTCCAGCGCCGCAAACAGCTGAATCTGCACCGCAGTATTGGCGACATGGTCCTCGCCGCGAATAACATGGGTGATCCCGAGCTCTCCGTCGTCGACGACCGAGGACAGGGTGTATAGCGGGTGACCGTCCTCACGCACCAGTACCGGGTCGCTCATGTGCCCGGGTTCGAAACGCACGGCGCCGCGGACAAGATCGGTCCAGGCTACCCCCACATCGTCGAGCAGGAACCGCCAGTGCTGCTGCCGGCCTTCATTTTCGAGACGGGCGCGGTCGGTATCGCTTAAGCGAAGGGCGGCGCGGTCGTAGACCGGTGGACGGCCCTGGCTCAGCTGCCGTTTGCGCTTCAACGACAGCTCCTTGGGCGTTTCGTAGCATGCGTACAGGCGGCCCGTCGCCTTGAGCCGCGCGATCGCCGCATCGTAGCGGTCGAGGCGGTCGGACTGACGCACGAAGTTGTCCCAATCGAGGCCCAGCCAGCGGAGGTCGGCCTCGATGGCGACACCGTATTCGTCCAGGGAGCGGGCGGCATCGGTGTCGTCGAGCCGCAGCAGGACCGACCCGCCGCCGTGGCGCGCGAACAACCAGTTGATGAGCGCCAGTCGGGCGTTGCCGACATGGAGGAGCCCGGTCGGGCTGGGCGCGAAACGAACCTTCGGCACTGCCGTCATTCTACAGGATCTTGCGGAACGCGTTGGTGATCGGATAGCGGCGGTCGCGACCGAAGGCGCGGCTCGTCAGCTTGACCCCCGGCGGCGCCTGCCGGCGCTTGTATTCGGCGGTGTCCAGCATGCGCCAGACGCGCTGCACGAGCTCCGGAGCGTGGCCGCGTGACACGATCTCCTCGACCCCCATCTCTCCTTCGATCAGGCAGCGCAGGATATCGTCCAGTACGTCGTAGGGCGGTAGCGAGTCTTGGTCGGTCTGGTCGGGTCGCAATTCGGCCGACGGCGGCTTGCTGAGAATCCGCTCGGGGACCACCCGCCCATCCGGGCCTGCAAGGTCATCCGGCCTGTGGTCGTTGCGCCAGTGTGCGAGTCGGAACACGTCGGTCTTATAGACGTCCTTGAGGACCGAATAACCGCCAGCCATGTCGCCATACAGCGTCGCATAGCCGACCGACATCTCCGATTTGTTGCCGGTGGTCAGCAGCATGTGGCCCAGCTTGTTGGACAGCGCCATCAGGACGATGCCGCGGCTGCGCGCCTGGATATTCTCTTCGGTCGTGTCCGGTTGCCGATCGCCGAACACGGGCTTCAGCATTGCCTCGAACGCAGCCATGGCCGGCTCGATACTGATCTCGTCCAGCGCCACACGGAGGCGCGCCGCGCAGTCGGCGGCATCCTCCAGGCTCTCTGCACTGGTGTAGGGCGATGGCATCATCACGCAATGCACCTTGTCGGCGCCCAAGGCATCGACCGCAACCGCCGCGGTCAGTGCGGAATCGATGCCGCCCGACAGGCCGACGATCACACCGGGGAAACCGTTCTTGCGAACGTAGTCCGCCAGCCCCAGCACCATCGCCCGGTACATCGCCTCGTCGTCGTCCGGCGGCGCGGTGCGAACCGCCTGGGCGCAGACCCATCCCTCCGGCTTTCGCGACCAGTCGGTCGCCGTATCCAACTCACAGAATGCGGGCAGATAGGCGGCGACAGAGCGATCGGCGTTCAGTACGAACGACGAACCGTCGAACACCAGCTCGTCCTGCCCGCCGACCTGGTTCACGTAAATCAGGGGCAGGTGGGATTCGGTCACACGCTGTGCTGCGTGCTGCATGCGTACGTCGCTCTTGTCGCTCTCGAACGGCGAGCCATTGATCACGACGAGAATTTCCGCCCCGGATTCCTCGAGGCACTCTGTGACGTCGGCGGTCCACATGTCCTCGCAGACCATGACACCCAGCCGCACCCCGCGGAACGGCATCGGCCCCGGCAGCGGCCCCGCGGTGAACACCCGTTTCTCATCGAACACGCTGTAGTTCGGCAGGTCATGCTTGTAGCGGACCGACGCGACCACGCCGCCGTCCAGCAGCAGCGCCGCGTTGTGCAATCCCCCGCTCTCGTCGCGCCACGGTGCACCAAGCAGCAGCGCCGGTCCATTATCGTCGGTCTCGCGGGCCAGGCTGTGGACCGCGTCCTCGATGCGGTCCTGAAAGAACGGCTTCAGGACGAGGTCTTCGGGCGGATAGCCGCACACGAACAACTCGGTCAAGATAACGAGGTCGGCGCCGTCCGCCGCCGCCGCGACACGTGCTTCGCGAACCAGTGCAGCATTCCCCTTGATGTCACCGACCGTCGGATTGCGCTGCGCCAGATATATCTTCAGTCGATCCGTCATGTCGCGCCTTGGCGCCGGCGGCAGCCGGCATTGTGGAAGAAACCGGTGTCGCCGACTATCCTATCCCGACAACCTTGAAATCAAGCGGGAAGCAACCCGAATTGTGGCGCACGGACCCACGAACCGCCGCCGGAGGACGCTGCAACCATGACCGACCAGAATATCACCGACCTCGAACCGGGCCCTGCCGCAGTCCGCGGCTACCTGTATCGTACCGTCAATCTGCTGGCCCGCGATCTTCGCGAGCGCGCTTCGGCCGGAGGCGGCTCGATCGGCGTCGACGACGTCGCCGACGTGTTGGACTCGTTCAAGCGGCCGGATTCGCCCGTCCTCGGCGCAATCTGCCAGGCGGTGTGGGACGAATGCGCAGCGATCTTCGAATCGGAAGGCCGCGGCGAGGACCGCAAGGCGCCGTTCCAGCGCCTGATGGTCCGGCCGTTCGCACATCTGCTGCCCGAACACGGAAGCCGCGACGGCGCGGGCAGCGTGTTGTCGCGACGGGTCATTCCGGGATTCATGGCCGCTTTGGAGGATCTGGTCGGCCCCGTTTTCGTCGGACGCCAGCAGGAACGGAGCCGGGACCTGGTGCGGGCGACGCGAACCGCGCGGGGCGGCGCATTTCGCTGGGACGACGTGTACGACGACCGGCACAGCCAGGACATCGTCGACGAGGTTCTCGTGCGGCTGGCCGAGGAATTCACGGATTTCGAGCAGCAACGTGACTGGTTCATCGGCCTTGTCAACGATGCGATGCCGCTGCCAGCCGATGGTCTGGCGCATGCCGTCGACCTCGACGATGACGGATTTGCAGCGCTCATGAGGGCGCTTTATTCGCGCCTCGCGGAGACGCTCTCGACAGACGACGGTGAAGCACGCCTGATCGAACGCCACGGTGCGGCGGCGGTAACCAACATCCGTGCGCTCCTATCCGCACTGGACGAATCCTGAGGGCCCCGAGTCCTTCAATTTATCAGGAATTCTCGACAATTCCAGAGCGCCCATTTCTGGAATTTTTACTTTTTCCCGCTACACGTGATTGCGGGAAACATTGGCAAAAACTATCGCCAATTCAAAAGCCTGCGCCGAGGGCACACGCCGCGGCGGAGCGCGAACGGGATGTGGGATCGATAGGAATGATCGACGATGATTTCCCGGAACTGGGACCGGGTCCAACGCGGCTTAAAACGCTGACCCATATGGTTCTCGACCGGATCATAGAGTATCTCCAGCACGAAGCGGCCGAACGAGGCGGCGCGCTTGACGTTCCGCAACTGATTGCCGCGATCGAAGCGTTCCGGAATAGCACGCGGACGGATGCCCAGGAGTTCTACCGGACCGGATGGAACGAGTGCCTGTCGGTAATCGACGAGGTTCGGCGCGAGAGCAGCCGGCGCATGCCGTTCGAACGGCTGATGGTCCACCCGTTGTCAAGCCTGCTGCCGGCGGCGCATCAGCCGGTCACACCCGGGGAAGGCCTGTCGCGCCGGATCATCCCGGGATATCTGTCGGCGCTGTACCAGATCCTCGGCCCGGTCCTGCTCGATCAGTACCAGAGCCGCTGCCGCGAACTGGTCCGGATCATCCAGACTGCGCGGGGCAGCGACTTCGAATGGCAGGATGTCTACGACGATCCCACCAGCCAGGTGATCGTCAACGACATTCTCGTCCACCTCAGCAAATCATTCGCGAATTTTGCCAAGCGCCGCGCGTGGATGATCGGTGTCATCATCTCGCATATGCCTCTAGCAGAGGACGAGACGGAGCGCGGATGGGTGTTTGGCGACGTGGAATTCGCCTTCATGATGGACGCTCTGTTCCGGCCATTGCGAAACGAGCTCGCGTCCGCCGACGGCCGGCGGCGGATCGAAGAGCGATACGGGGTCGTGGTGCGCGAAATCCTGCAGGAATTCTTGCGTGACCTCGATACGCCCGTCAATGTGACGCCGCTGCGACGCCTCGCGCCGTAAGCTCAGCGGCCGCCGCCCACGGAAACCGCATATCGGGCATCGCCCAGTCACATATTAGGGCCGGCTGCCGAAGGGCGTGCCGATGGGAGCCCCAAAATCTTCTATCCATGTCGTTAACGAATTTGTTCTATCTTGGCGATTTGCCGCCGCCCGAGGACAAACAACGGCGTATCGTGTTGCCTTCGAACCGGACCTCCGGGCACATGACGGTTGACCAGAGGAGAAACCGTTGATCAAGGAGCCCCGGCACGTTCTTTATCTGGCGAGCACCACAATCGTCTTCGTCTTCGCGTTTTCGTCGGTCTGGGCGCACTGGCTGGCGGATTCCCTGACACAGACGAGCAGCGAAGGGGTTGGTGCTCCCAACCACCACGACCACTGGACCATCGTCATTTCAGCGACGCTTGCTGCGGCGGCGATCTGGGCCGTCGCCGGCCCGCTTTGTTTCCGGGCCATGTCGCGCGTCGGGCACGCCGCGCGGGTGCTGGATCAGTTCAACAGGACTCTGGACCAGGCGGTTGACTGCGTGTTCATGTTCCGGCCCGACACCCTTAAATTCTTCTATGTCAATCAAGGCGCCACCGAGCAGGTCGGCTTTACCCGGCGCGAGCTGATGCGGATGACGCCGGTCGATATCAAACCGGAATTCGACGAAGCGAGATTCCGGCAGATGATCGCGCCGCTGATCGATGGATCGCAGCGGTTCTGCACGTTCGATACCGTTCACAGGCACAAGGACGGCACCCTGATACCCGTCGAGGTATTACTGCAGTACGTCTCGCCGCCGGCCGCGGCCCCTCGTTTGGTCGCCATTGTGCGCGACGTTACGACAAGGAAGGAGACCGAAGAGGTACTGCAGAAGGCGCGCGACGAGGCCCAGGAAAGGAACGTTGAACTTCAGAAGGCCAATACGCGACTCAAGAGCGCGATTCGCGAGCGTATGCAGGCAGAGAACGATGCAAACGACGCCGGCAAGCGAATCGAGGCGGTTCTGCGGAGCATCCATGACGCGTTCTTTGCCGCGGACCGCGAATGGCGGCTGACCTATGTCAATCCGCAAGCCGAGGAACTGTTAGGCCGGCCCCAGGAAGATCTGCTGGGCAAAGTGGTGTGGGACGAATTCCCCGAACTTGCGACAAGCTTCTATGATCGGCTGAACGACGCGGTAAGGCGTTCCGAACCAACGACTTTCGATGGGTATTACGCCCCGCTCGACCGCTGGTACGACGTGCGCGGATTCCCCAGCAAGGACGGTATCACGCTTTACCTGCTCGATATCACAGAGCGAAAAAAGGCCGAGCGGGCCCTCTCGCAAAGCGAGGTGTCCCTGCGGGCGGCGCACGACCTGATGATCCAGGCGATCGAAAGCATGTCGGACGGATTCACGCTGTACGACAAGGATCAGCGACTCGTGCTGAGCAACAGCAAGTTTGGCGATCAGGTCGGCGTGGAAAACGTCTCAACCCTCATTGGCAAGACCTTCGAGGAAGTGGTCCTGATCCTTGCAAAAAAGGGCCTGTACGGCGATATGGCGGCCGATCCGGATGAGTGGATTTCCAAGCGGATCCGGTTGCACCGAAAAAACCTGTCGCACGTTCAGACCCAGTCCGATGGCCGCATTTTCCTTATCCGTGAATTTCCGACGCCGGACGGAGGTTTCCTCCTCACCCGCACCGATATCACCGAGCAGAAGCGAGCGGAAGAAAAGCTGCAGAGAAGCGAGGAGCGGTTCAGGGCCGTTGTGGACAATTCGCCCCAGAAGATACACATCAAGGACATGGAGGGCCGCTATCTCTTAGTCAATCCGCTGGCCGCCAAGCTGTTCGGCAAAACCGAGGCCGAGTGCCTGGGCAAGACCAGCAACGAGATCTTCCCCGTCGAAATAGCGGAGGCATTCGGGGCGCATGACCAGGCGGTAATCGACATGCGCCGTCCCATCGAGCAGGAGGAAGTGTGGGATGAGGACGACGGCAAGCACAGTTATCTGACGGTAAAGTTCCCGATACTCGACTCCGCGGGCGAGATGACGGGAATAGGCGCGATCGGGACCGATATCACCGAGCGCAAACGTATCGAGTCGCAGTTGAGCCAGAGCCAGAAGATGGACAGCCTGGGCAGCCTGGCCGCCGGGATCGCCCACGACCTTAACAATACGCTGACACCCATATTGGGCCTGACCGAACTCGTCCTCGACGATCTGCCTCCCGGAAGCCAGTCACGGGCCAATCTGGAGCAGGTCCTGTGGGCTGGTGAGCGTGGCCGGGAACTCGTCGCCCAGATCCTGGCGTTCAGCCGCGAACACGCGCCGGATCGAATACTGGTCGATCTTTGCCCTCTGGTCAGGGAAAGCCTGGGACTCCTTCGCGCCACCATGCCGGCCACCATCGAAATTGTGGAGGACCTCGACGAGGGCGTGGCGCACGTCATGGCCGTACCGACACAGATTCACCAGATTCTCATGAATCTCGGCTCCAACGCGCGAGACGCGATGGCGCCGAAACCGGGTACTCTCACGATCGGTTTGAAGCGGGTGGACGTCGACGAGAAGACAGCGGCGCGCCATACCGATCTCAAGCCGGGCCCGCACGTGCTGCTGACCGTCGGCGACACGGGACCGGGCATGGACCGCGGCACTCTCAGTCGGATTTTCGATCCTTTCTTTACCACCAAACCGGTTGGTGGCGGGACCGGGATGGGTCTGTCGGTTGTGCATGGCATCGTCAAATCGCATGAAGGAGCGATTATCGTATCCAGCGAGCCGGGTGGCGGTACGACCATCGAGATCTATTTTCCGCTCGAACGAACGTGTGCAGCCCACGGCGAACCGCGACACGCCGCCGAATGATTGCCGTATGATCACCGACTCGATCTGGATCGAATCCTCGCGGCATCACCGCAACCGGAGCCGCCCATGCGGCGAAGGAGAGCGACATGGCTCGTGTACTTGTTGTCGATGACGAGGAATTCATCCGCTTTACCCTTCGGCAAATGCTGGAGAAAGCGGGACATGAGGTCATCGAGGCGGTCAATGGCCAGGATGCCCTTGATGCCTTTCAGCGCACCACGGTTGACCTCGTTATCACCGATATCATCATGCCGGAAAAGGAGGGCATCGAGACAATCGTCGAGCTTCGACGCCAGCGGCCCGATCTGAAAATCATCGCCGTCTCTGGCGGCGGGCGGACCAGGACCCTGGACTATCTCGACATTGCGGAACGGCTCGGTGCGGACAGTGCGATCGCCAAACCGCTCAAGCGCAAGACGGTCATGGATGCGGTGAACAAGGCCCTGGGTCACGCCAGTTGACGCGATAAGCTCAAGACAGGGGGCGCAACTTGCGCCCCCGGCCGACACACCGCAGTGGCGCGATCACCCGCAAATCTGCATATGTGTCGACGATCCCCTCAGCGGACGCCGGCGCCGTGGTGGTCAAGCACCGTGTCGAGCTGCCGCCGCTGGCCGTCGTCCAACGTATCATAGAACGCCTCGAACGCCGGTCGCACGGCGCGTAGCGCCTCCACACCAGCCGCCATCGCCGCTTCCGCGAGCGCCAAGCGCTCGGGCAAGGTCGTCGGCGCCGCATCTGCGGCAAAGGCCTCGCAGCTATCGCGCAACAAGATCAGGACCTGTTCGAGCTCATGCTCGACCCGGATCCAGGATTTCTTTTGTGCCGCATCCAGTTCGAGCCAGCCGCTCAGGTACGTGCCCAGCCGGGCCACACGGGTGAGGCCGTTGTCCGCACAAAAGGCCAGACGTACATGTTGCGGGCTTCGATGGCCGGCCCTGTCATGATGAAATCCCTTTGACGCCTGCGCCAGCGGATCGATCGCGACGAAGGCGGCGACCAAACAGAAGACGGCAAGCAGCACCAATACGATGTTGAAGTGGCGTGTCCGCCGATGTGGTAACGACTTCATTCCTTGCTCCTCGTTTCGTGGTATCTTGAATCCATGGTTTTTTGCGGTTTGCCTTGGTTTCGCACACGGGTTTGACTGCGCTTAGAGGCAGATTGACAATATATTTGTCATTATGACATGTAATTGTCAATATGGAAATTTAATTGTCAAAAATGACGCGATTGCGGGGAGCACATGCCGAAGCAGCCCAAACCGCGAAGCGAAGCCGGCAAGGCCCTCTTCGATCTCGGCATGGAAGTGATCCATACCTATTTCCGGCTGCGCGCCGCCGGGGAGAGGATCGGGGCGACCCCACCCGCGGGCGCCGGGTCATTCGGATTGCTGCGCAGCCTCAAGAGTAGCGGGCCACAGACGGTCCCTCAACTCGCGCGGACGCGCGGCGTAAGCCGTCAACACATTCAGATTTTGGCCAATGGCCTCGTGGAACAGGGGCTGGTGGAATTCGTGGACAACCCCGCCCACAGGCGCTCCCGGCTTCTGAAGATCACCGACCTCGGCGAGCGACGGCTCGCGCAGGTCACGCAAAGGATTGAAGAGGCCTACGAGGACATTTCGGCGGGCATGGACCCCGACGAGATCAGGGCCGCGATAAAGGTGCTCGCGGAGCTGCGCAGAAGAATGTAAGGCGCCTGACGCCTACTCGGCGGCTTCCGCCTCGCGGCCGCGCAGCAGGAACTCGCGGCCGACCTTGACGCGCGGCTCGCCGTCATAAGCGACGATATCAGCCGTGGCATAGGTTTCCGTCCAGCGATCCGGCAGGTACGACCCTGTGCCGATCACGTCGATCGGCGCCTGGGCGATCGCCATGGTCTTGCATTTGTGGGGACCGAAGCCGCTGGACGCGACGATCCGCACATTGCCGTGGCCGGCCTCGTCCAGCCGTTCCCGCATGTGCCAGATCGCGGCAGCGGAAACGCCGGGTCCGACAAGGTCGCGCAGCTCCTCTTCGGTGCGGTAGCCGCGGATCGCCCGCGGCACATGACGGTCGAGCACCGCGTAGGAGGCCGTCGGATCAAGGCCTTCGCAAAACCGCGAGCCCGGCGTATCGAGACGGACCGCGAGCCGGCCGACCGCGGCCAGATCCGCAAAGCGCTCGCACACCGCCAAGGAGTCAGCGACCTCATGTCCGAAGTAATCGACCAGGACCGTCAGATTGTCGTCCGGGAAGGTCTCATGGAACATCTCGGCCGCCCGGACGGTGGAGCCGGCATAGCCGATCAACGCATGCGGCATGGTACCGAGTCCCTGCTGCAGCCCGAAGTAGTGGGCGGTGGCGTCGGTCGCGTTGCCGATGAAGCCGACCGCGTTTTCCTTGCGCTTCGCCCGGCGCGAGCCGACGGAGGCGGCGTAGGCCATGAGTTCTGCCATCTCGGTTCCGGCGCAGTGGCGGGCGTCCATGGCCAGGAAGGAGACTTTGGGCAGGTCCATGCACATTGCCGCCGCGTTGTATGCGGCAACACAGGCGGGCCCGATCTTCTGCAGCAACAGCGTTTCCAGATCGACCAGCAGCGCCAGGGGGCCGGTCACGTACATCAGTGCCTCGCCGGCGCCGACCCAGCGTCCCTCCTCGTATCGCAGGTCGATGTCGACCGCCGCCCCCCGCTCCTTCGTCACACCCTGCAGCCACTCGATGGCCAGGCGCGGCGCCGAAACAACCGGCCGCCGCATGAAGATCGCGTAGGTGGCGTTGCAGTCGCCGAACTTCTCGACGACGCGGCGCGTGCGGTTGAAATAGGCGTCTGTCCAACGCGCAATGGAGTCTGGTTTCGGGGTCATCGCAACCCTCTTGAGACAGAAATCGGCGGGACCCGGTCCCTATGACGCGGCGGCAAGGCGCGACCGTCGACCGGCCCGCTGTTGCTTGAGCGAATCCGCTAGCAGGAACGCCAGCTCGAGAGCCTGGCTCGCGTTCAGCCGCGGGTCGCAATGGGTATGATAGCGGGCCGACAGGTCCTCGTCGCTGATCGCCTGAGCCCCGCCGAGGCACTCGGTCACATCCTGGCCGGTCATCTCGAAATGCACGCCGCCGGCGTACGACCCCTGCTCGCGGTGGACCTCGAAGAATCCGCGCACTTCGTCGAGGATGCGATCGAACGGACGCGTCTTGTACCCGCTCGCAGACTTGATCGTGTTGCCGTGCATTGGATCGCACGACCAGACCACGGCGCGACCCTCGCGCTCAACCCGGCGGACCAGCGCCGGCAAGATGTCACGCACTTTGTCATGGCCCATGCGGCTGATCAGCGTCAGGCGGCCGGGATCGTTGGCCGGGTTCAGGATGTCAATGAGCCGGATCAGATCGTCCGGATCCACCGTCGGCCCGACCTTCATGCCGATCGGGTTGTTCACGCCGCGCAGGAATTCGACATGCGCGCCGTCAGGATCGCGGGTGCGCTCGCCGATCCACAGCAGATGCGCCGAGCAGTCGTACCAGTCGCCGGTCAGGCTGTCCTTGCGCACCAGCGCCTCCTCGTAGGCCAGCAGCAGCGCCTCGTGGCTGGTATAAAAGTTCGTTTCGCGGATCTGCGGCACGCTTTCCGCGGTTATTCCGCAAGCTTCCATGAAGTCCAGGGATTCCGAGATCCGGGCGGCCAGCTCCTCGTACCGCTCGCCCTGCGGGCTGCCCGAGACGAAATCGAGATTCCACTGGTGAACCTTGTGCAGGTCGGCAAAGCCGCCCTGGGCGAAGGCACGCAGAAGGTTCAGCGTCGCGGCGGACTGGTTGTAACCGCGCACCATGCGCTCTGGATCCGGCTCGCGCGCCCCCTCGTCGAACTCGATGGCGTTGACGATGTCGCCGCGATAACTCGGCAGTTCGCGGCCACCCTGGACTTCCGTGTCCGACGAGCGCGGCTTGGCGAACTGGCCCGCCATGCGGCCCACCTTAACCACCGGGCAGGCGCCCGCATAGGTCAGCACGACGGCCATCTGCAACAGCACCTTGAAGGTGTCGCGGATGGTATTGGCGCCGAACTCTGCGAAGGATTCCGCGCAATCGCCGCCTTGCAGCAGGAATGCCTGGCCTGCCGCCACGTCGGCCAGATCCTCACGGAGTCGGCGCGCCTCGCCGGCGAACACCAGCGGCGGCAACCCGCGCAGGGTTTGCTCGACCTGCGCCAGACGCCCGCTGTCCTGATAGACCGGCACCTGCCGGATCGGTTTGCCCTTCCAGCTGTCAGGTGTCCACTTTGCCGCCATCGTCCTACCCTCCGGCTTTCTCTGCGCCTTCTTAGTGCCTTGATTTCCTGTCCGCTTCCATACGGAACGCCCGATATACGCCTTTGGGCGCAAGTTTTCCACAGGAAATGCGGCGTCGTCGGGATCGGCTTTGCCGTTGCCCAGCTCCCGTCATGATCTTAACGGACTATAAACGTGCGAGGCGCGACACTCGCGCGCGAAACAAGACACAGGTGTTGCCATGTCCGACGCCGCTGGGTCTTCGCCCGTCCGGAACCTCCTGTCGGGCCTGATGCGCGCGCCGCTGCGCTTTCCCGTGCCGCTTGCGTGCGCGGCGGCTTGGGCCGCCATTACGATTGCCCATCAGCACCGCTTCGACGAGTTGCCCCGGAACACCGCGGAGGCATGGCAGGTATTCCTCATCGGCGGCCTGTTCCTGTCGCTGGCGGCCACGCTTTTCGCCGAAGGGCGGGGCTGGTCCCGGATACGGTCCCTCGGGCTCGCCGCCGCCGCCCTAATGCCGCCGGCCTTGGCGGTGTCTCTGGACGCCCGGCATAACGCCTGGGAGGGCCCCGGCTTCTATCTTTTGGTCCCGGGAGGGATCCTGGTGGCAATCGTCGCCCCCTTCCTGCGTCGCGAGGCGGTCGACCGGGCGATCTGGGTCTTCAGTCTGACGAGCTGGCTGAGTGTCCTGTTCGGCTTCATTGTGGCGGTCGGTTTGGCGCTCGGGACGATGGGCGTGCTCGGCGGCCTGGAAATCCTGTTCGATCTGTCGATCGCCGGCAAGATCTACGAGGACGCCTGGATCGTCTGCCTGAGCGTGATCTGGCCGTGGCAGACGCTGGCGGGAATTCCCGGTGAGTGCGACGCCCCGGCGGATACTGTGCCGCCGCGCTGGACCGAATACGTGGCCTCCTGGATGCTGATCCCGCTGGCGATGGTATATATGGCGCTGCTGTACGGGTTCGCGGCCAAGGTTCTGGTTTCCTGGGACCTGCCGCGCGGCACCGTGGGATGGCTGGTCGGCGGTTTCGTGGCCTTCGGCCTTGCTGTGTGGAGCGCCGCCTGGCCGTTCGGCGAGTCCGGCAATCATCTGACGCGGGTCTACCAGCGATACCTGCATTACGGGCTGATCGT
>JBFIFO010000073.1:0-17863 GCA_041602815.1 Alphaproteobacteria bacterium | reverse complement strand
GGCGCCCAGCTTCGCCTCGTCGCCGTAGTAGTTGTTGGCGACGGTATCGGCGATGGTCATTGGCCCCGGCATCGTCACCTTCACGGGCAAGTCGGTAAACGCCTGCGCCACCCGCCAGTCATGGGCCAGGAAGCGGTCGCGGGCCCGGATCGGCCCGGTGATCGTCGGCAGCGCAGCGGCATAGGCGCCGCCGCGCAGCTCCTTTTCGGTCAGGGTCGCAAAGTCGATGCCGTCGAGGTGCCGGCAGTGATAGTGGATGTAGTTCTCGCGCCGCACCTCGCCATCGGTCGGGATGTCGACGCCGGCCGCGACCTGGGCGGCGATCACCTCCTCGGCGGCGCGCGCGAACAGCGATTCCGCCTCGGCCCCGGCCTTCGCCAACTGCGCCGCATAGCCCGCCGTCGGGTCCACCGTGTCGGGCCCCTCCGGGCCCTGGAACCAGTCGGTGATCGGCACGTAGTCCGGCTTCGGAAAGGCGCCGATGGTGGTGGTCGTCAGCCGCATGTCGCATGCTCCCTGTCCGGCCCTGCGGGCGCATGCTAGCCGATGCGGCGGCGCGTGTTCCAGCGGCAAATCCGCCGTCCCGGGCCGCGCATTCTTTGGGGATTTGTTTACGTTCCCGTCACCATTTGCGGCCTACACTGCGGCCATGGAGGTTTCCGAATGACGGCAGTCCAGGCGAAAGAGGCCGGCTGGCAGGGCCATATGAGCGCGGCGCAGACGGCGCTCGAGGCGGGCGACGACATCCAGGCGGAAATGGAGCTGAGGGCCTCGATCCAGGCCGCCGAGAACGGCAACGACAGCCTGCAGCTGGCGGCCTCGCTGAGCAACCTTGCCGCGCTGTACGACGCCTACGGCGAGTGCGAGGCGGCGCTGCCGCTGTACGAGCGTGCGCTCGGCATCATGGAGGCGGCGTACGGGCCGCAGAGCGCCGAGGCCGCGAGCATCCTCAACAGCCTGGCCGAGCTGTACCGCTCGTGGGAGCGCAACAACGACGCGATCCCGCTGTACGAGCGCGCCATCGCGATCCAGGAGAAACGGCTCGGACCCGACCATCCGGAGCTGGCGGCGACGCTCAACAACCTCGCCATCGCGCTGCACGACATGAGCGACTACGAGGAGGCGGAGAAGCTGTACCGGCGGGCGCTGGGCATCATGGAGAAGACCGCCAACGAAGCCCGCCCCGAGCTGGCCGACGTGCTGGTCAACCTCGCCGGGCTGCTGGACGACTGCGGCCGTTACGAGGGCGCGCTGGCGGCCTACAAGCGGGCGCTGGAGGTGCAGGAGAAGACGCTCGAGCCCGACCACCCCTATATCGCGACGACGCTGGGGCGCATGGCCTCGGTGTTCCAGGCGCAGGGCAACCACCGCGACGCGGTGCGGCTGGTCGAGCGGGCGCTGGAGATCCGCGAGGCGCGGCTCGGCACCGAGCACCCCGACCTGATCAAGAGCCTGGAGAACTTCGCCAAGCTGCTGCGCAAGGCGGGCGAGCATGCGCGCGCCCGCGAGATGGCGGCGCGCGCTAAGGCGATCCGCGACGGCATGAAGGACTGACCGCTCGCCGCCGGCAGAGAACCGACAACGGCCAAGGAGGGTACTGGGACATGGGTCTGATCTCGAAGCTGCTGGGCGGACCGCCGCGCCTCAACGAATTCGACGAGGATTCGCACGCCGTCATCGTGCGGTTCCGTTACGGCTCCACCGATTTGAGCCCGCTGTACCAGCTGGAGTACGAGCTGAAGTCGGCCATCGATGCGGCGCGCGCCGGCGAATACGACGGCCACGAGATCGAAGCCGACGGCAGCGAGGGCTATCTTTACATGTACGGCCCGGATGCCGACCACCTGTTCGAGGCGGTGCGCCCGACGATGCAGGCCAGCAGTCTGCTGAGCGGTGCGGTGGCAACCGTCCGCTACGGCCCGCCCGACGACGAATCGCCGGAGCGCGAGATCAAAATCGGCGACTGACCGGAACGCACTCGGAAGCTTGCAAAATGGAGCGGGCGATCGGGATCGAACCGACGACATTCAGCTTGGGAAGCTGACGTTCTACCACTGAACTACGCCCGCACCACCGACTCTTATATGGCACGCCGGTGCCGCATTCAAGCGGCACACTTTCGCCCTACCCTGCCCGCCGGGCGGCGAGCAGGGTGCGCGCGCTCGGCGCCCAGGCGAAGGCGGCCAGCGCGAAGCCGGCGAACTCGACCGCCGGCAAAAGCGGGAACAGCAGCAGGATCGCGGCGATGAAGAAGACGCCGCGCCGCCACTGCGAGATCGGCCCGGTCAGGAACTCGGTCTTCTGGATCGCGATGGCCAGCACCGCATAGCCCAGCGCATAATGGAACGCCGCCCAGGCGATCTCCGCGGGCGTGCCGATCAGCAGCAGCTCCGGCACGTAGACGAAACTGAACGGGATGAGCACCAGCGTCGCCCCGAACTTGAGCGCCGCGAACCCCGTCTTCATCGGGTCGGCCCCGGCGATCGCCGCGCCGGCGAAGGCAGAGACGCAGACCGGCGGCGTCACGTTGGACAGGCAGGCGGCATAGAACACCACCAGATGCGCCGCCACCTCGTCGACGCCGAGCTGGATCAGCGCCGGCGCCGCGACCACCGCGAGGATGATGTAGGAGCCGGTGGTGCTGCTGCCCATGCCGATGACGATCGAGATGATGGTCACCAGGATCACCGTGAAGAACAGCTGGCCGCCGGCGAACTCGACCAGCACGGCGGAGAACTTCAAGCCCAGCCCGGCCAACACGATGCCGCCGATGATGATGCCGAGACTGCCGATCGCGGCGCCGGCCGAGGTGTTGTTGTGCGCCCCGGCGACGAGGCCGTGGAAGATCTGCCGCGGGCCCATCGCCGTGCTGTCGCGGAATTTCGCGCGCACCTGCGGCCACACCGTCCTGCGGAACGCCCCGGGACGCGACCCGTCGCCCTGGACGATGAGGAGCAGGGACGAGACGACCGGGTGGCCCCAGGACAACACCATCGTCGAGACGGTGCCCCAGAAGGCGCCGTAATTGGCCGAATAGCCCATGAACAGCAGGGTGATGACGACGATCAGCGGGATGAAGAAGAACCAGCCGCGGCGCAGCACGTCGCGCACCCGCGGGATCTCGTCGTCGGGCAGCCCCTTCAGGCCGGTGCGCATGGCCTCGAGATCGACCATCAGCAGGATGAAGGTGAAGAACAGGATCGCCGGGATGACGTTCATCAGCGCGATGCCGAGATATTCCCGCTGGGTCAGGGTGGCCAGGATGAACACCCCGGCGCCCATGATCGGCGGCATGATCTGGCCGCCGGTCGAGGCGATCGCCTCGATGGCGCCGGCGTGGTGGGGCTTGAAGCCGATGCGCTTCATCATCGGGATGGTAAAGGCGCCCGAGGCGACGACGTTGGCCACGGACGAGCCGGAGATCGAGCCGAACAGGGCCGAGCTGAGCGTCGCGATCTTGGCCGGGCCGCCGCGCCAGCGCCCGGTCAGCGCCGTCGCCAGCTCCATGAAGAAGGTGCCGGCGCCGCTGCGCTCGAGGAACGCGCCGAAGATCATGAACGGGAAGACGAAGGTCGCGAAGGTCGCGGTGACGACACCGAACATCGCCTCCTGGGTCGAGAAGCTGAATTCGAGAATGCGCTCGACCGGCATGCCGGGGTGGCTCAGCTTGCCGGGCAGGTACGGGCCGTAATAGAGCTGTGCGAGGAACAGGATGGCGATGATCGGGATCGCCGGGCCCAGCACGCGCCGGCTGGTCTCGAGAATGACGACGATGGCCACCGCGCCCATGGCGAGGTCCCAGTCGTTGGGGTCGCTGACCCGGAACATCGCGTACGGCACATATTGGTCCATCCAGTAGCCGATGCAGGCGATCGCCCCGGCGATGAAGATGATATCGATCAGGCTCGGCCGGTGCGCCGGTGCGCCGCGCCAGGCCGGAAAGACCAGGAACACGAGGATCGAGGTGAACAGGAGGTAGAAGCCGCGGTTGGTCTCGGTCGAATAGAGGCCGAACCCCGACGTATACAGATACCAGAGCGAGAACGCCGCGGCGACCAGCGCATAGACGACGGCGAACCAGCCGGACAGCGTCCGGCCCTTGCCCTTGATCTCCGGAAACCACCGCTCGCCGGTCATTGGGGGGAGCCTATTCGTTCAAAGCAGCAATCCTCATCCTGAGCCTGCCGAAGGATGCGCCACTCGACAGTTGTTAGGGAGTAGCTGGTCTCGATCTCGAAAAGCACGGCAAACAACGCTTTCGCCGATGATGGGTCCCCGCCGACACATCCTTCGACAGGCTCAGGATGAGGCATGCGCGGAGAAAGAAAAAAAATCCAGCCGCCGGGCCCAGTGCCGCGGCGGCTGGCATCGTGAGTTCGGCTTATTCCTGCCAGAGACCCTTCTTCTTGTAATAGGACACGGCGCCCGGGTGCATCGGCACCCCCAGCTTGAGGAAGTTCTTGGTGTCTGGCTCCATCTGGGCCCACGCCTTGTGGCCGGATGCCAGCTGCTTCTTGATGTCAGGCTGGTAGACGAGTTCGAGGATGTCCTCGACCGCCTTGGCGGGCACCCGCTCATGCGCGACCCAGTAGACCGTCAGGTACGGCAGGCGCACGTCCGGCACACCCTTGTACGTGGTCGACGGCATGGTGTCGGGCACGTAGAACGGATAGGTGGTGGTGATCGCCTTCATCTCGTCGGCGCTGTACGGCAGCACCACGGCACCCTTGGTCTCGGCCAGCTCTTTCACCGCCGCGGCCGGCGCCGAGGACTGGCACAGCGCATCGATCTGCCCGTTGCCGAGCGCCCGTCCGGCGTCGGCGAAGGTCATCATGCTGGGGTCGATCTCGTCGAGCATGCCGGTGGCGCGCATGATGTTGGAGCAGTTGAAGACAGTGCCGGATCCCGGCGGGCCGAGCGCCACCTTCTTGCCCTTAAGGTCGGAGATCTTGGTGATGCCGCTGCCCGGGAGCGTCACGAAATAGGTCGGGCCCTTGTAGGCCTTGGCGACGCCGCGGAACATCGTGCCCTTGGCGCCGCCCTCGAACGGGCCTTCCGGCTTCTGCGCCATGAACACGTGGGCGCCGTAGACGATGCCCATGTCGAGCTCGCCCTTGATGATGCGCTTGGCGTTCTCGGTCGAGCCGCCGGTCGTCACCTGGGTGATGTTGTACTGCGGCAGTTTCTCGGAAATGATCGTGCCGGCGGTGCCGACCATGTAATACATCACGCCGCCGGGGTTCGAGCCGCCCCAGGCGATGTTGAGCTTGTCCTGCGCCGCGACGGGCTGGACGAGCCCCAGCCCGGCCAGCGCGCCGGCAATGAAGGTAACGAGTCGCATAGAATCCTCCCTTGGGGGTACGAGTTCGGCCGGGCCGCGGCGCATCGCCAGGCGATACCGGACCCGTCCCTGCACGCCACCGTCGCGACCCTCCCTGCGGCCGCCGCGGTGGCGCGACAATCGCCGCCGCGGGCAGGAAAGCGGAGAGGTTGCCGGAGGTGCCGGGGCCATGGCCCCACAGCGCCGCTGTCGGCGGCCCCTGCCCCTCTGCACGCTCGATCGCCGTCCTGCCGCGATCGGTTCGCCCGACTCAAGGGCAATGGCCGGCCCGTGTCAACGTCCTTGTCGGCGCGGGCAACGCCGCCGCGGGGTGCTGTCGGACACCAAATCGGGAATGTGCGCCCGTTTCGGTTGAGACGTTGGACAGCCGCCTACCCCGACGCCGGCCGCCGGTCGAGCCACAGGCCGGTCGGCGGGAGGACGAGCCACGGGATCAGGTAGTAGACCGTCAGGTACCAGAATTCGACGAGGAAGCGCGCGCCGTAGCCGAGCCAGACGCCGCAATAGAGCACGTCGTACAGCAGAAGTGGGACGGTGATGTAGAACGCAAGCCAGTTCGCGAGCGCGAGCCTGCGGCCGCGCCGCACCGTCCGCAGCACGCGGAAGACGACGTACCACAGTGGGAACAGGATCGCGAGGTCGAAGGCGACCATGAACCGGTCGGAATACTGCTGGTAGTAGTCGGGCAGGCCGGCAACCCAGAACATCGCCCAGGCCAGGGTCACGATGCTCAGGAGTTTGAGATGCCATTGGGCTTTCATTGCCGGGCGACCGACCGGCGGAAAACGGCCGTCATGGTCGCACGATCGGCCCGTTTCATCAGTTCGCCTGCGCCGCCTTGCGTGCCGGCGTCATCAGACACACCGGCGCCCCGGTCGGATCGGTCAGCAGCCAGACACGTCCCACGTCGGGAATGTCCTCCGGCGCCGCGATAACCTGTCCGCCGAGCGCAGCGACACGGGCAGCGCAGGCATCGATGTCGCTTACCGCGATATAAGCCGACCAGAACGGTGGACGGGCGCGGGAGAAGTCCGTTGCCGGACCCATCATGCCGGCGACGTCCTTGCCGTTGTACTGGAAGACGGTGTAGGTGCGCGCGGGCCCGATATCGACCTCCTTGCGCGTCCAGCCGAGCAACGATGAATAGAACGCGCCACATGCCTGCTGGTCGGTGGTGACGAGCTCGTTCCAGATAAATGTCGGGTCCTCAATCACGTCGCCCTCCGCATCGAACGTAACGGCGATTCTATCGCATGTGAGAGCCGCCCTGGCCAGTTGGCCGGGACCGATGGGTTAGGCCGCTTCGCTGCGGCAGGGTTCATATCTAGAATCGCGGCTGATTATTCTCGGGATCCGCATGAGATTTCAATCGATCATGTAACTGATTGAAAAATATTTTGTCATTTCGCATATTTATTTATTGTATTTAGATCGTCGCCGCCCAACTTAATAAATCATAGATATCGTTTTCTTCAGAAATATTGGTCCGAGGAGGCCGTCAATGAAATTGCGTCCGTTGCAGGACCACGTCCTGATCCGCCCTGTCGAGCCGGAGGCGAAGACCTCTGGCGGTATAATCATTCCGGACACCGCGCAGGAAAAGCCGATGGCAGGCGAGGTCGTAGCGGCCGGGCCCGGCGCGCGCGATGCGAATGGCGTGTTGCACCCCCTTGAAGTCAAGGCCGGCGACCGTGTGCTGTTTGGAAAGTGGTCGGGCAGCGAGGTCAAACTCGATGGCGTCGACCTCATGATAATCAGGGAATCCGACATCATGGGCGTGGTCGAACGTGCCGCCAGGAAAATGAAAGCCGCGTGAAAACTGGAGCTGAAGCCATGAATGCAAAAGATGTGAAATTTGACGGCGACGCACGCGGCTCCATGCTGCGCGGCGTCGAGATTCTCGCGAACGCGGTGAAGGCGACGCTCGGCCCGAAAGGGCGCAGCGTTCTCCTCGACAAATCTTACGGTGCGCCTCGCATCACGAAGGATGGCGTGACGGTTGCCAAGGAGATCGAGCTTGCCGACCGGTTCGAGAATATGGGCGCGCAGTTGGTCAAAGAGGTTGCGACCAGGACCAGCGATCTCGCCGGCGACGGAACGACGACCGCAACGGTGCTTGCCCAGTCGATCATGCGCGAAGGCGCGAAAGCGGTCGCTGCCGGCATGAACCCGATGGATCTGAAGCGCGGCATCGACATGGCCGTGAGGGCGGTGGTGGCGAACATCGAAACGGCCTCCAAAAAGGTCTCCACCAACACCGAAATCGCGCAGGTGGGCACGATTTCCGCCAACGACGATCGTGAGATCGGCGAGATGATTGCCAGGGCGATGCAGAAGGTCGGCAACGAAGGCGCGATTACGGTTGAAGAGGCAAAATCCCGTGAGACCGAACTCGACATCGTCGAAGGCATGCAGTTCGACCGCGGCTACATCTCACCCTACTTCGTGACCAACGCCGAGAAGATGTTCGCAGAACTCGAGGAGCCATACATCCTTTTGCACGAGAAGAAGCTTCCTGGCCTTCAGACAATTCTGCCTTTTCTTGAAACCGTCGTGCAAAGTGGAAAGTCCCTGCTGATCGTCGCAGAGGACATCGACGGGGAGGCACTGGCAACGCTCGTCGTCAATAAGCTGCGTGGCGGCCTCAAGGTCGCGGCGATCAAGGCGCCGGGCTTCGGCGATCGGCGCAAAGCCATGCTGGAGGATATTGCCATCCTGACCGGCGGTCAGGTCGTCAGCGAGGACCTTGGCATCAAGTTCGAGAACATTACGCTCGACATGCTTGGCAGGGCCAAGAAGGTGCGCATCGACAAGGAAAACACCACGATCATCGATGGCGCCGGCAAAAAGACCCGGATCCAGAGCCGCTGTGCACAGATCCGCGCGCAGATTGTGGACACGACCTCGGACTACGATAAGGAAAAGCTGCAAGAACGCCTGGCGAAGCTGGCAGGCGGTGTGGCGATCATCCGCGTCGGCGGCTCGACTGAAGTCGAAGTGAAGGAACGCAGGGATCGCGTCGATGACGCAATCCACGCGACCCGCGCGGCGGTCGAGGAGGGTATCGTCGCCGGCGGTGGCGTCACGCTCCTTTATGCGGGCGAGGGGCTCGGCGAGCTTAATCCTGAAAACGACGACCAGAAGGCCGGAATCAACATCGTGCGCCGTGCGCTGCAAGCGCCGGCCAGGCAGATCTTCACCAACGCGGGGGCGGACGGTTCGATCGTCGTTGGAAAGCTCTTGGATAAGGGCGATGCCAACTACGGCTTCGATGCCCAGGCCGGCGAATATGTCGACATGATGAAAGCCGGGATCATCGATCCGGCCAAAGTCGTGCGCCTGGCGCTACAGGGCGCGGCGTCCATCGCCGGCCTGATGATCACCACCGAGGCAATGGTCGCGCAGAAGCCAGAGATGAGCCAGCAGGCCATGCAGGGTAACGGCATGGACGGCGCGGACTTCTAAACCCTAGGGTCGCTGCCAGCGATGAGTAGACACAAATGCGCCTCCCGTGCTGCGAATTTTTTTTCAAACGGCCCCTGGGCCGGTGGCGACGGCGGGCCTGCTCAACTGCGGCGCCGGCGGATTTGCCAGGGCCCTGAACCAACTGCCAAGCCTGAAGGAGGAATGAGATGGCTTTGCGTCCCGAATATTCGCTCGGTCATTCCGAGTTCAACGAGTTTCTTTTCGCATTCGTCGGCGAAGAGAAGAACGGACTGCAGCTTACTGTCCTCTCGGCCCTGGCGCGGCTTGGGCTCGACCCGTGGGGAGAGGCTGCTCGTCTGTCCCAATTGCCCTGCGAAGCGGCAACGCGCGCACTGACGGCGGCAATTGCCGGGCTCCCCGAAGGTGACTGGAAGGTATCCGACTCGCGGTCGATCGCCGTTCGCCTGGTGAACTTTTTACCGCGGCACGGCACGCCGTCCGCCGGACCTTCGCAGGGCAGCAGCATCGAAGATCGGAAGCCGAAGTCGGACGCCCGGAAATGGCTGGTTTGGGGTGCGCTTGCCGCGGCAGTGTTCATTCTCGTATCGCGCCTGTATGTCGACTAGATTTTTCAGCCAGATCTGAGTGACGTCTGGTCCGAACAGCCGTATTCAGTAGGCATCGTGTCCATCAGCATTGCCCGGCGCTGACCTGCTCGGGAGCGTGTCGCCGCCTTCACCTGCACGCGTTTCGCTGCGTTGCGGCGCCCTCTTCGGCGCGTCCCACCATTCCTTCCGCACCATCCAGCGCACCGGGGATCAGCTCGAGGGCGAGGAACCGGGCCTCGTCGACCGGACCGGGCAGCTCGAGCCGCGCTGCCGCCGCGCGGGTAAATCCCAGCCGGCCGTAATAGGGCTCGTCGCCGACCAGCAAAATGGCGGGCCAGCCCCGGGCCCGCGCCGTCTCTATGCCGTGCCGCATCAGCGCGCGGCCATAGCCCTTGCCGGCAAGGTCCGGCCGCACCGCGATCGGCCCCAGAAGCAGCGCCGCCCTGCCGTCCGGCAGCACGACCGGCCAGAAGCGCAGCGTGGCCGCGAGCCCGTCGCCATTCTCGATGACGAAGGACAGGCCCGGCGCCGGCGCGACGCCGTCGCGCAGGCGGTAGACGGTCTTCTCGTGCCGGTCGGGGCCGAAGGTCAGGTCGAGCAGCCGCTCGATGGCGGCCGCGTGGTCGTCTCTCTGCGCGATGATCTGCATGGCGGTGATCCTGCGACGGAACTGGTGCGTTGCGCCGCCGCAGGGCCGCGGGGGATCAGGTGTCCCGCTAACGGCGTCCGCACTGCGGCACGGCGAGGGGTCGGCGCGCACAGGCGCGGCCGATGCCTCGTCGTCGCAGGGACCGTGTCTGGGCCACGTGGGATCCTCCGGGAGCCGATTGCAGTGCGGCGCTATATCACGGCGGCGCGCCGCGCGCCAGTGCTATCCGCGCGGCGCCGCCGCAGCGATCAGTGGATCCGATGCGCCTCGTGCGGGCTGTCGAGCGAGAAGGCGGGCACGGCAACGTCGAACATGTGGCCTTCCGGGCCCTCCATCTCATAGATGCCGACCATCACGCCGGACGGCGTCGACAGGGGGGTGCCGCTGGTGTATTCGAATGCTTCGCCGGGGTCCAGTACCGGCTGCTCGCCGACCACGCCGGGGCCCCGTACTTCCTGGACGCGGCCCAGGGCATCGGTGATGGTCCAGTGCCGGTTCAGAAGCTGCACCCGGCGCTTGCCGTGGTTCTCTATGCGGATGTGGTAGGCCCAGACATAGTGATTGTCGGAGGGCTCGGACTGTTCCTCGAGATAGACGGGGCGGACGGTGACCTTGATGCCGTCGGTGGTGGCTTCGTACATCGCGTGATCCTTTTTCTGCCCTGCGCTTGCCGGAGCCGGCAGCGACAATGTATGCCGCTGCCGCGAAATGTCCAGCCGCAACGGGCGGATGGGTCGTCGTCGCCGGGGCGCGGGGGCCACCCCCCGGTGCGGTCACGCGATGCCGTTGGGCCCGTCCTGCGTCCTGACCGTTGAACCCTACCTGCGGATTCCGGCGTAATTAGGGCATCGTGCGGGCGAGGCCGGCCGTTTCACTCGAAGGCAGCGCCCGGACGGCTGCCCGCCTTCTTGAGGATCAACGCCAGCGGGCAGAACCGGGTGAACGCGGCCTGCAGCATGTTGGCGCCGACGAAGGCGGTCAGGTACAGCCAGTACACCGAATGCAGCTGTGACAGAGCCAGGCTGGCAAGGATCATCGTGCCGGCGAGGGCCATGACGATGCGGTCGATGCTCATGATGTGTACGTCCTCTCGCAGATACGGGGCCGGTCGCGGCCTCGCTGTTCCCTATATAAGTTTATTCTAATGTATATTCCATATTAAGTAAAGCTAATATATCGCGCGCCGGGCACGTGAGATGTCCGGCCTTGTCCGGAAGGGCGCGTCCCGGCGGGTCTCCATCACCGGCCAGCCCACGGCGCCCGGGTCACTCGAATGCGGATCCCGGACGAACGCCCAACTTCTTCAGAATGCTGGCAAACGGGCAAAAACAGGTAAACGCCGCTTGCAGCATGTTCAGCGCGATCAGGCCGGCGACGACGAGCCACCAGACCGAATGAAACTGCGACAGAAAGAGGCTTGCGAGGATCACGCTTCCCGCGAAAGCCAGGACGTAGCTGTCGATGGTCATCGAAACCTCCCGAATTTCCCTGCTGCGCCGCCGCTTCAGCGGCG
The DNA here is from genome assembly GCA_041602815.1 of Alphaproteobacteria bacterium. GTDB lineage: Bacteria > Pseudomonadota > Alphaproteobacteria > UBA8366 > JADFVY01. The sequence goes on along the minus strand of JBFIFO010000073.1, from coordinate 6,326 downwards.
CACGGCCATTATATCAGAATACTCTAATGTTATGCAATATCGGAAATCAATCATTTGAGGGGCTTCCCAATGTCCGATCCCTGAACCCTCTCGTCCGACAACTGAATCACCGTTCCGCCGGCAGCGCGCGCGTCGTCCGGATCGTGGGTTACCAGCAGCACCGGCAGTCCGCGCTCGGTGGCGTGGCCGAAGACGAAACAACGGATGCGGTCGCGCAGCGCCGCGTCGAGCCGCGAGAACGGCTCGTCCAGCAGCAGCGCCTTCGGCTCCGCCAGCAGCGTGCGCATCAGTGCGATACGGGCCCGCTGGCCGCCGGACAGGGTGGCCGGGTCGCGCCCGGCGAAGCCGGCCAGCTCCGCCTCCTCCAGCGCCGCCTCGATGCGCCGCTCGCGCTCCGCCCGGCTGAGCCCGGGCGGCAGCCCGAAGGCGAGGTTGCCGCCGACCGACAGGTGCGGGAACAAGAGGTCGTCCTGGAACAGGATGCCGACCCGCCGTATCTCGGGTGGCAGGCGGGTGATGTCGACACCGTCGAGCGTCGCCCGCCCGGCGATTCGGAAGGCCGGGTCGGCGGTGCCGCACAGCCAGGCCAGCAGCGTCGACTTGCCGGAGCCGCTCGGCCCCATGACGGTGACGATCTCGCCCGGCGCAACGACGACCTCGAGGCCGTCGATCAGCGCCGCTTCGTCAAGCGCGACGGTGACGCCGGCGAGGACCAGGCTGCCCGCGCCGCTCATACGGTGAATGCCTTCATGTTGCGGCGGTCGCGATAGAGCCAGGCCGGGATCGCGATGGCCAGGGTGAAGCCGAGCCACGGCAACAGCGCCTGCAGGAAGGCGTATACGCCGATCACCCGCCGGTCGCCGCCGGCCGCGAGGCTGACCGCCTCCGTCGTCAGCGTCGCGTAACGGCCGCCGCCGGCGAACACCGTCGGCAGATACTCGCCGACGCTGACCGCGAACCCGACGGCGAGCGCGAACAGCACCGGGCGCAGCAGCATGGGCAGCTTGATGCGCCAGAACACCCGGCCCGGCGGCGCGCCGAGGCACAGCGCGGTGCGCGCATAGCGCTCGTCGAGCCGGCGCCACGGCCCGGCCAGCGCAAGGAAGACATAGGGCAGGACGAACAGGAGATGGCCCCAGACCAGCGCCGCCCAGCGCCCGTCCAGCCCGACCGTGACGAACAGAACCTGGACCCCGAACAGGAATCCGATCTGCGGCGCCAACAAGGGTGCGTAGATCAGCCACAGGGCCCGCGCACCGGGAGTTACGTGACGGCGCTGCTCGTTCTCGAGGCAGCCGAGGACCAGCGCGATGGCGATCAGCGCCGCGGCCCCTGCCACCGACACCGTGGTCCAGCCCGGCCATGCCAGCGCCTCGGCCTGACGGGTCCAGTTGCCGGCGCTCCACACAGAGGGCAGCGCGTCCGGCCAGCGCCAGCGCCGGGCCACCGACCAAAGCGCCATGCCGAGCAGGCCGAGAAGGCCGATACCGAACACCAGCCCCATCGCACCGGTCGCGGCGAGGCGCCCGCCATGCGCGCCGTGGCCCCGCCCCCCGGCGGCGATCCACCGGCGTCCGAGACCGGCGACCAGCTGTTCCGCACCGTGGAACAGGGCGATCGCGCCGACCACCAGCACGAACTGCAGCGCCGCTCCGGCCGCGGCGAGGAATTGCCGCGACAGGTCCGGGTCGCTGAACCAGCGCAGGACGCGCGGGGCCAGCGGCGGTGGCGCGCCGGGCGCCAGGACCAGCGCCATGTCGACCACCGACAGCGAATAGGCGAGCACCGCATAGACCGGCAGCCGGATCTGCGGCCAGAGCAGCGGCAGCACCGTCTTGAACCATGCCGTCGCCGGCCCGTAGCCGAGCGAACGGGCGACCGCGAGGGTGCGGTCCGCCGGCACCTGGCCGAGCGCCGCCAGCGTCATCAGCAGGAGGAACGGCACCTCCTTGAGCACCAGGCCGCAAACCAGCGCGATGCCATAGGGATCCGGCGCGGTGGCGATGTCCGGCGGCCGCTCCCAGCCGGTCAGCCAGGGCGAGACCGCCCGCGCCGCCCAGCCGCTGGGCGACGCCAGAAAGGCGAATCCGATCGCCACTGCGACATGCGGCACCGCCAGCAGCGGTGCCAGCAGCCGCCGCACCACCGCAACCGGCCGCGTGCCGTGACAGGTCGCCAGGAACGCCAGCACCAGTGCCAGCGAGGCGATTGCGGCGGCGAAACCGGTGGTCAGCGTCAGGCGCAGCGACGTCCCCAGGCCCGGCTCCGCGAACAGCCGCCGCCACGGCGTCAGGCTGGGCTCCGTGCCGCCGAGCGCCGGCAGGATGCCGAAGGCGGGCAAGATGGTGCCGACCAGCCCGGCCGCCACCGGGCCGAGAAACAGGAGCAGCGTCAGCGCGGGCACCCAGCGCAACATGGCGGTCAGACTGGAGCGACCTCATACTTCGAGACGCGGCTGCGCCGCTTCTCAGCATGAGGCACGTATCGTTGATGCTTTTCGAACCTTATCCCGAGGAGGGCCATCGCGCCGAGCAGTCGCCGGATTGCGACGTTCGCGAGCCGCGAGATGCGAGGCCCGTCTCGAAGAGTGAGGTCGCGCCGCCGAATCGACGTCATCACGAGCCGTAGCGGGCGAGCCACGTCTCTTCGATGCGGGTCATCCAGCTCGGATGCGGCTCCGGCAGGGTCGGGCCGAGCGCCTCGGGCGGCAGGGTCGCGGCGCCGAGTGGCAGGTCGGCGAACAGCTTTCTGCCGGCCGCGTCGAGCCGGTCGACCGCGAGCACCGTGTTGTCGCCCCACACCTCGGGATTCTCCTTGCGCGCCTGGGCATCGGCCGACATGAGGAAGTTGGCGACCACCATGGCCCCCTCGCGCGCCCTGGCGTTGTAAGGGATGGCGACGAAATGGGTGTTGCCGATGGTACCGCCGTCGAGCACGAAGCTGCGCGCGGTCTCCGGCAACAGGCCGCCGGCGATCGCCGAGGAGGCCTCGGCCGGGTAGAACGAGATGGCGATGTCGACCTCGCCGTCGTCGAGCAGCCGGATCAACGCCGGCCCGTTTTTCGGATACACCTTGCCGGCGCGCCACAGATGCGGCGTCAACGCGTCGAGATAGGCCCACATCGGCGCGGTGACGGCCTCGAAATCCGCGCCGGCGGGACGTTGCAGAACCGACGGGTCGGCCGCGGTCTCGTACACCACCTGCTTCAGGAAGGTCGAGCCGATGAAATCCGGCGGCGCCGGATAGGCGATACGTCCCGGATGCGCCTTCGCATGGGCGAGTATGGCCGCCATGCTGCGCGGCGGATCCCGGAGCACGGCGCTGTCGTGGATGAAGTTCAGCTTGGCCATCCCCCACGGCGCCTCGAGCCCTTCGGTCGGGACCGTGAAATCGAGTCGTGTCGTCGGCTTGTTCTCGACGTCGACCAGCGCGAAGTTCGGCAACTGCTCTGCGAACGGGCCGAACAGCAGACCCTGGTCCTTCATCGCCTTGAAATTCTCGCCGTTGATCCAGATCAGGTCGACCGACCCGCCCGCGTGCTTGCCGGCGGTCTTCTCGGCCAGCACCTTGCGCACCGCTTCCGCGGTGTCGGAGAGCTTGACGTGTCGCAAGGTAACCCCGTACTCGGCCTGCACCCGTTCGCCGACCCAGGCAATGTACGCGTTGATCCGCTCGTCGCCGCCCCACGCATTCCAGAACACCTCCTGGCCGCGGGCCCTGGCGGTGACGTCGGCCCAGTCGAGCGTCTGTGCGCCGGTGCTCAACGGTATAGTCAGAGCGGTGAACAGCAGCAGGATCGGGATCGGTTTCGCGCGCATCGTTCTGCCCCCGTAGCCGGCGTTCGTTTCTGCCGCCGACCCTACCGGCATCGGCCGTGCCTGTCAGCCATGCAAAATCCCGCTGACACAACTGTGATGCCAGTTGAAGCCGTCAGCTAAAGGCTGACATCGCGGCGCCGGCGCACTAGTTTACGCCGTAACCGTTCGATTGCCAGCAGGAGTACCGATCGTCATGCCGTCGGATGCCGCAAGAAATACATTGAATGCCGAGTCCGCCCCCCGCCCTACTCGCGAAGAGGCCGAGTCCGCCGTGCGCACGCTGATCCGCTGGATCGGCGACGACCCGGAACGCGAGGGGCTGCTCGACACGCCGGGCCGCGTGACCCGCGCCTGGGAGGAGTTTGGCGCCGGCTACGTCCAGGATCCACACGAGATCCTCGCCCGTACCTTCGAGGAGATCGCCGGCTACGACGAGATGGTGGTGCTGCGCGACATCGGCTTCGAGAGCCACTGCGAGCACCACATGCTGCCGATCATCGGTCGCGCACACGTCGCCTACCTGCCGCGCAAGCGCGTCGTCGGCATCTCCAAGCTGGCGCGCATCGTCGAAGCATTTGCGCGACGCTTGCAGATCCAGGAGAAGATGACGGCGGAGATCGCCGACACCATCCAGGACGTGCTGGAGCCGCACGGCGTCGCCGTGGTGATCGATGCGGCGCATCACTGCATGACGACACGTGGCGTGCGCCGCGGCGGCGTCAACATGGTGACCAGCCGCATGCTCGGCGCCTTTCGCAACGATCCGAGCACCCGCCGCGAGTTCCTCGCCATGATCGGCCACCCGCATGTCAACGTCGGATGAACGACCCGGCGTAAACCGGCACGAAAGGACGCCCATGACGGAACCCCTGAACCGGGATGAGATCATCGCGCTGTTAGAGCAACTGGGTGACCAAGACGATGCCGCGGTGCTGGACGCAGCGCACAAGCTGCACGCCTCCGTCATCGAATCCGGAACCACCTGGGACCAATTGCTGGTCCCGGAAGAGGACGACGATGACGCGGAGGTGGCGCCGGTTCCGGAGACGGCTGCCGCGCCGGCCGGCGGGGGCGACGCCGAGCCACTGGCCCTGATCGACAAGCTGCTGGCGCGGCCCGGCATCACAGAGGATTTCCGTCAAGAGATGGAGGGCTACAAGGCCGACATCGCCAACGGCACGTTTTCCGACGACGATCGCAAATATCTGCTGGCCCTCGACAAACGGCTGTCCAGCAAGGGCTGACCGCTCGGCGGACGCTCTGGCGCGAGCCGACGCCGGCAAGTAGACTGGGCCATGCCCGCTTCCGATCCGCCGGCCGGCGCGCATGCGCAGGACATTCAGCAGACGTCGCCGGCCCCGTCCGGCCCGCCGGGCCGGATGACGTTGTTCCTCGCCGGCGACGTGATGACCGGCCGCGGTATCGACCAGGCGCTGCCCCATCCGTGCGAGCCCCAGCTGTACGAGGACTATGTCACCTCGGCCGTCGACTATTTGGCACTGGCCGAGGCGGCCAACGGCCCAATCCCCCGGCCCGTCGACTTCACCTACGTCTGGGGCGATGCTCTGGCGGAGCTCGATCGCCGCGCGCCGGCGCTGCGGCTGATCAACCTCGAGACCGCCGTGACCACCAGCCCGGATCCCGAACCCAAGGGCATCAACTACAAAATGAACCCGCGCAACGTCCCGGTCCTCACGGCGGCGCGGATCGACTGCTGCATCCTCGCCAACAACCACGTTCTGGATTGGGGCATGCGGGGGCTCGAGGAGACGCTGGACAGCCTGGCCGGCGCCGGCATTGCGACCGCGGGCGCGGGACGCTCCCTCGACGAAGCGGCGGCGCCGGCGCTCCTACCGGTGCCGGGCGGGCGCGTCGTCGTGTTCGCGTTCGGCACGCCGTCGAGCGGCGTGCCCCGCGCCTGGGCCGCGGCGGCCGAGCGACCCGGCGTCAATTTTCTCGCCGAGCTGGGTGACGGCACGCTCGATACGATTGCCGCCACGGTACGGGCGAACAGGCTGGCGGGCGATTTCGTCATCGTCTCGCTGCACTGGGGTGGCAACTGGGGCTACGAAATTCCGCGTGACCGCGTGTCTTTCGCCCGCGGTTTGATCGACCGGGCCGGGGTCGACCTCGTGTTCGGCCATTCGGCGCATCACCGGCAGGCCATCGACGTTCATTCCGGCAAGCTGATCCTCTACGGCGTCGGGGATTTCCTCAACGATTACGAAGGCATTCGCGGTTACGAGGCGTACCGCGACGACCTCGTGCTGATGTACCTGCCGACAGTCCGCCAGTCCGACGGGGTCCTCGAGCGGCTCGACATGGTGCCGATGCAGATCCGCAAGTTCCGGCTGAACCGCGCGATGCCTGCCGACGCAGCATGGCTCGCAGACGTTCTCAGCCGCGCGGGCCGGCGCTTCGGCTCGCGCGTGCGACGGGCGGCGGACGACGCGCTCACCCTCGAATGGGCGTGAGCGCGCTCCCCGCCCCTACCCGCCGACGAGGTAG
>JBFIFO010000072.1:0-18010 GCA_041602815.1 Alphaproteobacteria bacterium | reverse complement strand
GGACGCAGCCGTCGACCTCCGGGGCGTCCCATTTGGTGCGGCCGACGGCGCCCTCGCCGCCGCTCTCGTCGATGAGCACCTCGACGGTGCGGCCGACCTTCGCGGCAAGGCGGCGGCGGCTGATATCCAACTGGGTTTGCATCAGCCGCTCCCAGCGCTCCTGCTTCTCGTCTGCGTCGACCTGATCGGGCAGGGCGTTCGACGCCGCGCCCTTGACGTCCTCGTATTTGAACGCGCCCGCGCGATCGAGTTGCGCTTCCTCGATCCAGTCGAGCAGGTATTCGAACTGTTCTTCCGTCTCGCCGGGGAAACCGACGATGAAGGTGGAGCGGATGGCGAGGTCCGGGCAGATCTCGCGCCACGCCTTGATGCGTTCCAGCACACGCGCCTGGTCGGCCGGGCGGCGCATGGCACGCAGCACGTCCGGATGCGCGTGCTGGAAGGGGATATCGAGATAGGGGAGGATCTTCCCCTCCGCCATCAGCGGGATGACCTCGTCGACATGCGGGTAGGGGTAGACGTAGTGCAGCCGCACCCAGGCACCGAGCTCGCCGAGCGCCGCGGCAAGGTCGAGGAATCGCGCCGCCACGTCGCGGCCGCGCCAGCCGCTTTCCGCGTATTTCAGGTCGAGCCCGTAGGCGCTGGTGTCCTGGCTGATCACCAGCAGCTCCTTGACGCCGGCATCGACCAGCCGCTCCGCCTCGCCGAGCACGTCGGCCGCCGGGCGGCTGTCAAGCCTGCCGCGCAACGCCGGGATGATGCAGAACGCGCAGCGGTTGTTGCATCCCTCGGAGATCTTCAGATACGCGTAGTGCCGCGGGGTCAGGTGCAGGCCTTCCGGCGGCACCAGGTCGAGATAGGGGTCGTGCGCCGGCGGCACGGCGTCGTGCACGGCGCCGACCACGGCCTCGTACTGGTGCGGGCCGGTGACCGCCAGCACGTTGGGATGCTCGGCGCGGATGCCGGCCTCGTCCACCCCCAGGCAGCCCGTAACCACGACGCGGCCGTTACGCGCCATCGCCTCGCCGATCGCCTCGAGGCTCTCGGCCCTTGCGCTGTCAAGGAAGCCGCAGGTGTTGACGATGACGACGTCGGCGCCCTCATAAGAGCCGCTGATCTCGTAGCCCTCGGCCGACAGCTTCGTTACGATGCGCTCGGAATCGACCAGCGCCTTGGCGCAGCCGAGGCTGACGATGCCCACCTTCGGGGCGGATTTCGCGGCGGCGTCTCGCATGGCGCGTGATATAGGGCAGCGCGGTGTGCACCGCCAGCGGAATCGGGCGGTGTCGCGATGTCGGTGACCACCGAACGTGACTCCGCGGCCGATGCTTTGTATCGTGGGGCTCGTTTGGCCGTACAAGAGACCCGGCGCGCGGGAGTAACCGCGGAGCCGGGCGCGGCGCAGGGAGGCACTGATCGTCGACGGGCCGGCGGCCCGCGATGTGCGTCCTTGCCCGAGGCGGCGTTTTGACCTTTGGATAGTGAGGATGCAAATGCGCAAGAAATTCAACGACATGACCCGCCGGGCCGTCCTCGGCGGCACCTCGGGCCTGGCGGCCCTCATGCTGATCGGCGGCGCCGTTTCCGCAGTCGAGATCAAGGAGATCCATTTCCTGATCCCCGGCGGCGCCGGCGGCGGCTGGGACGGCACCGCCCGCGGCACCGGCATGGTGCTGACCCAGGAGAAGCTGATCGAGAACGCGTCATTTGAGAACATGTCCGGCGCCGGCGGCGGCAAGGCGATCGGCTATCTGATCGAGACCGCCGAGCGCCAGCAGGGCACGCTGATGGTCAACTCGACGCCGATCGTCGTGCGCTCGCTGACCAAGGTGTTCCCGTACTCGTTCCGGGACCTCACGCCGATCGCCCGCATCATCGGCGACTACCAGGCGATCGCGGTGCGGCCGGACTCGGAGATCAAGTCGTGGGCCGACGTCGTCGCCCGCTTCAAGGAGAACCCGCGCAGCGTCAAGTTCGCCGGCGGCTCGGTGCGCGGCGACCTCGACCACCTGGTGCCGGCGATGGCGATGAAGGCGATGGGGCTGGACCCGAAGCAGGTCGCCTACGTGCCCTACGATGCCGGCGGCAAGGCGCTGGCCGGCCTCCTGTCCGGCGAAACCGAGCTGCTGACCACCGGCTTCGGCGAGGCGATCGGCCCGCATCGCGACGGCCAGATCCGCATCATCGCGGTCTCGTCGGCGACGCCGATCGACGGCATCCCGACGCTGAAGCAGCAGGGTGCCGACGTCGAGTTCGCCAACTGGCGCGGCTTCTTCGCGGCGCCGGGCATCTCCGCGGAACGGGCGCAGGCCTATGCCGACCTTCTGAAGAAGATGCAGGGGACCGCCACCTGGGAGGACCTGCGGGCCAAGAACGGCTGGCAGAACCTGTACCTGCCGGGCGACCAGTTCACCGCCTTCCTGAAGCAGCAGGAAGACGAGATCGGCGGGCTCATGCGCGAGCTCGGCTTCCTGAAATAAGCCGTGCGATGACTGGCAAGGCGGGGCGGACGCACAAAGGTCCGCCCTGGCCCCTGCCGGCGCCGGACACGAACCAGCGGAGCATCGGCGCATGACGCTCAACCGCGACGCCGCGGCCGCGCTCGGCTTCCTCGCGTTTTCGATCGCCTATGGCTGGCAGGCGACCGGGATCGACCTGTTTCCGGGCCAGGAGTACGAGCCGTTCACGCCGCAGACCTTCCCGCTGGCGCTCGCCGTTGTCGGTGGCGTGCTGGCTCTCCTGCAGCTCGCGAAATCGCTGCGGGCCGAGGCGAAGGCAGGCGACACCTGGGCCCGCTACGACTGGACCCGCGTCGGCCTGCTGCTCGTCGTCATGGTGGCCTACGGCGCGACCTTCACCTGGCTCGGCTTCACCCTTTCGACGACATTGTTCCTCGTCGCCGGCTACCTCATCCTCGGCGAGCGGCGGCCGCTGGTGATCTGCGCCGCCTCGGTCGGCGTCGCGGTCGGCTTCTGGGCCATCATGACCCGGCTGCTGGGGCTGTATCTCGCCCCCGGCGAGCTGTTCCGCGGCTGGCTCTGGTAAGGCCAGCGCCATGCTCGAAGGGATCCTGACCGGCCTGTCGACGGCGTTCACGCCGATGAACCTCCTGATGGTGTTCGTCGGCTGCTTCGCCGGCACCTTCATCGGCATGCTGCCGGGACTCGGGCCGATCTCGGCGATCGCGCTGATGATCCCGATCACCTACGGGTTCGACCCGGCCTCCGGCATGATCCTGATGGCCGGCGTCTATTACGGCGCGATCTTCGGCGGCTCGACCTCGTCGATCCTGATCAACGCGCCGGGCGTCGCCGGCACCGTGGCGACGGCGTTCGACGGCTACCCAATGGCGCAGCAGGGCCACGCCGGCAAGGCGCTGGCGATCGCCGCGGTCGCCTCGTTCTCCGGCGGCACGATCGGCGCCATCCTGCTGCTCGTCGCGGCACCGGCCCTGGCGCAGGTGGCGCTCAGCTTCCAGTCGGCCGATTACCTCGCGCTGATGGTTCTCGGCCTGACCGCGGTCTCGGCCTTCACGGCGCCGGGCCAGGTGCTGAAGGCGCTGATCGCAACCGTGCTCGGCCTGATGATCTCGACGATCGGCACCGACCCGTCGGCCGGCGTGCAGCGCTTCACCTTCGGCAGCCTCGACCTCGTCGACGGCATCAGCTTTCTCTTGTTGGCGATGGCGACCTTCGCGCTGTCCGAGGCGCTGATGGCGATCCTCAAACGCGACGAGACATCGGAGATCGCCCAGCGTGCGACCACCGGTCAGCTCGGCTCGATGCGAGTCAGCCGCGCCGAAGTGCGCGAGATGGTGCCGGTCATCGGCCGCTCCTCGATCCTCGGCTTTTTCGTCGGCGTGCTGCCGGGCGCCGGCGCGACGATCGCCTCGTTCCTCGCCTACGGTGCCGAGCGGACGATCGCCTCCGCCAAGGACAAGCTGAAGTTCGGCAAGGGCTCGATCCGCGGCCTCGCGGCGCCGGAGACGGCCAACAACGCCGCCTGCACGGGCTCGTTCGTGCCGCTCCTGACCCTTGGCATTCCGGGTTCGGGCACCACGGCGGTGATGCTCGGCGCGCTCATCTCCTACGGCGTGCAGCCCGGCCCGCGGCTGTTCCAGAACAATCCCGACGTGTTCTGGGCGGTCATCATCTCGATGTATCTCGGCAACGTGATCCTTTTGATTCTCAACCTGCCGCTGATCCCCTACATCGCGCGTCTGCTCGCGCTGCCGCGGCAGATCCTGGTGCCGCTGATCCTGTTCTTCTCGCTGATCGGCGTCTATCTCGTCTCGTTCAATACCTTCGACATCCACATGATGGCAGGCTTCGCGCTGGCCGCGATCATCCTCAGGTTGCTCGACTTCCCGATGGCGCCGCTGATCCTCGGCTTCATCCTCGGCGACATGATCGAGGACAACCTTCGGCGCGCGCTGACTATCTCCGACGGCTCGATCGCCTTTTTGTGGGAGCGGCCGCTGACCGCGATCATCTTCGCGCTGACGATCCTCACCCTGCTGGCGCCGCTGGTGCGGATCATCCGCCAGCGGCGTGGCGCGATGCTGTCCGGCGAGGGCGGCTGAGCGACCTGGCGGACGGTAGACGGATGCGCCTTCCATGCACGCGGAAGGCCCGAAATTCCGACCAATTTCCTTTTTGGTTTCCGATGGTTAGGTTGACAACTGCGAGCCCGTCGCGGAATATTCCGCGGTGCGAGTCTGGCTTTTTCACCACGTCGATGTGAATTTGCAACCAGTCGCGACAACTTTGGGAGGAACTCATGACCCAATTTGACCGGGGCGCGAGCCGTCGCGCCTTTTTGAAAGGCACAGCCGCTGCGGGTGTGGCTGCGACGCTGCCGTTCGCACCCGCCTTCGGGGCGGCCTTTCCGGAACGGAATCTGAACGTCTACGTGCCGACCCGCGAGGGTGGCGGCGCGGACCGGAACCTGCGCGCCTTCACGACCGTCTGGAAGAAGTATCTCGGCGTGAATTTCGAGAACGCCTACTATCCGGGCGGCGCCGGCCGCGTCGGCTACGAGAAGTACATGGGGCTCGCCGAGGCCGACTGTTACAACCTGCTGTTCGGCAACATGGGCCCGGAGGTCCTCAACTGGGTGGTGAAGGCGCCGTCGTTCAGCCTCGACGACTATTTCTATTTCGCCCAGGTGGACCAGGATCCCGGCATCCTGTTCGTGGCCCGCGACGGACCGTTCCAGACCGTCGACGACATCGTCGCCGAGGGCAAGAAGCGCACCCTCAACGTGGCGGTCAGCCGACTGGCGCATCCGGCATCGCTCGGCGCGCTGGCGCTCGCGAAGCACACCGGTGCGAAGTTCAACCTCGTGCCGCTCAGCGGCGGCCGCAACACGCTGGCCGGCGTGGCGACCAAGGAGGCCGATTTCGGGGCGCTGCCCTCCGGCGGCGTGGTCAGCCGCGGCGACACCTTCAAGGTTGTCCTCATGCTGACCCACGACAACCCGATCCCCGACCGCAGCGACAACGCGCCGACGATCAACGACCATTTCGGCACCAACCTGCCGTCGCTGATCGCCGGGTCGCGCGCCTTCGCGATCAAGCGCGAGGCGGTCGAGAAGTACCCGGACCGCTACCAGGTGCTGAACGACACGCTGAAGAAGGTGTTCGACGACCCCGAGTACAAGGTGGAGATCGAGAAGACCAAGGCGCCGTGGGAGTTCATCCGGTACGGTTCGCCCGAGGACTGCGCAAAGCAGGCCAAGGAGATCATGGAAATCGGCCAGGAGTACAAGCAGTACCTGACCGGCAAGGGGTGAGCGGGATCCCCGCGTGATCCGCGCCGGCCGGGCGGGCCCGCCGTCCGTCCGGCCGGTCACCCGCATTTGACGGACTCTCCATTCGAATGCCGTTCGAATGCCGTGCTTCGGCAGGCCACAGTGCGTTCCAGGGTGCGACATGAGCGACCAACCGACATCCGAAAAACCGGCGAAGAAGCAGATCGGCGGCGAACTGGTCATCCCCGTCGCCGGCGTGATCTTCGCCCTCTACTATTTTTCGACGATCATCGATTCGCCGTTCGAGGCGCAGGTCAGCGCGTTCTTCGTCGGCAGCATCCTGATCCTGCTGGTCGCGGTCTTCCTGGTGAAGTCCGCGATCTCGGTGATCCGGGGCGATGCCGGCCTCGGCCTGGACGTCCTGCTGTCGGCGCGCGCCTTTTTGCCCAAGCGCCTCGCGCTGTTCGTGCTGACGATCGCTTTCATCATCGTTGTCGAATGGGGCGGCTTCACGCTGACGACCTTCGCGTTCCTGACCCTTGCGATGCTGCTGCTGTCGGACGGGCGCAATCTGAAGTTCATCCTCATCCTGGCGGCGTCGCTGGCGATCGGCGGCTATCTCTTGTTCATCGTCGGCTTCCACACGCGCTTTCCGTTCGGGCCGTTCGAGCATCTTCTGGGCCGGGTGCTGTAGCATGGATTTCGACCCGACCCTCTTCATCGATCTGTTCGCCCACACCTTCACCTACTGGTGGGTGATCATCCCGGCGATCTTTCTCGGCCTCGTCGTCGGCGCCATCCCCGGCTTCAGCGCCGCCAACACCATCATCATCCTGCTGCCGCTGACGCTGGCCATGGACCCGGAGATGGGTCTGGTCTTCATGGTCGCGCTGTACGCCTCGTCGCGCATGGGCGCGGGCATCCCGGCCATCCTGGTGAACATCCCCGGCACCGCCGGCGCGGCGGCGACGCCGCTCGACGGCTACCCGATGACGCGCGCCGGGCACGGCCACCAGGCGCTTGCCATATCCTTCGTCTCGTCCACGGCGGGCGGCCTCCTGACCACGATCATCGCCCTGCTCGCCATGCCGTGGCTGTCGCAGGTCGCCTACTACCTGCACAGCGTCGAGATGATCGTGGTCATGCTGTTCGGCATCTCGCTGATCGCCTCGATCGCCGCGAAGGACACGCTGAAGGGCCTGATCGCCGGTTTCTTCGGGCTGATGATCGGCTCGATCGGGGCCGACGTGATCTACGCGACGCCGCGCGGCACCATGGGATTCCTCGAGCTGTACGACGGGGTGCCGCTGATCCCGGCGCTGGTCGGGCTGTTCGCGGTGTCGGAGGCGTTCATCGTCATCGAGCAGCGCTCGATCATGTCCGCCGAGGGCCAGAAGCTGATGGAGGAGGCGGGCTGGGCCGAGACCTGGCAGGGCGTGAAGATCGCCGCCTCGAAATGGTGGCACATCACCTGGACCAGCATCATCGGCCTCATCATCGGCGTCGTGCCCGGCGCCGGGGCCGGCATCGCCGCCTTCGTCGCCTATCAGCAGTCGCGGACCTTCTCGCGGACGCCGGAGAAGTACGGCACCGGCCATGTCGAGGGGCTGGTGGCGCCGGAATCGGCCAACAACGGCGTGACCTCGGGAACCCTGGTGCCGCTGCTCGTCATCGGCATCCCGGGCGGCGCCACCGCGGCGATCATGCTCGTCGTCCTGCAGTACCACGGCGTGACCATCGGGCCGGACCTGTTCCTGACCGCCCCGAACCTCGCCTACGGTCCGTTCGCCGCCATGGCCGTCACCTACGCGCTGCTGATCCCGCTGATCATGCCGCTGGCGCGCTACATGTCGAAGGTCACGGTGGTCTCGACCACCTACATGACGCCGCTGATCATCTCGTTCACGCTGGTCGGCGCCTTCGTGTCGCGCAGCTACGTGTTCGACATGTACCTCGCGCTGGCCTTCGGCCTGATCGGCTACATCGCGCGCAAGACCGGCTACCACGTTGCCGCGATCCTGATCGGCGTCATCCTCGGGCCGATGCTGGAGAACTACTTCCTGCGGGCCATGCGGATGTCGCAGAACGACATCACCGTGCTGTTCTCGTCGACCCTCGGCAACATCCTGTGGGTCGCGCTGTTCCTGTCGATCGGGATCCCCTATGTCCTCGAATACCGGCGCAAGCGGGCGCGGGCGCGCGCGCTGCGCGGCGAGGCGCCGGCCGGCGGGAAATGACGGACCTATTCCTCCAGCCCGGCCGCGGCGCAGAGCGCCCTTGCCTGGGGCATCGCCATGAAATCGAGGAGGGCGCGCGCCGCCTCGGGCACCGCCGCGCCGGAAAGCAGGCCGGCGGCATAGCGCGTGGTCTTGCCGAGCGGGTCCGGCAGCGGGCCGACCAGGTCGACGCCGGCGCCGGTGAAGCGGCAGATCTCGGGGATCTGGCCGAAGCCGATCACGTTTCCGGTGCTGCCGGCCAGATATTCCATCGCCGCGGCGCCGGTCGGCACGCGGACGGTCCGCCTCGCCAGCGCCTCGGCAAGGCCGAGCCGCTTGACGAGGTCGGCGATGTAACGGCCGCTGGACGCCTCGTTGTAGACGATCCCGTCGGCCGCCAGCAGTGCCCGCTCGAAGGCGGCGGCGGTCGCGATGTCCGGCGCCGGCGCGCCGGTGCGCACGGCAACCCCGGCCCTGACCGCGCCGACCGCAACGCCGGTGCCGGCGACGACGAGGCCCGCCGCCTCGAACCGCTCGAGGTCGGCCACCGGCGCGACCACGAGATCGGCCTCCGCTGCTCCGCCCTCGACCCGTTCGCGCAGCACCGGGGCGGTCGCGAACTCGACCGACACCTCGGCGCCGCCGTCCGCCATGAAGGCCTCGGCGCAGGCGCCGACGCCGCCCTTCGGCGCCCCGGCGCTCAAGATCCGAATCCGTGCCGTCGCATCCGCCATGACCGTGCCCTCCGCCGGCAACTATACCGGCTTGCCGGCCGTAGCGCGACGCCGGCGGTGCATGCAGGTGAACTCTGAGGAAGGATAGACAAATGTCCAAGATCGACCCGTCGCAGCTGGCAAGGAACGTCAAGCGCATCGGCCACATCACGATTCCCGGCGGCGGGCAGGTCGTGGTGCACGGGAAATATGCCTATGTCGGCCACATGGAGCCGCCGCACGGCACCACCATCCTCGACATCTCCAACCCGCGGGACCCCAAAATCGTCTCCCAGGTCACGCTGCCCGACGGCTACTCGCACACCCACAAGGTGCGCGTCGTCGGCGACCTGATGTTCACCAACTACGAGCAGTTCAACCGCCACTTCCTGCGCAAGGGCGACGCCCTGCCGGAGGCGCGCAAGAAACTCCAGGCAAGCCTCGGCCGCGCGGCGAGCGACGACGAGCTGGCGGCCGAGATCGGCGGGGTGAAGGGGGCCGACGTCGCCGAGCTCGACGCCGCCCGCGAGCGCGGCTACGACGACGGCGGCTTCTGCATCTACGACATCTCGGACCGGGCCAATCCGAAGCGGCTGTGCCACAAGAAGACGCACGGGTTCGGCGTGCACCGTTTCGATGTCGACGAGAACTACGCCTACATGTCGACCGAGATGGAGGGCTATGTCGGCAACATCCTGGTCGTCTACGACTACAGCGACCCGGCGAACCCCGAGGAGATATCGCGCTGGTGGATGCCGGGCCAGCACCTGGCCGGCGGCGAGACGCCGACCTGGCGGGGCTACCGCAACCGCCTGCACCACGCGATGCGGGTCGGCGACGAGTTCTGGGCCTCGTGCTGGCATGCCGGGCTGCGCGTGATCGACGCCTCCGACATCCGCAACCTGAAGACGATCGGCGAATACGACTACCACCCGCCGATCCCCGAGCCGACGCACACCGTCATGCCGCTGGAGCAGCGGATCGACGGCCGCCGCATCGCGGTCGTCGTCGACGAGGAACACAGCGGCAAGGCCCGCGGCCAGCTGCACGGCTTCATGTGGACCTTCGACGTCACCGACCTCAAGGACATCAGGCCGCTGGCGATCTGGGATCTCAGCGAGATGGATTCGCCCTACAGCCGCACGGCGGGCGGACGGTTCGGCGCCCATCAGTACCGCGAGAAGCTGGACTCGACGCTGGTCTACCTGACCTGGTTCGCCGGTGGGCTGCGCATCGTCGACGTCGCCAATCCGGCCAAGCCGCAGGAGGTCGGGTTCTTCATCCCCGAGCCGGTCGACGGCAATGCCAGCCCGCAGACCAACGACGTCGACGTCGACGACAAGGGCCTGATCTACCTTTTGGACCGCAATGCCGGGTTCGACATCCTTGAATTCACGCCGTAGGAGCAAGCGAGCTCGTATGGAATGACAGTGGAGCCGCAGCGAAAAGGTTGCATGCTGGTTGGTGTTCGGTTTTGCGCCGGCGGCGCGACCTCATGCTTCGAGACGCGGCTTCGCCGCTCCTCAGAATGAGGACACAGGCGTTGGAGCCTCATGCTGAGGAGGGCCGGAGGCCCATCTCGAAGTATGAGGTCGCTTGGTGGAGCGGTCTGGCACCACTACTCCGCGGCGGCGGGGCTGGCGGCCGGGCGGCGCGCGACGCCGACCGTGGCGATGGCGACGACCATGATCGCGGCCAGCGCGAAGAACACGGCGTCGGCCTGGCCGATATCGACGAGCCAGCCGAGCAGCACCGGGATCACCGCGTTGCCGATGTTGTAGCCGGTCGACACGAAGCCGTAGACGCGGCCGGCCGCGCCGGGCGGCGTGACGGCGCGGACCATCATGTCGCGCGCCGGCCGGATGCTGCCCTGCAGCAGGCCCATCGCGCCGAACAGCACGGCGATCGCCAGCGCCGGCAGGGCGAATCCGCCGACCGCGACGATCAGCAGCGCCGAGACGATCATCGCCACCGCGGCGATGAGGCCGTGCCGCCGCGTGCGGTCGGCCAGCGGCCCGCCCAGCAGGACGCCCGCGGCGCTCGCCGCCATGAACACGGTCAGCAGCGTGTTGGCGACGCCGAGCCCGGTCCCGTGCACCGTCGCCAGCACGGTCACCGAGAAGGTCTGCATGCCGCCGCCGACCATGGCGACGAACACGTAGAAGGCGAACATCGTCAGGATCGGCGCGGACAGGAGGATATGCACGCTGCCGTTCCGCGCGGACGGCGCGGCTGCCCTGGCGGCTGCGGCGCCGCGTTCGTCGCGCAGGATGTGGCCGAAGGCGAACAGGCAGCCGAGCACGACCAGCGACAGCAGCGCAACCGCGAACAGCGCCTCGCGCCAACCCATCAGCGAGGCGAGGACGATCATCGTCGCCGGCGCCGCGGTGATGCCGACGCTGCCGGTAAAGGTGTGCAGGCCGAAGGCGCGGCCCAGCCGGCTCTCCTCGACCGAGCCGGTGATGATCGCATAATCGGCCGGATGGAAGATGCTGCCGCCGATGCCGGCGACCGAGATCAGCACCACCACGGCCCAATACTCCTCGACGAAGGCGATGCCGGCGAAGCACACGCCGAGGATGGCCAGGCCGGCGGCCAGCAGCGGCCGGGCGCCGATGCGGTCGACCAGCATGCCGGCCGGGACCTGGAAGGCACCGGTGACGATGTTGAACAGCGAGACGAGCAGGCCGAGGGCGGCATAGGAGACGTCGAAATCCTCCTTCAGCAGCGGGAACAGCGGCGGCAGCGCGAGCACGTAGAAATGGCTCAGCGCGTGGCCGGAGCCGATCAGCCCCATCACCGCCGCGTAGCGTCCGCGTCCCGAAAATCCCGCCATCGCGTGTATTTTCCCAGTGTTCCGAACGGCCGCCATCCTACTGTCCGCCCGGCCGCGGGACAATCGCTCGCTGACCTCGGCAGGGAAGGTCAGCATGGCTAGGCCGCGCGCCCGCGATCTCGGCCTCGATTTCCACGGCACGCCCGGGCCGCACAACGCGCTGACCGACGTGCCGGGCGTGCTGGTCGGCTACGTGACGCTGATCGACGACTCCACCGGGCCGGTGCGCACGGGGGTCACCGCGATCCTGCCGTTCGGCCGTGATCCCGTGCCGCGGCCGGTGTGGGCCGGCCAGTTCAGCCTCAACGGCAACGGCGAGATGACCGGCACGCACTGGATCCACGACGCCGGATATTTCCTGGGACCCGTCTGCATCACCAACACCCATTCGGTCGGCATCGTGCACCATGCGGCGACGCGCTGGATCATCGACACCTATGCCGATGCCTTCGGCGACGATTATGTCTGGGCGCTGCCGGTGGTGGCGGAGACCTACGACGGCGTGCTCAACGACATCAACGGCCAGCACGTTACTGCCGCGCATGCCATCGCCGCCATCGAGAGCGCGGCAGGCGGCCCGCTGGCGGAAGGCAATGTCGGCGGCGGCACCGGCATGGTGTGCTACGAGTTCAAGGGCGGCACCGGCACCGCGTCGCGGCAGCTGGAACTGGGCGGCGAGACGTATACGGTCGGTGCCCTGGTGCAGGCAAATCACGGCCTGCGCGACTGGCTGACGATCCTCGGCGTGCCGGTCGGCCGCGAGATGCGCGGCGATCTCCTGAAGTCCCGTGAGAGCGGCTCGATCATCGTCGTCATCGGCACCGACGCGCCGCTGTCGCCGCTCAGCCTCAACCATCTCGCCCGGCGCGCCTCGATCGGCATCGGCCGCCACGGAACGCCCAGCGGCAACAGCTCGGGCGATATCTTCCTCGCCTTCAGCACCGCCAACGCGCGGCCCTATGCGCAGCTGTCCGAATCCCGGCAGGCATTCGAGTTCATCAGCAACGAGGTGCTCGACCCCTGCTACCTTGCCGCGGTGGAGGCGGTCGACGAGGCCGTGGTCAACGCCATGGTCGCCGCCGAGAGCATGACCACGGTCCGGCCGCCGGGCCTGACGTGCCGGGCGATCGACCATGAGGCGCTGTGCGCGATCATGCGGCGCCACGGGCGCCTGCGCCAGTAGGCCGGAACGCGAGAACTGGTGGGAGAGAGTGATGAAGCGAGACGACAACGACCCGGAGCTGCTACCGCCGGACGTCGATCCGAACACGCTGAAGATCGGGATCCGCAAGGTGCGCGCGCGCAACGAAGCGGGGACCCGGACCGTGACCACTGTCCGGGAGCATCAGCTCGTCACCGACGAGCCGAACGACGGCAACACCGGGCCGACCCCGCTCGAGACGACGCTGGCCGGGCTGGTCGGCTGCGAGGGCGTCATCATCAATCGCTGCGCCCGGGCGATGCGGTTCAAGTACAGCGCGCTCGAGATCGATGCCGACGGCGAGGTCGACGGTCGCGGCTCGCGCGGCGTTCGAGGCGTGCGTCCCTATTTCAACTGGGTTAAGCTGAAGATCCGGCTGCATAGCAACGAGACGCCCGAGCGGCTGGAACGGCTGAAGCGCAACGTCGAATACCGCTGCCCGGTGATGAACCTGTTCCGCGAGGCGGACGTGGACATCGAGGCCGATTGGCAACTGGTTTCCGAATAGAGGGAGAATTGAGACATGCAACAACGTGAACTCGGGAAGGGCGGCCTCAAGGTCCCGGCCATGGGACTCGGCTGCATGACCATGACGCCGATCTACGGCCCGCCCGACGATGAGCGCTCCATTGCGACCATCCACCGGGCGATCGAGCTGGGCGCGAACTTCATCGACACCTCGGACATGTACGCGCAGGGCAAGAACGAGGAGCTCGTCGGCCGCGCCATCGCGGACCGGCGCGACAAGGTGATCCTCGCCACCAAGTTCGGCAACCTGCGCTTCCCCGATGGCTCCACGGGGGTCTGCGGCAAGCCGGACTACGTCATCGAGGCCTGCGAGAAGAGCATGCAGCGGCTCGGCACCGACATGTTCGATCTCTACTATGTGCACCGGATCGACCCGGAGGTGCCGATCGAGGACACCGTCGGCGCCATGGTCCGGCTCAAGGAGCAGGGCAAGATCCGCCATCTCGGGCTGAGCGAGGCCGGCGCGCAGACGATCCGGCGGGCCCACGCGACGCATCCCATCGCCGCCCTGCAGACCGAGTATTCGCTGTGGTCGCGCGACGTCGAGGCCGAGATCCTGCCGACCTGCCGCGAGCTCGGCATCGGCTTCGTCCCCTACTCGCCGCTCGGCCGAGGCTTCCTGACGGCGACCATCAAGAGCCTCGACGACCTTGCGGAGAAGGACCGGCGCCGCGACATGCCGCGCTTCCAGGACGGCAACCGCGAGGACAACGTCAAGCTGCTGGCGACGCTGGAGGCGGTGGCGGAAAAGCATCGCTGCACGCCGGCGCAGGTCGCGCTGGCCTGGGTGCTGGCCCAGGGCGACGACGTCGTGCCGATCCCCGGCACCAAGCGGCCGGAGCGCGTCGATGAGAATATTGCGGCGCTCGAGGTCGCGCTCGACGCCAACGACATGGCGCAGCTCGAGGCAACGTTCCCGCCCGGCGTCGCGCAGGGCACGCGTTACCCGGCCGGCGGCATGAAGCGTGTCGGGTTGTGACGGCGGGGGCCGGTCATGCAGACCCGTGAATTCGGCAGGAGCGGCCTCGTCGTCCCGGCCATCGGCCTCGGCTGCATGGGCATGTCGACGGCCTACGGCGAGCGCGACGATGCCAGCTCCACCGCGACCATCCACCATGCCGTCGACATCGGGGCGGCGCTGCTGGATACGTCCGACGCCTACGCCAACGGAATCAACGAGGAGCTGGTCGGCAAGGCGATCGCCGGCCGCCGCGACAAGGTCATCCTGTGCACCAAGTTCGGCAACATCCGCCTGCCCGACGGCGGCCGCAAGATCGTCGGTACGCCGGACTACGTCGCCGAGGCGTGCGAAAAGAGCCTCAAGCGGCTCGGCGTCGACCATATCGACCTCTACTACCAGCACCGGGTCGACCCCGACACGCCGATCGAGGAGACGGTCGGTGCCATGGCGCGGCTGGTCGAGGCCGGCAAGGTCCGCTATCTCGGCCTGTCGGAAGCTGGGCCGGAGACCATCCGCCGGGCGCACGCGACGCACCCGATCGCGGCGCTGCAGTCGGAATACTCGCTGTGGACGCGCCACATCGAGGAGACGATCCTGCCGGTGATCCGCGAGCTCGGCATCGGCCTTGCCGCCTATTCGCCGCTCGGCCGCGGCTTCCTGTCCGGCACGATCCGCCAGCCTTCGGACCTCATCGACAAGGACCGACGGCACGACCATCCGCGGTTCTTTCCGGAGAACCTGGCGCGCAACCTCCATTTGCTCCCTGTGCTGGAGGAGGTGGCCACGGTGCGCGGTTGCACCATGGCGCAGGCGGCGCTCGCCTGGGTGCTCGCCAAGGGCGACGACATCGTCCCGATCCCCGGCACCAAGAGCGTGGCGCGCCTCGACGAGAACCTGGCGGCGCTCGACGTCAGGCTGGAGGCGGAGGACTTCGCCCGCCTCGAGGCCGTCTTCGCGCCGGGCATCACGGCCGGCACCCGCTATCCCGAGCGCCAGATGAAGAGCCTGGAGCTGTGACGTTGCGGGCCGTACGATCAAGCCCATAAGACGGCTGCGTGCGACTCCCGGATGTCTCTGGTCTGCGTGGCTCTGATGGCGAGCGACCTCACGCTTCGAGACGGCGCTGCGCGCCTCCTCAGCATGAGGACACCAACGTTCGAGCCTCATGCTGAGGAGGGCCGACAGGCCCGTCTCGAAGTATGAGGTCGCGCCGCCGGCCCGACTCGGGTTCACCTGAACCAACAGTACGTTAGGGGTGTCACCATGCATTGGCCGGGGCTCATCTTCCTGCTGGCGCTGCTGGCCGCGGCGCCGGCGCACGCGAAATCGCATTGGACCGACTGCCTGGCCCGGCCGACCTACGACTGCCTCATCGACCACGCGGCGGACGAGGCAAGGCAGGTGCCCGGCCGCGTCGCCCGCGCCTATGCGACCGCCCTCGTCGCCGGTGCCCAGGCGCTCGGCGGCCGTGCCGACGCGGCCCGGTCGAGTGCCGAGGACGCGCGCCTCCTCGGCACGGTCATCGCCGACGCCGGTGACTACGGCTTCCTGGTCTCGCAGATCGTCTGGGCTCGCGCCTGGGCCGGGGACCTCGACGTCGCCGGCGACATGCTGGGATGGACGACGGATCCGTACGCCCTCGCCCTCGGCCATGCGGCGCTGGCCGAGGCGCAGGCCCATCACGGATTTCCGGAGTATGCGCGGCGCTCCCTGCGCTGGGCCATGGAGGAGGCGGAGAACGTGCGCGGCGGGCGGGCGGTCCTGCTGTCGTACCTGGCCATCTCGCACGGCTACGTCGGCGACGCCGACGGCGTCCACCGCCTGATTGCCGAGGCCCGGAAGGCTGCCGATACCGAGGATACCCCCTACGGCCGGACGCTGGCGCATGCGGCCGGGGCCGTGGCAGAGGCGATGCTCGGCCACGCGGAGGAGTCGGATGCGCTGCTTGCCGATGCCGAGACGCACCTCGCCGGGATCGCGGACGAGACCGACATCGGGGTGCTGGCCGCGCATCTCGCCTGGGCGCTGGCCGAGGGCGGCGACGCCGAGGGCGCGAAAGGGGTGATCGCCCAGCTCGGCCAGCTCGACCTTGCGTCTTTGACCTACCAGCGCCGCGCGCTGGTCTTCGGCTACGCCGCGTTGGCGCTGTCGCGGGCGAAGTGACGGGCACGCGGCCGGCGCTGTCTTTTCGGGGCTCCTTGACAGAAGTTTCATATGCAACTACGTCAAACCAGGACTTGCGCCGGCGCCGAGCGGCCTCATACTTCGAGACGCGGCTTCGCCGCTCCTCAGCATGAGGCTCCGAATTTCGCGTCCTCACCCTGAGAAGGCGCGGAGCGCCGTCTCGAAGGGTGAGGTTGCGCTGCAGGTGCAAGCGCGAATTCCTATAGAAATGAATTTCCAGTGCGCTACGCACACGGACAGGGACGGGACCGGGACATGAGCAAATCCTTCGCATCGACGGGCGACCTCGACGAAAAGACGATCACCTTCGCGCAGCTCGGCGACGGCGCCTGGGCCTACACCGCCGAGGGCGACCCCAATACCGGCGTCATCGTGGGCGACAACGGGGTGATGGTGGTCGACGCCCAGGCGACGCCGGCGATGGCGTCGGACGTGCTGCGGCATATCCGGGAGGTCACCGACCTGCCGGTCAAGTTCGTGCTGCTGAGCCATTACCACGCCGTCCGCGTGCTCGGCGCCTCGGCCTACGACGCCGAGAACATCCTCGCCAGCCGACTCACTTACGAGATGATCGTCGAGCGCGGCCAGCAGGACTGGGAGTCAGAGTACGGCCGTTTCCCGCGCCTGTTCGAGGGTGCGGAGTCGATCCCGGGCCTCACCTGGCCGACCATCGTCTTCGACGGCACGCTCACCGTCGATCTCGGAAACCGCAAGGTCGAGGTGTTCTCGCCCGGCCGCGGCCACACCCAGGGCGACACGGTCGCCTGGCTGCCGGACCAGAAGATCCTCTATGCCGGCGACCTCGTCGAATACGGCGCGACGCCCTATGCGGGCGATGCGCATCTCGCCGACTGGCCGGCGACGCTGGATGTGCTGCGGGCCCTGAAGCCCGAGAAGCTGGTGCCGGGCCGCGGCGAGGCGCTGGCGACGCCGGCCGACTGCGAGGCCGCCATGGCCCAGACCCGGGCCTTCATCACCGACTTGTTCGACTGCGCCAAGGAGGCCAGGGCCCGGGGCGACGACCTCAAGCAGATGTTCGATGCCGCCAAGGCGAAGATGGACCCGAAATACGGTGACTGGGTGATCTACGAGCACTGCATGCCGTTCGACGCGTCCCGCGCCTATGACGAGGCCGGCGGCATGGAGCGCCCGCAGATCTGGACCGCCGAGCGCGACCAGGAGATGTGGGCGAAGTTGCAAGGATAATCGAACCCACTCGCCGCCGGCCGGCCCTTATAACAGCACCAAACGCATTCACCACCCGTTAGGCTTCCTCCGCCACAATTGCCTCTAACGCAACCCATTCACGGTCCGGGAGAAAGCGAATGGCGCGGCTGGAGGACATGTTGCCGCCGGGCGAGATCGTCCGCTGGAGATCGCCGAAACCGTCGTGGTGGAGTTTCAGCGGGGATGCGCTGGCCGTCACCGAGGCGCGTATCGTCTGGGTCGGCGGTGGCAAAGGCAAGGTCGCCTTGCGCAATATCGACGTCATCGACGCAGAAGAGGGCGGCGCGTCGCTGAACCTGCATGTCGAAGGCGAGACGCACCGGATCGAAGAGATCGGCGACGTCGAAGGCGCGGCGCGCGCCGCCGCGCGGCCGGCCCGTATCTGGCGCGAAT
>JBFIFO010000071.1:0-18027 GCA_041602815.1 Alphaproteobacteria bacterium | reverse complement strand
CTCGCCGTCGATTCGATGAGCGGGCTGACCTCGCAGCCGAGCCTGGGCGCGGTCGTCGCCGCGCTGGCGGGCGGCGCGCGCGATCCCGGGCTCGACCCTGCGGCCGTGCACGTCGCTTCGCATTACTGGGAGGAGGTGCGGCGCCACTACGCCGCCTTCGAGAGCGACATCCGCGCCGGCTCGTCGGACGTGTTCGAGCACGGCATGCCGGGCGGGCAGTACACCAACCTGCGCGAGCAGGCCCGCGCCATGGGTCTGGAAAAGCACTGGCCCGAGGTGACGCGCGCCTATGCCGACGTCAACAAGATGTTCGGCGACATCGTCAAGGTGACGCCGACGTCCAAGGTCGTCGGCGACATGGCCCTGGCGATGGTCGCCGGCGCCGTGACGCCCGCCGACGTGATGGACCCGGACAAGGACATCGCCTTTCCCGAGTCCGTCGTCGAGCTGTTCGCGGGCAAAATCGGCCAGCCGGTTGGCGGCTTCCCGGAGGCGCTGCAGAAGAAGGTGCTGAAAGGGCGCAAGCCGCTGACGGTGCGGCCCGGCTCGGTGCTGCCCGCCGCGGATCTTGCGGCCGAGCGGGAAGAGGCGGAGAAGAAGGCCCGGCGCGGCATCAGCGATCGGGAGTTGGCGTCATGGCTGATGTACCCCGCGGTGTTCGCCGACTACGCGAAGCACCGCCGCCGCTATGCGGACGTCGCGGTGCTGCCGACCGACGTGTTCTTCTACGGCCTGGCGCCGCAGCACGAGATCGCCGTCGACATCGAGCCGGGCAAGACGCTGATCATCCGCTGGCAGGCGACGGGCGACATCGACGACGACGGCAACCACACCGTATTCTTCGAGCTCAACGGGCAGCCGCGCACGGTCAAGGTGCCGGACCGTGCGCTGGCGGCCGCCGGCCACGCGCATCGCAAGGCCGACGAGGCCGACCCCGGCCAGATCGGCGCGCCGATGCCCGGGCTCATCGTCTCGGTGTCCGTCAAGGCAGGCGACGACGTCGGCGCCGGCGACCGGCTGTTCGTCATCGAGGCGATGAAGATGGAGACCGCGGTCTACGCCGATGCCGCCGGCACGGTGAGGGAAGTCGTCGCCGGGCCGGGCAGCCGCGTCGAGCCGCACGATCTCGTGCTCGTGCTGGACGCGGCGTAAGCTGCTGGCGGCCGCGCCCGGCCGGGCACGAAAGATGCAGACAGGGACGGCGCCGTGCCGGTATCATGCGGCACGAGGGCGCCCGCCCTTACCTTTTCGTGTCCGCAGCCGGACGCGCGTCCACCGGCAACCGACGTCTGATACGCCATCATGCCCATCATCGAACGCGACCCCTGGCGCCAGCAGTATTTCGACGGCATCGCCTGCCCCGACGAGGTGGTGATCCCGACCGATGATGCTGACGCTTACGAGCTGTTTCCCGAGCACCGCTGGATCTACAACAAGCTGCTGATCGCCGAGAGCCAGGGCATCCGCTGCGCCCCGCACGGCCTCGCGCCGCCGGAGTTCCCGGTGTTCTCCAAGCCGATCTACAACATGCGCGGCATGGGCACCGGCAGCCGCGTGATCCGCTCGCTCGAGCAGTGGCGGCGTCGGCAGGCGCCCGGGCACATGTGGATGGAGCTGCTCACCGGCCCGCACGTCAGCACCGATGTCGCGGTGGTCGACGGCACGGCGGTGTGGTGGCGGCACGTGACCGGCGAGCCGCTCAAGGGCGGCACCTTCGACTACTGGACGGTGCACGCCGAGGCGCGCCCCGAGATCGAGGACTATTGCCGCGACTGGCTGGCGCGCAACCTCGCCGGCTACACCGGCATGGTCAATTTCGAGACCATCGGCGGCCGCATCATCGAATGCCACCTGCGGTTCAGCGACCAATGGCCGGACCTGTACGGCGCCGGCTGGGTCGACGCCCTGGTCGGGCTGTATCGCGACGGCGCCTGGGACTTCTCCGACGACGACCGTCGCACCGGCTACAGCGTCGTGCTGTTCGGCGCGCACGGCGTCGACTACGCGATCGACCGCGCGCGGGTGCCCGAACTGATGGAGGGCAGTCCGGACGTATCCAGCATCCAGGTCACCTTCCACGACGACCGGCCGCCGGAGACGCATGCGATGCCGCCCGGCGGGTTCCGCCTGGCGATCGTCAACTGCTGGGACCTCGCCGCCGGCTTCGACGTCCGCGACCGCCTGACGCTGCGCTTCTGGTCGATGGGCCACACCCGCATCCCCCGGGGCAAGCAGGCGCGCGCCGGCACGCGGAAGTAACCGGCATGGGCGGTGCGAAGACGTGCGGGAGAGCACGGCGATGACGGTCGTCACCGATTTCCCGCGCCCGGTGCGCATCATCGAGAACGCCTGGATCACCATGCCGGACGGGACGCGGCTGGCGGCGCGGATCTGGCTGCCCGAGGACGCCGGGGCCGACCCGGTTCCGGCGCTCCTCGAATACCTGCCGTACCGGAAGCGCGACTTCATGCGGGCGCGCGACGAGCCGATGCACCATTACTTCGCTGGGCACGGCTACGCCAGCGTGCGCGTCGACATTCGCGGCTCCGGCGACTCCGACGGGCTGATCGCCGACGAATACACGTCGGCGGAGCACGACGACGCGACCGCCGTGATCGAATGGCTGGCAGCGCAGCCCTGGTGCAGCGGCAATGTTGGCATGTTCGGCATCTCCTGGGGCGGCTTCAACTCGCTGCAGGTGGCGGCGCGCCAGCCCGATGCCCTGAAGGCGATCATCACCCTGTGCGCCGCCGACGACCGTTATGCCGACGACGCCCATTACATGGGCGGATGCCTGCTCAGCGAGAACCTGATCTGGGGCTCCGCCTTCTTCATGTACCACCTGCTGCCGCCGGACCCCGCCATTGTCGGTGAGCGGTGGCGCGAGATGTGGCTGCAGCGCCTGGAGAATGCGGTGCTGTTCCCGGCCGAGTGGCTGCGCCACCAGCGACGCGACGACTACTGGAAGCACGGCTCGGTGTGCGAGGACTACGCGTCGGTACGCTGCCCGGTCTACGCCATCGGCGGCTGGGCCGACGGCTATTCCAACGCCGTGCCGCGACTGCTCGAGGGTCTGAGCGTGCCGCGCAAGGGACTGATCGGGCCGTGGGCGCACACCTATCCCCACAACGGGCTGCCGGGCCCGGCGATCGGGTTCCTGCAGGAGGCGTTGCGCTGGTGGGACCACTGGCTGAAAGGAATCGACACCGGGCTCATGGACGAGCCGATGTACCGGGTGTGGATGCAGGACAGCGTCCTGCCGCAGCCGCAATACGACATGCGGCCGGGCCGCTGGGTCGCCGAGGAGAGCTGGCCGTCGCCGCGCATCGCCCGGCGCGCGCTCACGCTCGATCCGGCCGGTACGCTGGGGGCGCGCCCGGCCGGCGAGGCGCGGCTCGAGATCCAGTCGCCGCAGCCGACCGGCGTGACCGGCGGCAGCTGGTGCGCGATGGGCAGCGAGGGCGAGATGCCGATCGATCAGCGCCCGGACGACGGCCGCTCGCTCGTCTTCGACGGCGAGCCGCTGGCGGCGCCGCTGGAGATCCTCGGCGCCCCGGAACTGCACCTCGCCTTCGATTGCAACCGGCCGGTGGCCCATGTCGCGGTGCGCCTCAACGAAATCTTTCCCGACGGCACTTCGGCCCGCGTCAGCTACGGCGTCCTTAACCTGACGCATCGCGACAGCCATGAGGCGCCGGCGCCGCTGAGACCCGGGCGCCGCTACGAGGCGGTGGTGCGCCTGAACCACGTCGCCCACGCCTTCGCGGCGGGAAACCGGATTCGCGTTGCCATCTCCACCGCCTACTGGCCGATGGTGTGGCCGGAGCCCGAACCCGTCGTCCTCGGCGTCCATGCCGGCGCCAGCCGCCTCGTGCTGCCGGCGCGGCCCGTGCGTGCGGAGGACGCCTCGTTGCGCCCCTTCGCCCCGCCCGAGAGCGGGCCGGTGCGGCGCGCCACCGTGCTGCGCCCATCGACCCTGCGCCGGACCATCGAGCGCGACCTGCCGAGCGGCGACGTGATCTATCGCATCTTCGATGACGGCGGCGAGTTCGACGGCGCGGCGCTGCTGCGGCTCGACGACATCGACCTCGAGGTCGGTTTCACCATGCTGCAGCGCTACCGGATCGGCGAGACCGACCCGCTGTCCGCCGAAGCCGAGATCGTCGCACACACGCTGCTGCGCCGCGCCGACTGGGCGCCGGAGCTGCGCGGCCGTATCGCGCTGCGGGCCACGGCGAGGGCGTTCGTCATCGAGGCGCGGGTGACGGCGAACGACGGGCCCAGAGAGGTGTTCGTGCGCGACTGGAAGGAAGAGATCGCGCGCGATCTGGTCTAGACCAGCCCGCGTTCCGCCGCGACGCGGGCCTGCGCGGCCTCGAGGATCATGCGCAGCATGTCGCGGTAGGCGATGCCGGCGAAGCCCGCCATGAAGGCGAGCTTGCCGTCATTGGCCCAGGCCGGGTTCGGGTTGACCTCCATCAGCTTGATGATGCCGTCGGCGCCGGTGCGGAAGTCGAACCGCCCGTAGTCGCGCAACCCCAGGCGCTCGAACATCGCCTCCGCGGCGTCCGCGATCGTCCTGCGCGCGGCGGCATCGAGCCGCGCCTCGCGGAACTTCACGTCGGTCCAGTAGGGCGAATCCGGCAGCGCCTTGGACTCGAAGCCGAGGAGACGGGGCAGCGCCGGGTCGAGCCCGTCGTAATCGACCTCGAGCGGCGGCAGCACGGTGAGCCCCCGGCCGGGATTGCCGATCACGCCGACGCCGTACTCCGCCCCCGACAGGAACTCCTGCACGAGGACCGCGCGGCCCGGCAGCTCGGTCCGGATGCGTGCGACGCGGGCCGCCGCCGCGGCGCCATCGTGCACGATCGCATCCACGGTGATGCCGACGCTGCCGTCCGCGCAGGCCGGCTTGACGAAGGCGGGGTAGCGCTCCGGCAGCATGGCCTCGATCTCGTCGCCGGGCCCGATATAGACCTCGTCCGGCACGGCGATGGCCATCTGCGCCGCCATGCCGCGCACCACCGCCTTGTCCCAGGCCAGCACCATGGCCGCCGGTGGCGAGCCCGAATAGGGCACGTCCAGCATTTCCAGATAGGCGGGCAGGTTGAGCTCGCGGAACGGATCGTTGCCGAAGCCGGTGTCGCAGAAGTTGACCACGAATTGCGGCGGCGCGGTGCGCAGGTCCTCGAGCATCGTGCCGTGGTCGTCGAGATAGCGGAAATCATAGCCGTCGACGCTTTCGAATGCCGCCTTCATGGCGTCGCGGGTTGCCAGGTCCTCCTCGTGGAACGCGCCCTCGCGCTTCGAGTGGTCGAACATGCGGGGGTCGCCCAGCAGCACGGTAACGTGCGGGAACGGCGGCGGCTGCGTCATGCGGGGCTCCTTGCCGGGATGGCGGATCGCGTTCTCGGTGGGGCCAGTTAACACGAAACACGCCGCCCGGCCATTGCCGAACGTGCCGGACCGCCGGTTTCCCTGCCCGGATCGCGCACGAGAACAGGGGTGTGGCCCGGGCGTACTTCGCGTTGGCGCCGTCTCCGCCGCTCAGGCCTCGCGGGTCCAGTTGACGCGGAGGAAATAGGCCTCCTCTTCGTATCGGAAATCCAGCGTGCCGTTAAAGGCGCTTTGCACCGCCTCGCCGATGCGCCGCGGCAGGTGGATGTCGGTTGTACTGACCACGACTTGGCCGGGCGCCTCCTCGATCGTCATGATGCGGTGCAGCGGGCGCTCGCCCTTCTCCAGCCCTTCCTGGTTCCGCACCAGCTGCAGCAGCTCGTCGCGGTGGGCGTCGACGAAGCCGCCGGCCAGGGTCACCGTTCCGGCCGGGTACTTGTCGCGGATGCGGTGGCACGCCTGGCACGTCTCCGTGTTGGCGTCGGCCGGAGGCTGGGCGTTCCATTGCCACCGTCCCTTGTGGAAGAGGGCGCCGCAATCCGGGCAGATCGTCGGGTCCGGGAGCTTGCGCCGCGTCTTGTAGGGGTCGTGGACGCGTTCGCGGATCCGCCGGTCCATCCGGGGTGCGCGCCGCGCCAGGTCTTTCTGCTTCATAGGGGCCTCCATACGGACAAGCGGTTTGGAAGGACCCTCTGGCCGTCCGGCATCGGCCGGCCGGCGGGGTAGGCTTTCCCTGCGCCTTATTTAACAGTAAGACGATAGCAAAATCCCGGCGCCGGCTCTACAGTATTCCCCGCGGGGATGCCCCGGCCCGGGCCGCGCCGGGCGGCGGCACAGTCCCGCCGGCGGGCCGAAATGGGAAAGCACCTGTCATGGGACGTTCCAGCCTTCCTGCCGCGTATCACGCCAATTGCACCGGCGCCTGTGGGCGCCTTCTCCGGGCCGTCGCGGGCGCTGCGGCATTGCTCGCCCTCCTCGTTCCGAAGGCGGCGGTCGCGGAGGAGCGCGACCGCTTCTCCGGCCCGCGCGCCGAAATGGTGCGGACCATCGCCGCCTATGCCGAGCAGTCGCACGATGCCTTGGGGCGGGCGTATATCGAGCCCGAGGTGATGGCGGTCATGGGGACGGTCCCGCGGCACGCTTTCCTGCCGGAGGGGACCGGCGGCGAGGGCTGGCTCTCCGGCTTTCTCGGCCGCGACCTCGCGACCATCGCCTATGCCGACCGGCCCGTTCCGATCGGTTACAACCAGACCATATCGCAGCCCTTCATCGTCGCCCTGATGACCGACCTGCTGGCGCCGGCGCCCGACGATGTGGTGCTCGAGGTCGGCACCGGGTCCGGCTACCAGGCGGCGGTGCTCTCGCGTCTGGTCAAGCGCGTGTGCAGCATCGAGATCATCCCGGCGCTGGGGGCCTCCGCCGCCGCGACCCTGCGACGCCTGGGCTACGCCAACGTGGAGACGCGGGTCGGCGACGGCTATTACGGCTGGGAGGAATGCGGCCCGTTCGACGGGATCGCGGTCACCGCCGCCGCGGACCATGTGCCGCCGCCGCTGATCCGACAGCTCAAGCCCGGCGGCCGCATGGTCATCCCGGTCGGCGGGCCCTTCGTGACGCAGCAGCTCACCCTGATCGAAAAGGCGGCGGACGGGCAGGTCCGCACGCGACAGCTGCTGCCGGTCGCCTTCGTCCCCCTGGTCCGAAAGGCGCCGTGACCGTCCGCCTCGCCATTGGCCTCCTGTCGGCAGCGACACTGGCCTACGAGGTGCTGCTGCTGCGCCTGTTCGCGATCGTCCAGTGGCATCACTTCGCCTATATGGCGATCAGCGTCGCGCTGCTCGGCTTCGGCGTCAGCGGCACCTTCCTGTTCCTCGCCCGCGACCGGCTGCAACCCCGCTTCGCCGCCGCTTTCGCAGTTAACGCGGCCGGCTTCGGGGTTACCGCGCTGGCGGCGTTCGCGCTCGCCCAGCGCCTGCCGTTCAACGCGCTGGAGGTGGTCTGGGTGCCGCGGCAATTGCTCTGGCTGGCCGTCCTCTACCTGGTGCTGGGCATTCCGTTCTTCGCCGCCGCCAACTGCATCGGCCTCGCCTTCATCCGGTTCGGCGGGGCGATCGGCCGCGTCTACGCCTGGAACCTCGCGGGCTCCGGCGCCGGCGCGCTCGGCCTCGTCGGCCTGCTGTACCTTGTGCCGCCGGAGTCCGCGCTGCGGCTGATCACCGGGCTCGGCCTCGCCGCCGCGGTCCTGGCGGCGCTGGCAGACGGACGCCGGTACCGCAAGGCGGCAGGCGTCCTCGCGTTGGTGGCCGTGGCGCTGCCGCTGGCGGTGCCGCACGGCTGGACGGCGCTCCGCCTGTCTCCCTACAAGGGGCTGAGCCGGGCGCTTGCGGTGCCGGGGGCGGAGGTGCTGTCGCAGTCGTCGAGCCCGCTCGGCCTGCTCACCGTCGTCGGCAACACCCGTATCCCGCTGCGTTATGCGCCGGGTCTCAGCCTCGCCAACACCGTCGAACCGCCGGCCCAGATCGCTCTGTTCACCGACGGCGAGGGGCCGACGGCGATCACCGCGTTCGGCGGCGACCTTGCGCCTTTCGCCTATCTCGACTTCATGACCTCGGCGCTGCCCTACCACCTGCTCGCCCAGCCGCGCGTCCTCATCCTCGGGGCCGGCGGCGGCGGCGACGTGCTGCAGGCGCTCAGCCTCGGCGCGGCGGCGGTCGATGCGGTCGAACTCGACCCCCGCGTCGTCCGCCTCGTTTCCGCAACGCACCGCGACTTCGCCGGCAATCTCTATGGCTACCCGCGCGTGCGTGCGCACGTCGCCGAGGCGCGCGCCTTCATCTCCGGCCGGCCGGAATCCTGGGACCTCATCCAGATGCCGCTGCTCGATTCCTTCGCCGCCGCCTCGGCCGGGGTCTACGGGCTGAGCGAGAGCTACGTGTATACGGTGGAGGCTTTCCGCGAATACATCCGCCACCTGCGCCCGGGCGGCTACCTCGCGATCACGCGCTGGCTCAAGCTGCCGCCGCGCGACAGCCTGAAGCTGTTCGCGAGCGCCGTCGCGGCGCTGGAGCGGGACGGCATCGCGACGCCGGGCGAGCGCCTCGTAATGTTGCGCGGCTGGGGGACGACAACGCTGCTCGTCCGCAACGGCGCGATCGGCGAGGCCGAGACGGCGGCAATCCGCGCCTTCGCCCGCGACCGCGGCTTCGACATCGCCTGGCTGCCGGGGCTCGCGGCCGCTGAGGCGAACCGCTTCACCATCCTGCGCGAACCGTGGTTCTACGAGGGTGCGCGGGCCCTGGCCGGGCCCGACCGCGAGGACTTCCTCGACCGCTACAAGTTCGCGATCCGCCCGGCGACCGACGATCGGCCCTATTTCTTCGACTTCTTCCGCTGGCGCAGCCTGCCGGAGTTCCTGGAGCTGCGCACGCAGAGCGGCGCCGCGCTGATCGAGTGGGGCTATCCGATCCTTATCGCATCGCTGGTGCAGGCCGCCCTGCTCAGCCTCCTCCTGATCCTGCTGCCGCTGCGCCTGCGCCGCGCCGGCGCCGGGCGGTCGCCCGCGCGCTGGCGGGTGATGGCCTACTTCCTTCTGCTCGGCCTCGCCTTCCTGTTCGTCGAGATCGCCTTCATCCAGCGCTTCGTGCTGTTCCTCGGCCATCCGATCCACGCGGTGGCGGTGGTGCTGGCCGGCTTTCTCCTCTTCGCCGGGCTCGGCAGCGCCGGGGCGCCCCGCTTCGCGCGGGCGGTGACAGGGGGGCGGCTGCGCCGCGCAACGCCGATCGGCCTCGCCGTCCTCGCCATCGCCGCCCTCGCGGTGCTCTACATCCTCGCCCTGCCGCCGCTGTTCGCGCGGCTGATGGCACTGCCGGAGGCGGCGCGCATCGCGCTGTCGCTCATGCTGATCGCACCGCTCGGCACCGTCATGGGGATGCCGTTCCCGCTCGGCCTTACGCGCGTCTCGGCCGCGGCGCCGGCGCTGGTGCCTTGGGCGTGGGGCGTCAACGGCTGCTTCTCGGTGATCAGCGCGATCCTGGCGACGGTGCTCGCGATCCATCTGGGCTTTACCGCCGTCGTCGTGCTGGCCGCGCTGATGTACCTCGCCGCCGGCGCCGTCTTCCGCGCGACTCTGCCGGGCGAGGCCGCCGCCGCACGATGATGGCGGCGCGCCTGTCGGGGTTTGCCTAATTTCCGCGGCGGTGCAGCTTGATCTGGTTGTACATGCCCTCGATGTTCATCTCGCGCCAGTTCTCGTACTGCCCCCAGTCGCTGTATTTCTCGAGGCGGATCGACTGCTTCATCTCGTCCAGCGACTTGCCGGCGCGGGCGGCCGCCAGGACGGCGTCGTGCAGGTCCTCGAAATATTGCCGGTGTGCGGTCACGTCCGACTTCTTGCCCAAAGGCCCGTGGCCGGGCGCCAGGATGTCGAATTCGAGCCCCTCCATGATGCGCAGCGCGTCGATCCAGTCGGGGATATAGGCGTCCGACAGGGTCTGGTAGGGCAGTCGGTTGACCGAGACGAGGTCGACGGCGAACAGCACCCGCTCTTCCGGGAAGCGCATGACGATGAGATTGTCGGAATGCGAGCGGCCCGGCCAGATCAGCTCGACCGACTTGCCGCCGAGCGCGATCGTCATGCGGTCGCGGAAGGTCAGCTCGGGCACCGCCGTCGGCCGTTTCTCGCCGATGATGGTGCGCCGTGCGTTGTCATGCGCGACGACGACGGCGGAATCGTCGAACACCTCGCCGCCGGCACTGTGGTCGGCGTGGTCGTGGCTCAGCACCAGGTAGCGGATCGGCTGGCCGAAGCGGCTGGCGATCTCGGCCTTCAGCCAGGACGCGGCGTCGGCGTTGATCGGGTCGGTGACGATCACCCCCTCGGGCGTTACCAGGAACACCGAGAAATGGGCATTGTTCTGGAACCGGTAGAGGTCGCCGTCGATTTTGGTGATCTCGCGCTTCGGCTCCTGCGCGCCGGCCGCGGTTGCGGCCAGGGCAACGGCGAGCGCCAGGATCGGCGACGCCGCCATGCGGAACTTGTGTTGCATCTCTGCCTCCCTTGTCGTTCGGGTGGCCGGCAGGCGCCGGCCGAGGCGCGAGCTGCCCGTCGCGCGCCAGCGTCCATCCAAGCACAGCAGGCGGCGGCGCGAAAGGGGGCGGCGCGACTCGGGTGCGGTAAATTCTCGCGACGGTAGGTGCAGGGGTGGCGTGGCGGGACGGGCCGGCAAATCCGCTGAGGCATCCGCCGGGGCGCCCGGCCACAGCCCGCGCGTGGCACCCGTCGACGGCTTCAATGAAGAAAAATGGTGGGCGCACAAGGACTCGAACCTTGGACCCGCTGATTGAGAGATCGACTGGCTGGAGGGGCAAAATGAATTTGGCGAATTGTGCGCCGACGCGTGGGACGGAATGAGCCACCGCTGCTTTGCCCGTAATCAGACGATCGGCATGCACTTTGCGACGAAGGCTCAATCTCGTGCCGCAAACCCAGGTCGAGACTTATTTCGGAACGTCCGAAAAGTGTTGCAGAGCGACAGCATGTTCGAATGCACGACGAATACCTCGCGTGACTCGGAGCGGACACTCGTTCTGCGATCATAGTGGCAATTGGTGCGCTGAGAGCCCGGCGCCAGTAGGCTGCGTGGCGCCCTTTCCTAACCGCGCTTTCGTGATCGAGTGCATGGCGGAACACCGCTCGCAACACCATCAGCGAACGTTGAGGCGGGTCATCGGCAGCCAGCGTACTTTGTACCTGGTTTGGTTGCAGTGTCGGATGTCCCGACTGCCGCCGCATGATCAACGCCGACTTCGTTTGTGCCGGTACTGGTCGGCGACGACGGCGGCCACGATGATCATGCCCTTGACGATGTTGATATAGAAGACGTTGATTCCCAGGAAGGTAAATCCCGAGGTGATGACCCCGAGGATCAGCACGCCGATGATCGTGCCGGTGATACGCCCGACGCCGCCGAACAGTGAGGTGCCGCCGATGACGACCGCCGAAATCGCGTCGAGCTCCCACATCAGGCCGGTACCCGACTGGGCCGTCAGCGCGCGCGAGGTCTGAACGATCGCCGCCAGGCCGTAAAGCCCGCCCGCCATCGCGTAGACCAGCATTTTATGGCGGGCGACGTTGATCCCGGCCATGCGGGCGGCATCTTCGTTCGAGCCGATCGCATATGTTCGGCGGCCATAGACGGTGTATCTGAGAAGAATGTGGAAGACCACGGCGACGACGAGGAAGATGACGATCGGCATGGCGCCCGCGCCGAACACCGTGAAACCGTCGGTAAAGAAACTGACCTGCGCACCGCTCGTATACCAGCGCGCCAGCCCGCGCGCGGCCACCAACATCCCGAGGGTGGCGATGAACGGCGGAATATTGGTCAGCGCGATCAGACTGCCGTTGACGAAGCCAAGGAGCGCGCCAACCCCGATCCCGGCCAGGAACGGCACGATGACCGGCAGGTCCGTGAACGCGGGATAGACCGCCCGAGCATAGTCCGAGGTCTGCGCCAGGGAGGCGGCGACGAGCCCCGCGAAACCGAGGACCGAGCCACCAGACAGATCGATTCCGGCCATGATGATGATCTGTGTCACGCCGACGGCCATGATCCCGATGATCGCCATCTGCAGCACCATGATGTACAGGCGCTGCGTATTGAACACGAAGCTCTGACCCACGAAGATCCAGCCGAGGACCTCGAAGACCGCCGCCACGCCGATCAGCACCAAAAAGATCCCGGCCTCAGGCGGCCACGCCCAGCGGGCCCTGGTTGCGGCAGCCGCGTCGCTCTGAGTGGTCGTGCTCATGTCCGCCTCCGCTCGCCGGTGCCTTGCGGGCCCGGCTCAACGGCCTCCCTGTCGTTTCTGGCGGTACTGATCGGAAATCACGGCCGCCACGATGATCATCCCCTTGGCGATCTCCTGGTAATAGAAATCGATCCTCAGGAAGGTGAAGCCCGAGGTGATCACGCCAAGAATACAGACGCCGATCACCGTGCCGCTGATCCGCCCCTTGCCGCCGAACAGCGAGGTCCCGCCGATCACCGCCGCCGAGATCGCATCGAGCTCGTACATCAGTCCCATGCCCGGCTGCCCCATGGTCGCGCGGGCGCACATCACGACGCCGGCGAGGCCGGAGAGTCCGCCCGCAATCGTGTAGACGAGCATCTTGTGCCGGGGGATGTTGATCCCCGCAATCCGCGCCGCTTCTTCGTTTGAGCCGATGGCATAGGTGCGGCGGCCGTAAAGCGTGTGTTTGAGAAGAATGTGGAACAGCAGGGCCACGCCGAGGAAGATCACGACCGGCCACGCTCCCTGACCGATCGCGGTAAATCCGGGCGTCAGTCCGAAGATCGGCTGCCCCTCCGAATAGAGCACCGCAAGCCCCCGCGCGGCCACCAGCATCCCCAGCGTCGGAATGAAGGGCGGCACGCCGGTGAGCGCCGTGATCGTGCCGTTCAGCCAACCGGCCGCCAGGCCAATACCGATCCCGGCGACGACCGGGACGATGACCGGCAGATCCAAAATGCCCGGAAAGAAGGGGCTGAACGTTCCACTTGCCTGCGCCAAGCTGGCCGCCACCATGGCCGCGAGGGCGGCCACCGCGCCGCCGGAAAGATCGATTCCCGCCGTGATGATCACCTGGGTGACGCCGATCGCGATGATCCCGATGATCGATACCTGCAGCACCATGATCACAAGGCGTTTGGAATTAAACAGGAAACTCTGCCCGACGATCAGCCAGCCGATGATCTCGAACAGGGCCGCGATGGCGATAAGGATAACCAGTATGCTGGCGTCCGCTGGAAGCCTTCTTGCGCCGCGCGCCGCCACCGCGGCGGCTGCGTCAGATGTAGCTTGCATTTTCGTGGACCCCGGTCTGGACCCCCGTAATCAGCGAGACGATCTCGTTACCGTCGGTTTCTTTTGCGTTCAAGATTCCGACGATTCGGCCGCGTCGGAATACCGCGATCTTGTCGACGAGATTGAAGACCTGGCGCAGGTTATGGCTGACCAAAATGAGCGGCACGCCCTGTTCCTTCAGGTTGCGGATGATGTTTTCGACCTGCGTGGTCTCCTGCACGCCCAGCGCGGCCGTAGGCTCGTCCATGATGATCATTTTCGAGGCGAAGGTGGCCGAACGGCTGATCGCAACGCACTGGCGCTGGCCGCCGGACATTTTGCCGATGGTGTTGCGCAGGTTCGGGATCTTGACGGCGGTCCGCTGCAGACCCTCCTCGGACATCTGCAGCATCTTCTTTTCGTTGAGGAAGCTGAATGGTCCCAGATTGAAATACACTTCCTCGCGGCCGAGAAAGATGTTGGCGGGAACGTCCAGATCATTCGCCAGAGCAAGGTTTTGAAATACCGTCTCGATACCGGCTTCCCGCGCCTCGAGGGGGTTCTTGAAGGACACCTCTTCGCCGTCGAAGAATATGCGCCCCGCCGTGGGTTGTTCGACGCCGGTGATCTGCCGGACGAACGTTGACTTGCCGGCACCGTTGTCGCCGACGATCGCCGCATGCTCGCCGTCTTTCAGCGCGAAGTCAGCGTCCTCGAGCGCTTGGACCCCACCGTAATGCTTGGTCAGCCCCTCCGTCCTGAGGATCACTTTCGCCTCATCGCCCATCGCGTCACCTCCCGGAAAGATGAATAGCGGGCGCCCCCAAGATGCGGGAGGCGCCCGGGTTCACCCGATGGAGCTTATTTCATGTAGGCGTCGACGTTCTCGGGCGTGACCAGCTCAAACGGGATGTTGATCCAGTTCGGCAAGTTCTCGCCGTTCATCGCCGCGATGGCCGCATCGACCGCGCCGGTGGCCTGGCCCGCGGCGTTCTGGAACACCGTCACGTCGAGATCGCCGGCCTTCATCGCAGCCAACGCATCGGCGGTGGCATCGACGCCGCCCACGATGACGTCGTCCATCGAGACGCCGGCGGCCTTGAGCGCCTGAATCGCGCCCAGCGCCATCTCGTCGTTGTTGGCGAACACGAGGTTGAACTCGGTTCCCGAAGCCAGCAGGTTCGAGATCACATTCGCCGCTTCGGTCCGCTGCCATTTGGCTTCCTGTTCGGCGACGATCTCAATGCCCTTGCACATCGACAGCTTGACGACTTCGCGAACGTCCTCCGAGCGCGTGACGGCCGCTTCGTTCGACAGCAGGCCCATCAACAGAACGCCCTTGCCGGTACCGGCTGCAAGGTTGCACATCGCGAAGGCTTCAAGCGTGCCCGACCAGGTCTCGTCCGAGCCGACGAATGTGCTCTTTCCACCCAACCGCTCCAGATCGACGGGACGGCGGTTCACGTAGATGAGCGGGATCCCCGCGGACTCGGTCATCTTTGTGATCTGAGGGCTGGCCGCCGCGCTGACCGGCGCCAGGATGATCGCGTCTACGCCCGACGCAATGAAATTCTGGATCTGGCTCAACTGCGTGCCGACATCCTCGCGCGCATCCTCGATCTGGATCGTGTGACCGAGCGATTCGGCGTGGGCCTTGGCCGCTTCCCGCAGGACCGTCTGGAAGTTGTCGTCGAAGTTCGGGCTCGAGAACCCGATCGTCCCGGCGCTGGCAGCAGAGCCGATAACCATGGCGAGTGCTGCAGCAGCGAGCAATTTGGCTTTGTTCATCACGCTCTCCCTGTTCGAGTGCTTCCTGCGGAAGCATCATTTCGTGTTTTGTCGGGCCTCCCGACCCTTGATACCGGCGCCAGCGCGTCTGCAGGTCACGGCAATAACATGTACCTGCAAACATGAACTGCCCCGTGTTCCGAGGGAAACGAGAGCCGCCGTGAGCTAAAGAGTAACGCGATTCCCGCCACGTTGCAACCGGTTGCAAAACGCTTGCCATAACGAGGGGAATTTGCCAAGCTTTTGCCAAGGCATACGCCGCTGAAACGGGCCTTGGAGGGGTGCCTGGCGACCGTTACGGGTAGCCTACAACTGCTGCACATGCTTCGCGCAGCGCCGCGGGAATTGGTAGAGGGCAGATGATACGACCTGGACACAGCAGACCGAAGGCCGCAACACCGTGACGGTAACGCTCAAAGACGTTGCCGAGCGGGCCGGAGTGTCGCGCTCCGCGGTCTCGCGTACCTTCACCGAGGGAGCCTCGGTCTCGGCCAAGACCAGACGCAAGGTCGAGAAGGCGGCCGAAGAGCTTGGCTACAGCCCCAATTTCATAGCTCGCGGACTGACAACCCGCCGCACAAAGCTCATCGGACTGGTTGCCGACAACTTCCACAACCCGATCTTTCTTCAGGTCTTCGACCTGTTCACCCGAGGCCTGCAGGAACGCGGGCTGCGGCCGCTGCTCGTCAACCTCTCCGGCGAGACCGAGGCGGAAGCCCCGATCCGGATGCTGCAGCAATATTCCGTGGACGGAGTGATCGTCGCGTCTTCGACCCTGCCGCCCCTGTTTGCCCATGCATTCCGGCGGGCGGGTGTTCCCGTGGTGCATACCTTCGGCCGCCACACTGACGCGCCGGAGGTGCACATCGTCGGAATCGACAACCGGTCCTGTGGCAGGATGGCTGCGGAAACCTTGGTCAAACGGGGCTACCGCCATATCGGTTTCATGGGCGGCCCCGAAGGGGCGACATCCTCTCAGGATCGGCTTCAAGGTTTCCTTGAGGAAGTCGCCAAGCACCCCGGCATCCGAGCCAGCCACAGTTTCAGCGATGCTTACTCGTTCGATGCGGGGCGCAAGGAAATGAGTCGCCTGCTCAGGGGCGACACAGCCGAGGCGTATTTCTGCGGCGATGACGTCCTGTCAATCGGGGCGCTGAGCGCGGTCAAATCGGCCGGGCTTTCTGTGCCCGACGATATCGGCATCATCGGCCTGAACGACATGGAGATGGCGGCTTGGGCAAGCATCGACCTGACCACGATTCATCAGCCCATCCGGCAGATCATCAACTCCTCGATCGAGCTAATCGTGACCCTGCTGGACGAGCACGACCGGGAACCCGAAACCCGGCTCTTCCGGTGCCACATCATCGAGCGGGGAACGCTCAGGCCTCTTTGAACATGGGCGGGCGGGCGTCAACCCAAGCTCCGTTGTCGCGCGCCGAGGCGACCGCGGCATGAACCGCCGCCATGGAGCGCAACCCGTCCTCGGCCCGCGGGTATAGAGCGGCTGCCGGGTCGGCTGTGCGGCCCTCTTTTTCGGCGCGAATTACCTCCGCCAGATCAGCATAGATATTGGCAAATGCCAGCGGCATGCCCTCGGCATGGCCGATGGTCACGCGGCTGCTCCGGTCCGCCTCGGGCGAGAGGTTCGCTTCCCCGCGTTCGATGATCTCGACGCGGCCTCCGACCGGAGTCCAGTAGAGCTGATTGGGCTGCTCCTGCGCCCAGCGAAGCCCGCCCTTCTCGCCGAACACCTGAATGGTCAACCCGTGCTGGCGTCCAATGGCGACGGAAGACGTCCACA
Organism: Alphaproteobacteria bacterium; assembly: GCA_041602815.1. GTDB lineage: Bacteria > Pseudomonadota > Alphaproteobacteria > UBA8366 > JADFVY01. The sequence goes on along the minus strand of JBFIFO010000071.1, from coordinate 1,193 downwards.
GCCGCCCGATCGCGTCGCCGTCCATGCGGAAATTGACCATCGCGTCGTCCTCGAGTTCCCGGCTCTCGACGCAGGAAGCGAAATCGGCCGACAGCTGTGCCACCTCCTGACCGGTGACGAACGTTGCCAAGTGCAATGCGTGGATGCCGCAGTCGGCGAATTGCGCCGAGACGCCGGCCTGCGCCGGCTCGTAGCGCCAGCGGACGCGTGGGTTGTCGGCATCCGCTGCGTCCGCGTGGTGGCCATGGCTGAACTCCGCCACGACCACCCGTACCCGGCCGAGGTCGCCGCGCGCCACCATCGCCCGCATGTGGCGCACCAGCGAATACCCCGAATAGCCGTAGTTCACTGCGCAGATCCGGCCGGCACTGCGGGCCAGAGCCACGATCTCTTCGCCCTCTTCCACGGTCATCGTCATCGGCTTTTCGCACAGAACGTGGAAGCCCCCTTCGAGGAACGCCTTCGTGATCTCGAAATGGGTCGAATTCGGGGTTGCCACGGTCACCAGGTCGACCCGGTCCGCGCGTCGACGCTCACTCTCCAGCATCTCGCGCCAGTCGCCATAGGCCCGATCCGCCGGCACGCCCAGGCTGCGGGCGAAGAGCCGGCCCGCCTCCGGTCTGTGATCCAACGCCCCGGCCACGAAATCGAACAGGCCGTCGAGTCGGGCGGCCAAGCGGTGCGCCGGGCCGATCTGGCTGCCTTCGCCGCCGCCAATCATGCCCCAGTTCAGCTTCATCATGACCTGTCGTCCTCAGGCGAATCCGATCGACTGCAGATAGGCGCGGTTGGCGACCGCGTCTTTGATAGGGGAAGTGTCTCCCTGCGGGTCGCAATCCTGCTCGACCGTGCACCAGCCTTCGAACCCGGAGTCGATCAGCACCCGCCGCAGGGCGGGGAAATCCACCTCGCCGCTGCCCAGAGTGCAGAAAATCCCCTGCGCGCAGGCGTCGTGGAACCCCGTGCGCCCGGCAATCGCCTCTGCTTTGACCTTCGGATCGATATCCTTGAAATGCATGTAGGAGATCCGTCCAGCATGACGCTTCACGAAGTCGACCGGGTCGAACCCCGCATAGCTGTGGTGCCCGGTGTCGAGGCAGATCTTCAGCACCGATTCGTCGATCTGGTCGAGAAGCCGCAGTAATTCCGGCTCGAAGTCCATGAACCCGGCCGCATGGGCATGAATGCCGACG
>JBFIFO010000070.1:0-18069 GCA_041602815.1 Alphaproteobacteria bacterium | reverse complement strand
GGGCGAGCCCAGCCACATCGGCGATGCGCGCAAGGTGGTCTGCGTCGGCGGCGGACTCGGCGTCGCGCCGATCTTTCCGCAGGCACGGGGGTTCAAGGAGAGCGGCGCCTACGTCATCGGCGTCGTCGGCTTCCGCAGCAAGGACCTCGTGTTCTGGGAGGACAAGTTCCGTGCGGTCTGCGACGAGTTCATCATCTGCACCGACGACGGATCGGCCGGTCTCAAGGGCCTTGTGACCGAAGGGATCAAGCAGGCGGTCGAACAGCATTCCGATATCGACGAGGTTGTGGCCATCGGGCCGCCGATCATGATGAAGGCCTGTGCCGAGACGACCCGCCCGCACGGCATCCGCACCATGGTCAGCCTCAATCCGGTGATGGTGGACGGCACCGGCATGTGCGGCGGCTGCCGTGTCAAAGTCGGGGGCAGGATCCAGTTCGCCTGCGTCGACGGCCCCGATTTCAACGGCCACGACGTGGATTTCGACGACCTCATGAACCGCCTGCGGCGCTTCGCCGAGGACGAGAAGGTCGCCCTGCAGCGTTGGACGGACAGCTGCCGGCAGCAGATCCCTGTGGACGGCACGAGCAGCGATTCCTGACCCACTGGCCGGATGCTTCCGGCAAGGACGGACGATGGCAAAGAAGAAAACGATCAGGTCGATTCCGCAGGAACGGGCGCCGATGCCGGTCCAGAACCCGGAGCAGCGCGTCAAGAACTTCGAAGAGGTGGCGCTCGGCTTCACGCTCGAGGATGCGCTGGTCGAATGCGCCCGCTGTCTCGACTGCCCGGAGCCGGCCTGCGTTGTCGGCTGCCCGGTCGAGATCGACATCCCCGGCTTCATCATGAAGGTCGTCGACAAGGACTATCGGGGCGCGTACGACATCCTGAGCGAGGCCAACTTCCTGCCGGCGATATGCGGCCGGGTCTGCCCGCAGGAAGACCAGTGCGAGGGCGTGTGCCCGGTCGGCGACACGCTGGAGCCGGTGGCGATCGGCCGCATCGAGCGCTGGGTCGGCGACCAGGCGATCGAGAACAGCTGGAGCAGGCGCCCCCATATCGAGCAGAAGGGCATCAAGGTCGGAATTGTCGGTTCCGGTCCCGCCGGCATGGCCTGCGCGGCGGATCTCGCCAAGGCGGGGTGCGCCGTGACCGTCTTCGAGGCCCTGCATGAGCCGGGCGGTGTGCTGCGTTACGGGATCCCCGAATTCCGCCTGCCCAATCATATCGTCGATGCGGAGATCGCCAACCTTGTCAATCTGGGCGTCGAGTTCCAGTGCAACACGCTGGTCGGACGCCTGTTCACGATCGAGCAGATGCTCGACGAGATGGGGTTCAGAGCCGTGTTCATCGGGAGCGGCGCGGGCTCGCCGAAATTCATGGAGATCCCGGGCGAGACCCTGAACGGCGTCCTGTCCGCGAACGAGCTGCTGACCCGCTGCAACCTGATGCAGGCCGGCAAGTTCCCGGACTACGACACGCCGCTCCACCTCGGCCGCCGGATCGCCGTCATCGGTGCCGGCAACACTGCCATGGACGCGATGCGGGTGTCGAAACGGATGGGGGCGGAGAAGGTCTACTGCGTCTACCGGCGCACCGAGGCCGAGAGCCCGGCGCGCAAGGAAGAACTCCATCATGCCCAGGAAGAGGGCATCGAGTTCCACTGGCTGACCGCACCGGTCGAGATCGTCGACGACGGCGCCGGCAACGTGCGCGCGATGCGCTGCGTCCGTATGGAGCTTGGCGAACCCGACGATTCGGGTCGCCGCCGCCCGGTTCCGGTGAAGGGCAGCGAATACGAGTTCGAGACCGACATGGTGGTCTATGCCATCGGCACCAACCCGAACCCGATCCTCGGCCAGACGTCCCGTCTCAAGCTCAACAAGTGGGGCTATATCGAAACCGACGAGAACCTCGCGACTTCGATGGCCGGCGTCTATGCCGGCGGCGATATCGTGACCGGCTCGGCGACCGTGATCCTGGCGATGGGCGCCGGACGTCGCGCCGCACGGTCGATCAAGCAATACCTCGCGATCCGTGACAGCGAGGCTATCTACCTGCCGCAGCGCACCGGCACGGACGGCACGCTGTTCGGCATCGATGTTGCCGAGAGGAACTTTGCACGGCTCAGAGTCGAATAGGTCGGAACGAATGAAACCTCAGATGCGCGCAGAAACCGAGCGCGAACCGGTCCGCAAGCAGACGCCGGGCAAGGCCGGCAAGAAGACGGCGTCGGGCCGCAAACCGGCCGGCAAGAAGAAGCAGGCGCCGGCACCCCGCCGCCAGCTGGCGGAAGCGGTCACAGAGCATATCGTCGAGATCGTCAGTGATTCCGGCGAGGGCGCGCAGCGCTGCGGCCAGTCCCTCGGGGCGGTGGCGGCCCGGATGGGGCTCGGCATCTGGACCGTCGAGATCATCCCGGCAGAGATCCAGCCGCCCTCGCGCAGCGTTGCCGGCGCCAGCGGCAACCGGGTGCGGCTTGCATCCCGCCGCATCATGAACGGCGGCGATGAAGCGGATCTCGTGGTCGCCTTCAACGAGCAGGTCCTGCTGAGCCGGGTGCGCGCCAACGAGTTGAAGCCGGGCTGCATCATCCTCCTGGAAAACAAATGGCGCAGCGATCCCGACCCGGAAATCGCCGGGTCGTACGCGCAGGTCGTCGAGGAGCTGACCGCCGGCGGCTACAGGCTGCACGAGATCCCGATGGAGGACGAGTGTGTCCGCTACGTACCGGACACGAGGCGCGGCAAGAACATGTTCGCGCTCGGCATGCTGTGCAACATCTACAGCCTCGACCTGGAGCTGGCGCAGTCCCAGGTCCGTTTTGCGTTCCGCAAGAAGGACGAAAAGGTCATCGACATCAACCTCGAGCTCCTCAACGCGGGCCACGCCTGGGCCGAAGACAATCTCGACCTGAAATTCACGATCGCGGCGTCGCGCCCGCGCGAGCCGCAGATCGTCGTCAACGGCAACACCGCGCTCGCGCTGGGCGTCGTGGCCTCGGGCATGGAGGTCTGCGCGATGTACCCGATCACGCCGGCGACCTCCGCCTCGCATTATCTCAGCGACATCTTCGAGAAGGTCGGCTGCGTCGTCCACCAGGCCGAGGACGAGATTTCCGCCTGCGCCTTCGCGATCGGCGCCTCGTACGCCGGCAAGTGCGCGGTCACCATTACCTCGGGGCCCGGCCTGTCGCTGAAGCAGGAAGGCATTGGCCTTGCCGTGATGGCGGAAATCCCGCTCGTCGTGGTCGATGTACAGCGCGGCGGGCCAAGCACCGGACAACCGACCAAGGCGGAGCAGGGGGATCTCCTTGCCGCAATCTTCGGTGGCCACGGTGACGCGCCGAAAATCGTGTTTGCGGCGTCGACCATCGAGGACTGCTTCTATTCGATGATCACCGCGCGCAAGATCTCCGAGACCTTCAACATGGTCGTCGTCGTGCTGACCGATGCGAGCCTGGCCACGGCGCAACAACCGTTTCCGCGGCCGCGCTTCCGTGAAGACTGGCTGGCCCCGCCGATCGACCAGAGCGCCGTGCCGGAGGGCGCGAAACCCTATGACTGGGATCCCCGCACCGGCATGATCGAGCGGTTCATCCCGGGCCAGCCGAACGGCATGCACTGCCTGACCGGGCTGGCGCACGACCGCGGCAGCCATGTCGCCTACGATCCCGAAATCAACGAGGAGGGGATCCGCAACCGCAGCCTCAAGCTGGCGGCGTTCCAGCGGACGCTCAAGACACCGCCGGTCTACGGCGGCGACGAGGGCGACATGCTGCTGGTCGGCTGGGGCAGTACCAAAGGCGCCATCGAGGAAGCGGTCGAGCGTCTGCGGGCCGAAGGCAAGGCGGTGTCGTCCCTGCATCTGAAGTTCCTGCAGCCGATGGCGTCCGGCATCAAGGAAGTCCTGCAGCGCTTCGGCAAGGTGATGACCATCGAGAACAACTGGACCGACACGCTGGACGGCGACCTGATCGACGAGCACAACCGGCGCTACTCGAGCCTCGCCTGGCTGCTGCGCGCGCGCTACCTCATCGACGTCGATTGCTGGGGCGAAACACGCGGCCAGCCGATCAAGCCCGGGACGATCGCCGACGTCGTCCGCAAGCGGCTGCAGTAAGGACACCAACCCATGGGCAGGCCAATGCACGCACCCAGAACCGAATGCCTGTTGAACCTGATCGACCAGGAATACGCGATCCGCGACTACCAGAGCGACATTCCGCCCCGCTGGTGCACCGGATGCGGCGACAACGGCATCCTGACCGCCGTCCAGCGGCTGTGCCGCGACGAGCAGCTGCCGCCGGAGAAGACGGTGTTCGTCTCGGGCATCGGCTGTTCGAGCCGCCTGCCCCACTACATGAACGCCTACGGCTTCCACGGCCTGCACGGCCGCGCCTTCCCGGTCGCCGAGGGCATCAAGATGCGGCGCCCCGACCTCCACGTGTTCGTCACCACCGGCGACGGCGACTGCTGCAGCATCGGCGCCGCGCACTGGATCCATGCGATCCGGTACAACATGAACATGACCGTGCTGATGCACGACAACCAGATTTACGGTCTCACCAAAAAGCAGGCGTCGCCGACGTCGCCGCGCGGGCTGAAGAGCAACACGACGCCGCGCGGCACCTATCTCGACCCGCTGAACCCGCTGACCGTGACGCTGGGCGTGCCGAATGTGTCGTTCGTGGCACAGGCCGCCGACTGGATCCCGGAAGTGCTGTACGACATCATCTCGCAGGCCTATCGGCACAAGGGATTTTCCTTCGTGCGGGTGTTGCAGCGGTGCCCGGAATTCATGCCGCACCGCTTCGACGCCTGGGTGCAGGATCCGTCGCTGACGCGGCTGGTGGTGCACCAGAAGGGGCTGACGCTGAGCGCGGACACGTCCAGAACCTATCGCAACCAGGAAATCCATGATCCCGGCGATATCGACCGCGCCCGCGAGATCGCCTCGCTGACCGAGGAAGTTCCGGTCGGCATCCTGTACCGCAATCCCGAAGTGCCGTGTTACGAGGATCTGCGCGAGGGCGAGCGGCCGAACACGCCGGGGCTGATCCGCACGGTCCTCGACGAGGAATTCGACAAGTTTACGATCTGGCCGGACGACGCGCCGGACCGGGCGCCGGCCGAATGATGCACGGACGCCGGTGGCCGACAGTTGGAACAGTGATCGGGTGATGCCATGGACGGCATATCTCTGGAACTGACAAGTCCGCGGTTGCTCGAGCTGGACCCGGAAGACGCCGGGGAAAAGGCGAAGATGCAGGCGCAGCGACCGGCGCTGTTCGCCGGCTACCGAGACCTTCGGCGGTTGCGCTACGACTATCCGCTGGTTCTTGTCGAGACCGACGGCGGCAGCGCCCGTGTCCAGTCCCTGACGGGCGTCGTCGACGACCTGATCCGGCGGATCGTGCCGCCGGGCCCGCAGGGCAAGGCGTTCCGCTGGCAACTTCTGCACATGGAGGAGACGGTCCGCGGGCTCGTTGCCGATGGCGCGGGCGGGCGCCTTTCCCAGCTCTGGCGCAAGGCCGAGGCTCAACTTCTCGAGGCCAACGGCAAGGATGCGCGGGACGACCTGGTCAGGAACCTCGATCTGGCGCGCGAGACGCTGGAAACCGACGGCGAGGTCATCGACTGCGACGACAAGACGCCGGCCCGGTTCCTCGTGCACGCCTGGAATACCATCCATGCCAGCAAGGCCAAGGCTTTCCGCAAGCGCGTGGATGGCCTGATCCTGAAGCTTTCGGACATCCTGAAGGCGGACTTCGTCAAGTCGAACAAGGCGCGCAGCCCGGAGATCCTCAAGTCCGCCGTGGGCGATACCTTCAATACCGATTTCGATTTCGCCGCGATGTCGCGCGTGCTGGTGGAGGGGTCGCACAGCGACATGCTGAGCGCCGAACGGCGCCAGCGCATCGAGGCCGTGCTCATGGTGCTGCAGTCGCAGCGCTTCTACGGCCCGGGGCGGGCCTCCGGTTCGTGGGTCGAGGAGGTCGAGCCCTACTCCTTCATCTTCGACAACTGCGCCGCCGCGATGGACGCCTTCCGCGACCGCCTGCCGCAGATGGTCGATTTCATCGAAGCGCTCAGCATCGCGGAGCTCGAGATCGAGAACAAGTACCGGCCCGATCTGCACGATCCGTTCTTCCAGCGTTTCGACGAGAGTGAACTGACGGCCGAGGATCTGGCCCTGTTCCCGTCCTATCTCGTGTGTCTGCGCGACGGCGAGAGCGATGCCGCGGAGACCGTGCGGGCGCTCGAGGCGATCGCGTCCGGATTTCCGGTCAAGGTGCTGATCCAGACCGACGATATCGTCGGCGACTCGTCGCCGGAGCCGCCGCGGACCTCGTTCGGCGGCGGCAGCGCCCGGCTCGCCGCGATGGCGCTGGGCGCCAACCACGCCTACGTGTTCCAGACGGCGAGCGCGAGTCTCTTCCGCCTGCAGGAGCGCGTGCTCAAGGGCCTGATGTACGACGGCCCGGCCCTGTTCAGCATCTATTCCGGCGTGACCCGGACGGTGTCCGGCGTGCCCCCCTATCTGCTGGCGGCAGCGGCGACCGAATCGCGCGCCTTCCCGTCGTTCACCTACGATCCCGCGGCCGGCCCGGATTGGGCGTCGCGGTTCGATATCCGCGACAACCCGCAGCCGGAGGCGGCGTGGCCCGTGCATACCCTGTCCTACGAGGACGCGGAACTTCAGCGGATCAGCCATACCGGGGCCATTACCCATGTCGATTTCGTGGTCTGCGATTCGCGCTACGAAAGACACTGGGTGCCGACCAGCCGCAGCAAGTGGCTGGACACTATGGTGCCGGCCGACGAGCTGCTGTCGAACGGCGGCAACTGCGCCGAGCCGGTTCCCTATGTCTGGACCGTCGATGCCGACGGTTGCCTGCGGCGCACCGTCGTCGACGACCGGCTGATCGAGGGTGCACGCCGGTGCGCAGAGACCTGGCGTACCCTCCAGGAGTTGGGCGGCATCAACAACTCCCATGCGCGTCGGCAACTCGATGCTGCACGCGAATCCTGGGAACAAGAGCGCGAGCGGGAACGCGAGGCTCTGGGCGCCGGCGCAGCGGCGCCACAGCCGGCGGACGTGCTGGCGGTGGCGGCACAGCCCAAACCGAAGTCCGAGCCGGAGCCCGAGCCCGCCGTCGCCGAGGAGGACGCGCGATCGCCGGACGAGCCCTATATCGAGACCGCGCGCTGCACGACCTGCAACGAGTGCACGCAGATCAACAACAAGATGTTCGTGTACAACGACAACAAGCAGGCCTACATCGCCGATCCGGATGCCGGGAGCTACCGGCAAATGGTCGAGGCGGCGGAAAGCTGCCAGGTGAGCATCATCCATCCCGGCAAGCCGCGCAATCCGGACGAGCCCAATCTGGCCGAGCTGATCGAACGGGCCGAGCCGTTCAACTGACGCGGCGGCGGCCCGGCTTGCCTCCACGCCACGAAAAAGGCCACCGGCGCGGATTCCGGTGGCCTTTCAGCGTTTTGGCTGGGGGAGCTGGATTCGAACCAACATTGACGGAGTCAGAGTCCGCTGTCCTACCATTAGACGATCCCCCAACAGGCTCGCCTGCGGCGTTTTGTGGCCGGGTTCATATCATATAGTGCCCTGCGAATGAACCCCAAGATGCGGAAAAACGTGATGACTGGACGGGCTCGCCGTTTTGGGTAGGATAACGTCCACCCCGGGCGCACAATGATAATCCGGGGAGCAAACCCTGGGAGGATACTGCAGGCGATGACCGCCCAACCGGGCCGGCACTTTGCCAACGGGCCGCAAACGAGTCCGCGCCAACGACGGCAGCGCCGACGCCGCCCCGAGTTCTGTGCCGCCCTCGACCTCGGCACGAACAACTGCCGGCTTCTGATTGCCCGACCCGCGCCCGACGGTTTCCGGATCGTCGATGCGTTTTCCCGCGTCGTGCAGCTGGGCGCGGGCGTGGAGGAAACGGGCCGGCTGTCGGACGAGGCGGTGGCGCGTACGATCGACGCGCTCCGGGTCTGCGCTTCGAAGATCCGCAGGCGCGGTGTGCGACGCGGCCGCTACGTGGCCACCGCAGCCTGCCGCAAGGCGCAGAACTGCGAGGCGTTTCTCGCTCACGTGGCGCGCGAGACCGGCCTTGCGATCGAAATCATTTCCGCCGAGGAAGAGGCCCGCCTGACCCTCGCCGGCTGCGTGCCGCTGCTGAACGGGACCACGCCACGGGCGCTGGTGTTCGATATCGGCGGCGGCAGCACCGAGGTGCTGTGGCTGGACGTGGACGCGCCGCGGCACCGCATCATCGACTGGATATCGCTGCCGCTCGGCGTCGTCACGCTCACCGAACGGCACGGACGAGGACCCTTCATCCCGGCCGCCTACCGGACCATCGTCGACGAGCTGCTGGGGCATCTGCAACCGTTCTGCGAGCGGCACGAAATTGCGCGGCATGTCCAAGACGCGGAGGTCCAGATGCTGGGCTCGTCGGGCACCGTGACGACGCTCGCCGGCCTGTCCCTGGAACTGCCGCGGTACGACCGGTCGCGAGTCGACGGATCGTTCCTCGAGTTCGAGGCCGTGCACCGGCTGACCGGGTTGCTGAGCGCGATGAGCTCGGAGGATCGGGCGCAGCATCCCTGCATCGGGCGCGAGCGGGCCGACATGATGGCCGCCGGTTGCGCCATCCTCGAGGCGATCTGCCAGCGCTGGCCGGTCGGCCGCCTGCGGGTCGCCGACCGCGGCGTGCGCGAGGGAATCCTCGTCGACCTGCTGGGCCGCAGGGGCGACGAGGCGGCAGCCGGCGATGTCGACGGATAGACGAAAATCCCAGTCGCGCGGCGTGCCGAGGGCCGGCAAGGTCAGGGTCCGGACCGCGAAGGGGCGCAAGCTGTCGTCGACGCGCTGGCTCGAGCGACAGCTCAACGATCCGTACGTCGCCGCCGCGAAGCGGCTGGGCTATCGCAGCCGGGCCGCTTTCAAGCTGGCCGAGATCGACGACAAGTTCCGTGTTCTGCGGCGGGGCGGCCGCATCGTCGATCTCGGGGCGGCGCCGGGCGGCTGGATCCAGGTCGCGCTGGCGCGGGTCGGGCCGTCTGGCCGGGTGGTCGGCATCGACTTGCAGGCGATGGAGCCGGTTGCCGGGGCGACCCTCCTGGAGGGAGATTTCCTCTCCGACGACGCGCCCGCGCGACTGCGCGAGGCGCTCGGCGGCAAGGCGGATGCCGTGCTCAGCGACATGGCGGCGCCGTCAAGCGGCCACGCGGGCACCGACCATCTGCGCATCATGGCGTTGGCCGAGGCGGCGCTGGCGTTTGCACTCGAGGTTCTGGCGCCGGATGGCGCGTTCGTCGCCAAGGTGCTGCAGGGCGGCAGCGAGCGCGCGCTGCTCGAGACGCTGCGGCGCGAGTTCGCGCGGGTCGCCCATTTCAAGCCGCCGTCAAGCCGCAAGGATTCGGCGGAGCTCTACGTCGTTGCAACCGGGTTCCGCGGTGTGGCCGCGCCGGCGGGCCCGACAGATCGGGAGTGATGGACATGACCTCAGATGCGGACTGCATCTTCTGCAAGATCGTCGCCGGGGAGATCCCGTGCTTCAAGCTCTACGAGGACGACGCGACGCTTGCCTTCATGGATATCAATCCGGTCCATCCCGGCCACGCCCTGGCGATCGCCAAGGACCATCATCCGGACCTGTTCGCAATTCCGCCGGATCTCCTCGCCGCGACGGTCGCGACGGTGCAGCGGGTGGCCGGCGCCATCCAGAAGACGCTGAGCCCGCCGGGGATGAACGTGCTGCAATGCAACGGTGTTGCCGCGGCACAGTCGGTGTCGCACTTCCACATGCACGCGCTCCCGCGCCACATGGACGATGGTCTGGCCATGAACTGGGGCCTGCGCCCCGGAAACATGGATGAAATCGCCGCCCTGGCGAAAGACATCCGGGCCAATCTGTGACTCCGCGCCCCTCGCGGCCGACCCGGGGAATCCGGCCGGTCGGTCGGCTAGGTCAGATGCGCCGACAGGTCGTGGTCCGGGACGTTGGTCAGGTCCTTGGCGATCTCGCGGGTCACCAGGGCGCCGGCATGCTTGCCCAGCGCCTGGCGCAGGTCGCCCAGGGTCCGTGGCGGCGCGACGAGCACAAGCGCATCGTAGAGTTTCCTGCCGGCCGCCGCCTCGAGCGCCCTGGCCACGTCCCGGGCAAACAGCTCCTTGGCGAACCGGTGCCAGTCGACCCGCGGCGCCATCGCGTGGCGCATGACATCGGCGCTTTCGTGCACGCGGCCCGGACGGTCGGCGCCGACGTCCCGGGTCGGCACGCGCGCCTCGGACCCGGCAAAACAGATGTTCGACGCCGGTTCGAGCGGCCCGTCCCGGCCGCGCCGCGCCAAGATTCGGGCCTTGGCACCATCGGCGACCAGAAACCAGGTGGTCGTTTCGGTCGTGGGCATGTGCGGTTCCTGAAACGGGGAGTCAACGGCTCCCACTAGAGCGACGAACCCCCGTCAGCGCAATGACCCAGGTCAATCGCCGCGTCGCAATCCCAGCCGCCTGAGCCACCCGACAGGCCTGGCGTTGATCCTGTCGGCGATCTCGCCTTCCGCCTCGTGGATCGGATCGCCGGGCTCGCCCGTGTGATGGAAGCCTTCGCCCTTCCCATCGAGCGCACGGTTGAGGGAGTCGACGACGCCGGCGTCGATCGCAACGTTCTTGTTGGCCGCATCGGCGAGCGCCGCGGCAGCGGCGTCCAGCGCCGCCTGCTGGGCGAGCACGTCGCCACGGCGAACCGCATCCGCATAGTCGGCCATCGCGTCCATATAGGCGCCCAGCGCACCGACCCGGGAATTCCGGTTGGCGCGTTCCATCGCCCTGGGTGAGGCGTGCGCCGCATTCAACGAGCCGGGGAGTTTCAGCTTCGTACCGTCGACGTCGTCGGGCCACTCATCACCGTGCCCGTTTCCGGACTTGTTGTGTCCGTGGGCATTGCCGTTGCCCTGGCCCTTGCCGCCGCCCCGGCCGTTGTCCTTGCCGTTGCCCTTGCCCGCCTGCGCCGAGGCGAGGTGAAGGCCGGATTCATCAAGGGTGAGCGGTACGGCGGTCATCCCCAACGCACCGACAGCGACCGTACCGGCCAGCACTGAAATCCGCCGCGTCCAGGCGGTCATGCCAAATCTGCGAGTGTTCATCCCAGGTCCCCAGAGATCGAGGTTGTTTTGAGAAAATTAATCACGAATTTGTGGCTAATGTTGGGCAACCGGGGCCTTCCGCGGCCGGCGCGCGAGTCCTTGGCAGCGCCGGAAACCCGTGTATGATGCCGGCCCACAGCCTGAGCCGGGGGTGATCGATGGAACTGACTGAAGGTCTGACGTTCGACGATGTCCTGCTGCAGCCCGCAGCATCCGAAGTCTTGCCCGATCAGGCCGATACCCGCACCAGACTGACCAAGACGGTCGAGCTCGGCATCCCGCTCATCTCCTCGGCCATGGACACGGTGACCGAATCCGCGCTGGCCATCGCCATGGCCCAAGCCGGAGGGATTGGTGTCATCCACAAGAATCTCGAAGTCGAGCAACAGGCGATGGAGGTCCGCCGGGTCAAGCGGTTCGAATCCGGCATGGTCGTCAACCCGATCACGATCCAGCCCGACCAGACGCTGGCAGACGCCCTGCAACTAATGGCCGATAACGGGATTTCAGGGATCCCGGTGGTGACCAAGCGGAGCCACCGGCTGGTCGGCATCCTGACCAATCGCGACGTGCGGTTCGCCACCAATCCGAACCAGCCGGTGCGCGAACTGATGACCCGGCGCGGCCTGGTCACCGTCCGCGAAGGGGTCAGCAGCGAAGAGGCACGTCGCCTCCTGCACGAACACCGGATCGAGAAGTTGCTGGTGGTCGACGACGAGCGCCATTGCGTCGGCCTGATCACGGTCAAGGACATCGAAAAGGCCGACAAGTTTCCGAACGCCTGCAAGGACGAGCAGGGGCGGCTGCGGGTCGCCGCCGCCACCGGCGTCGGGGAAAACGGCGTGCGCCGGGCCGAGGCGCTGCTGGAGGCGGGGTGCGACGTGATCGTCGTCGACACCGCGCACGGCCACAGCAAGGGCGTGCTGAACACGGTCGGTGCCATCAAGAAGTTGAGCAATTACAGCCAGGTGATCGCGGGAAATATCGCGACGCGCGAGGGTGCGCAGGCGCTGATCGACGCCGGCGCGGATGCCATCAAGATCGGCATCGGCCCGGGCTCGATCTGCACGACGCGCGTTATCGCCGGCGTCGGTGTACCGCAGCTGACCGCGATCATGAACGCCGTCGAGGTTTGCCGGCAGAGCGGCGTAACGGCGATCGCCGACGGCGGCATCAAATCGTCCGGCGACCTTGCCAAGGCGATCGCGGCCGGCGCCGACTGCGTGATGGTCGGCTCGCTGCTGGCCGGCACCGATGAGGCGCCCGGCGAGGTGTTCCTGTATCAGGGGCGGTCGTACAAGGCCTATCGCGGCATGGGGTCGGTGGGCGCGATGGCGCGAGGCTCCGCCGACCGCTATTTCCAGCAGGAGGTGTCCGATTCGCTCAAGCTGGTGCCGGAAGGGGTGGAAGGGCAGGTGCCCTACAAGGGTCCGGCCGGCACGGTCATCCATCAGCTTGTCGGCGGCCTCAAGGCGGCGATGGGCTACACCGGCAACCGCAGCATCGCCGACATGCAGCGCAATTGCACGTTCCTGAGGATCACCGGCGCCGGCCTGCGCGAAAGCCATGTGCACGACATTACCGTTACCCGCGAGGCGCCCAATTACCGCACCGAGCGCTGAGCCCCCGCGGGCCCGGCCTGTCACGCAATGACCCCGGGTGCCCGGGCCGCCGCCGCCATCGAGATCCTGGACGCCATCGAGAGCGACTCGTCCCGCCCGGCGGACCAGTTGGTCACCGCATGGTTTCGCGGCCGGCGCTATGCCGGCGGCGGCGACCGGCGCGATATTCGCAACGTCGTCTATACCGTGTTGCGGCGCCGGGCGCAGATCGACTGGTGGCTCGAGCGAAACGGCGGGAGCTGCGATTCCCGAGGGCGGGTCCTGGCCATGCTGAAGCTCGGGGCGCACTGGGGGCTGGCGCAGCTCGAAGCAGCGTTCGACGGCGGGCAGTACCGGCCCGCGAGCCTGAGCCCGCAGGAACGGATGTTTGCCGGGGGTGACGGCCGGTCCTTCGACGATCCGGCGCAGCCGCTGCACGTCAGATGCAATATTCCGGCCTGGCTCGAGGCGCCGTTCCGGATCGTGCTCGGCGAATCGATGGAACGCGAGCTGACCGCACTGTCCAGCGAGGCGCCGCTCGACCTGCGGGTCAATCCCCTGAAGGCCTCGCGGCGGCAGGTCATGGCGCGACTGGCGGCAAGCGGAATAGCGGCGGAGCCGACGCCCTTCGCGCCGCTCGGCCTGCGCATCAGGGCACGGGTCAATCTCGGCGAGACGTCGTTGTTGCGCGAGGGCCTCGTCGAGCCGCAGGACGAGGCCTCGCAGATCGTCGCCCGCCTGGTCGAGGCGCAACCCGGCGAATCGGTGGTCGATTTCTGCGCCGGCGCCGGCGGCAAGACGTTGGCCCTGGCCGCCGCGATGGAAAACCGGGGCCGTCTGGTGGCAAGCGACGTCTCGCGCCATCGCCTCGCGCGGGCCGCCCCGCGCCTCGACCGCGCCGGCGTCACCTGTGTCCAGCAACGTGTCCTTGCGGATACGGAGGACGGCCATTGGGAGGGGGCGGAAAAGGGCGGTTTCGACCGCGTGCTGGTCGACGCGCCGTGCAGCGCCACCGGGACATGGCGGCGCAATCCGGAGCTGCGCTGGCGGCTGCGCGAGGAGGATGTGGTGAGGTACCGTGACCTGCAGCGCCGTATCCTCGATCGCGCGGCGCCTTTGGTCGTCCCCGGCGGCCGCCTCGTCTATGCCGTGTGCTCGCTGCTCGGGGATGAAAGCGAAGGCCTGATTCGCGAATTTCTGGCCGACAATCCGGGTTTCGAGGCGCTTCCGGTCCGCCCGATCTGGTCTCGCGCCGTATCCGGCGATTGCCCCGCAAGCGACGTGTTTCTGCGGCTTCTGCCGGGGCGCGACGGCACCGACGGATTCTTTGTCGCGGTGATGCGTCGCAGGTAAGGATTAATAAGCAATTTCGTGTAATCATGAATGTGGATTTGGCAAGGAGCGTTTAGTCCCATGACCGTTGTCGACCTGCGCATGGCAACTCTGGACGATGCGGAATCCATCGCCCGGATCCACGTCGAAACCTGGCGCACCACCTATGCCGGGATGCTGCCGGACAACATGCTGGTGGCGATGTGCGAGGAAAACCAGGCCCGTATGTGGCGGCGCATGCTGCGTGGCGGGGAAACCGTGATCGTCGCCGACGACCCGCGCCGGGGACTCATCGGTTTCGGCAGTTACGGCCCCAATCGCAGCGGCCGCGACGGCTATACGGGCGAGGTGTATACGCTTTACGTCCACCCGGATTTCCAGGGACTCGGCATCGGCCGCGGCCTGCTGCGCGCGCTGTTCGCGGCGCTGGCCCGCGAAGGCCACGACAGCGCCCTGATATGGGTCCTGGCGCAGAATCCGTCGCGTTTCTTCTACGAGGCGATGGGCGGCCATCCGGTGGCCGGGCGCGACACCCGGATGTGGGGCGCGCCGCTGCGCGAGTCGGCCTACGGCTGGGACAGCATCCACGCCCTGCCGTCCACGCGGGTCTAGAAGCCCGGCGCTTGCACCGGCGTGTCCAGGTTACCGCTCATTTTCTGTCTTGCCGCCGCGATGATGGCGGCGACCGTACCGGCGCGCGCCGAGTCGTTCGACGGACTCGCCTGCGCCGATCTTACCCTCGATGGCGACGGCACCTACAACCCCGAGATCGTGATCACGAATGGCTGCGATCAGGTCGTGTTCTGGCGCATGTGCGTGAACTACAAGGCGCGCATTGAGCGAGAATATTTCGAGGGGTCGCTCGGAGCCGGCGAGTCGACGCGAATCGAAACCTACCCGGCCGAGGGCGAGGAGTTCACGTTCGGCGCCTGGGCCCAGATCGGCAGCGACATGGTGCGCGAGCCCGAATGCTGAGATGACCGCGCCGGGGCCGATCAGGTCTCTTCCGCCGCCTGCTTCCGGCCGTCTGCTCCGCTGCCCATGCGGTACCAGTCGATGTCGCGCGTCGCATACATGACCGCCCCGAGTGCGGCGACGAGGCCGACGGCGCCGACCAGCAGCGCGTAGTCCTCCAGCTGCAGCACGACATAGAGGAATCCGTAGATGCCCGCGAGGATGGCCGCAAACTGGCCGCCGCGCGCCGCGCTGCGCAGCGTGCGACCCATGTAGAGCGCGATCATCCCCGTCGAGACCAGGGCGGCGATCGCGAAGCCGCCGGCAAAGCCGACGACCTCCGCCAGCGCCAGCAGAAGAAGGTAGAACATCGTCATCGCGAAGCCGACCAACGCGTACTGGATGAGATGCACACGCACCGGCACCGCGACCTCGAGGATGAATACGGTCGCGAAGATCAGCAGCACGAACAGGATCGCGTATTTCACCGAGCGTTCCGACTTCAGATAGAAATCCACCGGTGTGATCAGCGCGACGCCGAACCGCGTATCGCGGATCCGGTCGCCGAGCCGGGCCGCGGCGCTGCTGCCCTCGACCCATTGCTGCGGCAGGTCGCGGCCGTACCATGAGACCGACCAGCTTGCCTTGAAGCCCTGGGACCCGATGGTCCTGTCGACGGGCAGCCAGGCACCCTCGAAGCGCGGGTGGCGCCATCCGGACTCCACGGTGACGCTCGTGTCCTTGCCGGAGGGCGTGAACAGGATGCGCCGGCTGCCGGCGAGATCGAGCGAGAACGAGAACCGCAGACCCGTCGTCTCGGGAATTCCTCGGCGAACGGCGTCGCCGGCCGCAGCCTGTATGCCGCTGCCGAGAACGTCGCTGGTCGTGCCGGGCGTAAACCTTGCCGCATGGGTGCCGGCCTCCAGCCGCAAGTCGCCCTGCGTGCCGCGCAGGTCGCTGACGCTGACGGCCAGTATCGTCCGACTCCACAGGAATTCCGCGCGGGCCAGGCCCAGCGCCTCGACATCGGGCCGCCGGAAGCTGCCCTCGTAGCGGACGCCGCCGCGATAGACGATCGTCTCGAAGATCCCGCGGTAGCGGATTTCCGGGTCGACCCGCGCGGCGATCTTCAGCGTCTCAGGCAGCAGGAAGAGACGGCCCTCCCGGGGCTCGAGCGACGTACGGCCGTCGCTGTGGCGGATTTCCACCGCTTCGCGGTAGGGCACGATCAGCACCGGGCCGAACAGGCTCTGCTCGCGGCCCCAGATATCGCTGATCTCGCCGGCCACCTCAGCCTGGCGGTAGCGCCGCTCGCCGATCATGTTGTCGATCATGTTGATCGGGATGAGCAGTATGAGGATAAGGAACAGCAGCGCACCCATCTTGAAATAGACGGGAATCCTGCGCAGGAACGTATCCTGAATAAATTTGACGGTATCCATTGCGCACCCCCCGATTTTGCGCGACCCGAAGACGGTCCTTTGCATCCATTGCACCGTCTCTTTGCGGCACGGGCATGGGCCGGGCGCGGAAATCCGGCGGCAAGTGTGGCGCGGCGAGGGCGGGGTTGTCCGGCGGCGGGCGCCTGCTATAACGAGACGTCGTTTGCCTTTGCCCCGCCCGAATGCCACATCAGCCCATGACCGACCGCATCCTCATCGTCGATTTCGGAAGCCAGGTGACCCAGCTGATCGCCCGAAGGGTGCGCGAGGCCGGCGTCTACAGCGAGATCCACCCGTACAACCGCCTCGACCGCGCCGCGATCGAGGCGTTCGGACCGAAGGGCATCATCCTGTCGGGCGGCCCCGCCAGCGTCACCGAGGTGACCTCGCCGCGCGCGCCGAGGGGAACGTTCGATCTCGGCCTGCCGGTGCTCGGTATCTGCTATGGCGAACAGACCATGTGCGCAGAGCTGGGCGGCAAGGTCGTCAATTCCGACCACCAGGAATTCGGCCGCGCCTTCATCGACGTCGTCGACGACTGCCGCCTGTTCGAGGGTGTGTGGAAGACGGGCGGTCGCGAGCAGGTGTGGATGAGCCATGGCGACCGGATCGAGCGGATCCCAGAGGGATTCCGCGTGGTCGGCACCAGCGACGGCGCCCCCTACGCCGCCATCGCCGATGATGCGCGCCGGTTCTATGGCGTACAGTTCCATCTCGAGGTCATCCACACGCCGCATGGCGCGAAATTGCTGAGCAATTTCGCCCACAAGATTTGCGGCTGCGCCGGCGACTGGACGATGGCCGCGTTCAAGGACCAGGCGATCGCCCGCATCCGTGCGCAGGTGGGACGCGACGGCAAGGTGGTCTGCGGCCTGTCCGGCGGCGTCGATTCGTCGGTCGTCGCAGTGCTGCTGCACGAGGCGATCGGCGACCGGCTGACCTGCATCTTCGTCGACCACGGCCTGATGCGGCAGGGCGAGGTCGAGCAGGTCGTCAGCGTGTTCCGCGACCACTACAATATTCCGCTCGTCCATCGCGACGCTTCCGAGATGTTCCTCGACCATCTCGAGGACGTCGACGATCCGGAGGAAAAGCGCAAGATCATCGGCGGCCTGTTCATCGACGTGTTCGAGGAGGAGGCGCAGAAGATCGGGGGCGCCGGGTTCCTTGCCCAGGGCACGCTCTACCCCGACGTCATCGAGTCGGTCTCGGCGATCGGCGGGCCGAGCGTGACCATCAAGTCGCACCACAATGTCGGCGGCCTGCCGGAGCGGATGAACCTGAAGCTGGTGGAGCCGCTGCGCGAGCTGTTCAAGGACGAGGTCCGGGCGCTCGGCCGCGAGCTCGGCATGGCGGAGGCGCTGGTCGGCCGCCACCCGTTCCCGGGGCCGGGCCTGGCGATCCGCATTCCCGGCGCGGTGACGCGCGACAAGCTCGACATCCTGCGCCGTGCCGACGCGATCTTCCGCGAGGAGATCGAACGCGCCGGGCTTTACAACGCGATCTGGCAAGCCTTCGCCGTGCTGCTGCCGGTCCGCACCGTCGGCGTGATGGGCGACG
>JBFIFO010000069.1:0-18209 GCA_041602815.1 Alphaproteobacteria bacterium | reverse complement strand
AGGATCGCTGACTTCGGCGCCGGGTTGTTCGCCGACGGGGCACCGAAGGACGCCGAGATCATCGACTGCGGCGGCCATGTCCTGGCGCCCGGCCTCGTCGACATGCGGGTGCAGCTGCGCGACCCCGGCCAGGAGCATATGGAGGACATCGAGAGCGCGGGCCACGCCGCGGGCGCCGGCGGTGTGACGACGATCGTCTGCCTGCCGAACACGGAGCCGGTGATCGACAACGTTGCGGTGCTGGAGTTCGTCGCGCGGCGGGCGCGCGAGGTCAAGCTCGCCAAGATTCATTGCTACGCGGCGATCACCCGCGGTTTCGAAGGCCGCGAACTGACCGAGATGGGCCTGCTGGGCGAGGCCGGCGCCGTCGCGTTCACCGACGGCGAGGTGGCGCTGGCCGACGCCAAGACGCTGCAGCGGGCCCTGAGCTACGCGTCGACCTTCGGGCATTTGATCGTGCAGCATCCGGAGGAGCCTTCGCTGGCGGCGGACGGGCAGATGAACTCCGGCGAGGTTGCCAGCCGGCTCGGCCTTTCCGGCATCCCGCCGGTCGCCGAGGTGATGATGATCGAACGCGACCTGCGCCTCGTCGCGCACACCGGCGGGCGCTATCACGCGGCGCACGTGTCGACCGCCGCCGCCGTCGACGCGATCCGCGAGGCGAAACGGCGCGGGCTGGACGTGACCTGCGATACCGCGCCGCATTACTTCGCCCTCAACGAGATCGCAATCGGCGATTACCGCACCTTCGCCAAGGTACGCCCGCCGCTGCGCGCCGAACCGGATCGCGAAGCCATCGTCGAAGGGCTGAAGGACGGCACCATCGATGCCATCGCCAGCGATCATTCCCCGTACGACCAGGACTCCAAGCGCCTGCCCTTTGCCCAAGCCGCGTTCGGCATCATCGGGCTGGAAACCCTGCTGCCTCTGACGCTCGAGCTTTGCCACAACAAGCACCTTTCGCTTACTGAGGCGTTGGCGCTGCTGACCTGCAAACCTGCCGAACGGTTGGGGCTGAACGCGGGCCGGCTGGTCAAGGGCGCGCCGGCGGATCTCGTCGTCATCGACACCGACCGGCCGTGGAAGGTCGACGAGGCCGGATTCCGCAGCAAGTCCAAGAACTCGCCCTTCGACGGGCGGCCGGTTCAGGGCCACGCCGTGCGCACCGTGGTCGACGGGCGGGCGATCTTCGGCGTCGACCGCCCGAGGGAGGCCCGTTAGATGCCCGATCCCGCAAGCTGGACCATCGGAATGGCGGGCGCGGCCGCCATAGCGGCGCTGTGTTACCTGATTGGCTCGATCCCCTTCGGCCTCCTGCTCACGCGGCTCGCCGGGCTCGGCGACATCCGCAAGATCGGCTCCGGCAACATCGGCGCGACCAATGTGCTGCGCACCGGCAACAAGCCGCTGGCGGCGGCGACCCTGGCGCTGGATGCCGGCAAGGGGGCGGCCGGGGCGCTGGTCGGCGGCCTGTTCGCGCCGGAGGGCGCGCTGATCGGTGCGGTCGCCGCGGTGGCCGGACACATGTTTCCGCTCTGGCTCGGCTTCCGGGGCGGCAAGGGCGTCGCCACCGGCTTCGGTGCGCTCGCTGCACTCGCCTGGCCGTCGGGGCTGATCGCCGTCGCCGTCTGGCTTGCCGTCGCGCTGATCTTCCGCCTCTCGTCACTGTCGGCGCTGGTGACGACCGTTCTGGCCCCATTCCATGTCTGGTATTTCGCCGATCTTCGCACCGCCCTCGCCGTGGCCGTCGTGTGCGCGTTGATCTGGATCCGCCACCACCAGAACATCGCCCGGCTCCTCAAGGGCGAGGAACCGAGGATCGGGCGAAGATTATAGGGCGTTGCAGGGCTGGCCACGTCGCCGATAACCCGTTAAAGTCGCAAATTCATCGTCGCTGCTACCATGAGGACGCGCCGCCCGTGGAACGCACTGAATTGTCCGGCCCGCCCGCCAACGCCGCGGATCGCCTCGCGCAGCTGCGGCTGATCCGCAGCGAGAACGTCGGGCCGATCACCTTCCGCGAGCTGATGAAGTATTTCGCCTCGGCCGCGGAGGCGCTCGACGCCCTGCCTTCTCTGGCGGCCCGCGGCGGCCGGCGCAGAATCGGCATCTGCCCGCCGTCGAAGGCCGAGGAGGAGCTGGCGGCAGCTGAGGCATGCGGCGCGCGCCACCTGTTCTTGGGCGAGCCGGACTACCCCAACGCCCTGGCCGCAGCCGAGGATGCGCCGCCGGTGCTGCTGGTCATCGGTCGCCGCGACTTATTGGACCGGCCGTCCGTTGCCATCGTCGGCGCGCGCAACGCCTCGACCAATGGCCGGCGGCTGGCCCGCGAGATCGCCGCCGGCGTTGCCGCGGGTGGCATCGTCGTAGCCTCCGGCTTGGCGCGCGGCATCGATACCGCCGCGCATGAGGGCGCGCTCGACGGCGGCACCGTCGCCGTGCTGGCCGGCGGGCCCGACGTCGTCTATCCGGAGGAGAACCAAGCCCTATACGACGCGATCTGCGCGCGCGGCGCGGTCCTCGCCGAAGCGCCGCCGGGACTCGTGCCACAGGCCCGCCACTTCCCCCGGCGCAACCGGATCATATCGGGCCTGTCGCTCGGCGTCGTCGTGGTCGAGGCCGCCGTCCGCTCCGGCTCGCTGATCACCGCACGGCTGGCCAACGAGCAGGGCCGGGAGGTGATGGCAGTGCCCGGCTCGCCGCTCGACCCGCGCTGTCGCGGCGCCAACGATCTGATCCGCAAGGGGGCGACGATGGTGGAGAGTGCCGAGGACGTCCTGTCCGCACTCGAGGCCATGCGGAGCGACGGGCTGAGCCAGCCTGATCCGCGCGAAGCTGACGGCGTGGACCTGCGGCCGGATGTCCCGGCTCCGGACGATGCGCACGCGCGGATCCTGGACGCGCTGGGCCCGTCGCCGGCCGGGGTCGATTCCATCATTCGTGACCTAAACCTGCCCCCACAGGCGGTACTGACCGTGCTCCTCGAGCTGGAGCTGGCCGGCCGCCTGGAGCGTCACCCCGGCAACATGGTGGCGTTGCTCGGCGATGGCGGATAATCCGCCATCGTTTACAGGCGCTGGTTTTCACTGTGATTTAACGAAGACTTGCGATCATTGGCGGTGGACCGAACGGCAGGCAAGCGATGACCCAGGACCACGTTTCGCAGTTTCACAATGAGGGCTATGCCGTCATTCGCGGCGTCTTCAGCGCGGCCGAGGTCGCAGAGCTGGCCCAGGCGTTCGATCGAATCCGCGCAAGGGCCGTCGCGCTGGGCCGCAGCTGGCGCGACCGCAATATCTTCTTCCGCATGGCCGAAGACAAGGCGCTGGGGCCGATCCCCCGCTACGCGCAGTGGGTCGCCTGGATCGACGAGACGCTGGAGCGCACCCGGCGCGACCCGCGGATCCTGGCGATCCTGGAGCCGCTGGTCGGCCGCGATCTGAAGCAGATCATCAACCAGCTGCATTGGAAGCCGCCTGGCGCCGCCATGGCGGATTTCGGGTTCCACCAGGACTCGCGCTCGCGCCAGCCGCGCGACGCCTATCGTGACCTCGCCACCTCGTATGTGCAGACCGGCATCGCCGTCGATCCGCACAGCGCCGAGAACGGCGCGATGGTACTGTGTCCCGGCAGCCACCGCCTCGGCGAGCTGCCGTTCGACCCGACCGTGCACGCGATGGATGCCGTGCTGGACATCGCCGACCTCTCGAAATTCGGCGCCGATCCGGACAACATCGTGACCCTTGAGATGGCGCCGGGCGACTTCGCGCTGTGGCACGTGCACACGCTGCACGGCTCCGGACCGAATCGGTCCGCCATCGACCGACGGCTCTACATCAACGGCTACGTGGTCGCGGACAACTGCGACCGCGGCGAGTGGGCCTTTCGCCGGGGTGTCCCCTGCCCGCTCGCGGGCGATCCCGTGCTCGTCCACTATGAGGATCTGTACAGCAGGCCGGGGCCAATGTACGTGGATTGAGCAGCCGCGCGCCGACCCGCCTGGCGCTGCCGGACGCCGTCTTCTTAACCGGCTGTTACGAAAAGGGCTTTACGCTTTCGGTTGACAAGCGGGGTGCGGATACCAAGTCTCTGTGGCCGCGCCGCCGGGCGCCGACCACGCCGCACACAACAACATTTCGGGGAATTCCGGGTTAGCCTGATGAACGTCGTCATCGTCGAATCGCCGGCAAAGGCCAAGACCATCAACAAGTATCTCGGCCGGGACTATACGGTCCTGGCCAGCTTCGGCCATGTCCGCGACCTCCTGGCGAAGGACGGTGCGGTCGATCCCGATCACGACTTCGCCATGGTGTGGGAAGTCGGCGACCGGTCGAAGAAGCAGATCTCCGAGATCCGCAAGGCCCTGAAGGGGGCGGACACGCTGTATCTTGCCACCGACCCCGACCGCGAGGGCGAGGCCATCTCATGGCACGTGCTTGAGGTCCTGGGCCAGAAGGGCGGGCTGCGCGACGTCGACGTCAAGCGTGTGGTGTTCAACGAGATCACCAAGCAGGCCGTACTCGACGCCATGGCCCACCCGCGCACGATCAACGAAGAGTTGGTCAACGCCTATCTTGCACGCCGGGCGCTGGATTACCTGGTCGGCTTCACCCTGTCGCCGGTGCTGTGGCGCAAGCTGCCGGGCGCGCGCTCGGCCGGGCGGGTGCAGTCGGTAGCGCTGCGGCTGATCTGTGAGCGCGAGGCCGAGATCGAGGTCTTCCGGCCGCAGGAATACTGGACGGTCGACGCCGGTTTCACGACGCCGGCCGACGAACCCTTCACCGCCCGACTGACCCATCTCGACGGGCGCCGGCTCGAGCGGATGGATCTCGGCGATGAGGCGGCGGCGACCGCGGCAGTGGATGCCGTCGAGGCGCGCGCCTACCGCGTCTCGACGATCGACGCCAAACAGGTCCGCCGCAACCCGCCGCCGCCCTTCACCACCTCGACCCTGCAGCAGGAAGCCAGCCGCAAGCTCCGGCTCGGAACGTCGCGCACCATGCAGGTGGCTCAACGTCTTTACGAAGGCGTCTCGATCAACGGCGAGACGGTCGGCCTGATCACCTACATGCGGACCGACAGCGTGACTCTGAGCCAGGAGGCGATACGGGCGAGCCGGCGGCTGATCGAGCGGGACTTCGGCAAGCCGTACCTGCCGGCGAAGCCGCGCGTCTACAAGACCAAGGCCAAGAATGCGCAGGAAGCGCATGAGGCGATCCGTCCGACCGATCTGTTCCGCCGCCCAGATCAGGTCCGGCACGCGCTCGACGGCGACCAGTTCCGGCTGTACGAGCTGATCTGGAAACGGACCGTTGCGGCCGAGATGGAAAACGCGGTGCTCGACCAGGTGGCGGTCGACCTGACCTCGCCGGACGGGGCGGTAACACTGCGGGCGAACGGCTCGGTCGTCGCCTTCGACGGTTTCCTCAAGCTGTACCGCGAGGATCGCGACGACGAGACCAACGGCAATGGCGGCAGCGGTGACGGCGACCGCCGCCTGCCGGCCATGAGAGAGGGTGAGGAGCCGGCGCTGACCGGGGTTGCGCCGGCGCAGCACTTCACCCAGCCGCCGCCGCGTTTCACGGAGGCGAGTCTGGTCAAACGGCTGGAGGAGTTGGGCATCGGCCGCCCGTCGACCTACGCCAGCATCCTGCGCCTGCTGCAGGACCGCGAGTACGTCCGGCTCGACAAGCGCCGCTTCGTGCCGGACGACAAGGGCCGGCTGGTCACCGCATTCCTGTCCTCCTTCTTCCCGCGCTACGTCGAGTACGACTTCACCGCCCAGATGGAGGAGAAGCTCGACGACATCTCCGGTGGCCGCATCGACTGGAAGGCGGTGCTCAAGGAGTTCTGGCGCGATTTCTCGGCCGCGGTGGACGGCGCGAGCGACGTCACCTTCAGCCAGGTCGTCGACGTGCTGGACGACACGCTCGGGCCGCATTTCTTCCCGCCGAGTGAGGGCGAGGACGCCGAAGTCGCGCGGCGCTGCCCGTCCTGTGCCGGCGGCAGGCTGAACATCAAGGTCGGCCGCTTCGGCGCCTTCATCGGCTGCTCGAACTACCCGGATTGCCGGTACACGCGGCAGCTCGGGCTCGAGACCGGCGATGCGGAGACGGCCGGCGAGGCAGCCGAGAGCGCCGACCTGCCGCGCGTCCTCGGGGCCGATCCCGAAACCGGCAAGGAGGTGAGCCTGCGCAAGGGGCCGTACGGCCTCTACGTGCAGCTCGGCGAGGAGGAAGCGCCACCGGCCGAACAGGCCAACGGCGAGACCGACAAGAAAACCCGCAGAAAAAAGGTGCCGAAGCCGCCACGCGCTTCGCTGCCGCGCGGCATGCCGGCCGTCGCCATCGACCTTGAGAAAGCGCTGGCGCTGCTGGCCCTGCCGCGCGAGGTGGGCATCAATCCGAACAGCGGCGAGATGATCACCGCGGGGATCGGACGCTACGGCCCCTATGTCCGGCACGGCAGCACATACGTCTCGCTGAAGGGCGACGACGACGTACTGACCATCGGCCTCAACCGTGCGGTCGAGCTGATCGAAACGGCGGCTGAGAAGCGGCCCCCGGCCAAACAGCTCGGAGCCCATCCAAAGGACGGCAAGCCGGTGACGGTTGGCAAGGGGCGCTTCGGCCCGTATGTAAAGCACGCCAATACGTTCGCCTCGCTGCCGAAGGACGTGACCATGGAGACCGTCTCCCTGGAGCAGGCGATCGAACTGATCGACGCCAAGCGCGCCCGCGCATCGAACGGAAAGAACGGAAAGAACGGAAAGACCGCCAAGAGCGCGAAGAAGAAAAAGACCACGACGAAGAAACAGACAGGCGAAAAGAAATCCACGGCGCCAAGAGCCGCCAGCGGCTGAACTCCTTCTTATCGACGCTATTCATCGCGGAAGCCGGCATGTCGGCCAGTTGCATGCGCCACGTCGATTGCCCTTATATTGCGGCGTGGACCCTCGCCTGCCCCGGGCCGGTGTTGACGACCGGCGCCGTCACGCTGAGCGGCCATATGGCGCGGCACCCAATTCCCAATTCCCGACGATCCGACACGTCGGAGGAAAAGAGCTGACACAGTGCAGAAGAAAGCGAAGAAGAAGAAATCCGAAGACATTCCGCTGCCGACACGCGAGCAGATCGTAGCGTTCATCGAGGACAGCCCGACACCGGTCGGCAAGCGCGAGATCGCGCGTGCTTTCCATCTGACCGGCGCCAACCGGATCTGGCTGAAGGGCGTGCTCAAGGAACTGGCCGACGAAGGCAAGGTCGAGCGCGGCCGCAAGCGGCGCGTCACCCGGCCCGGCGCCCTGCCCGAGGTCGCGGTGATCCGGGTCGATCACATCGATGCCGACGGCGAGGTGGTGTGCCGGCCGGTCAAGGAAACCGAGGGCAAGCCGCCGGTTATCTACCTGCGCCCCGGAAGCCACCGCGGCGCGGCGCCCGGCGAGGGCGACCGGCTGCTGGCGCGGCTCAAGCGCATCGGCGCGGACACGTACGATGCCAGTATCATCCGCGTGATCGGCACCGGGCCGCGCCGACTGATCGGCGTGTTCGAGCCGACCGGCGAAGGCGGCGTCGTCCGCCCCACCGACCGCAAGCACAAGAGCGATTACGTCGTCGGCCGCGGCGATCTCGGCAAGGCCCGGCCCGGCGATCTCGTGAGCGCGGAGGTCCTGGAAACCCGCGGTTACGGTGCGCGCCGGGTGAAGATCGTCGAGCGCCTCGGCCGCATGGGCGACGCCTCGACGATCAGCCTCGTCGCCATCCACCAGCACGGCATCCCACACGAGTTCCCGGCTGACGCGCTGGCCCAGGCGCAGGCGGCGAAACCGGTCACGCTCAGCAAGCGGGCGGACCTGCGCGAGTTCCCGCTGGTCACTATCGACGGGGCCGATGCGCGCGACTTCGACGACGCCGTCTGGGCCGAGCCCGACGACAACCCGAAGAACGAGGGTGGCTGGCACCTGCTGGTCGCGATCGCGGATGTGAGCTGGTATGTGCGGCCTGGCGATGCGCTGGACCGGTCGGCGCGCGAACGCGGCAATTCGGTCTACTTCCCCGACCGCGTCGTGCCGATGCTGCCGGAACAGCTGTCAAACGATCTGTGCTCGCTGCGCCCGGACGAGGACCGCGCCTGCATGGCGGTGCATATGTGGATCGACGTCAACGGCTCCCTGCTGCGCCACCGGTTTGTGCGCGGGCTGATGCGCTCGGCCGCGCGCCTCGTCTACGAGCAGGTGCAGGCGGCCCGCGACGGCGCGCCCGACGATGTGACCGGCCCGCTCGTGGAGCCGGTGATCGCGCCGCTCTACGGCGCCTACGAGGCGCTGCTCAGAGGCCGCGCCGCGCGCGGGACCCTCGAGCTGGAGATCCCCGAGCGCCAGGTGATCCTCGGCGAGGACGGCCACATCGAGCGCATCCTGCCGCGCCGGCGGCTCGACAGCCACAAGCTGATCGAGGAATTCATGATCGCCGCCAACGTCGCGGCGGCCGAGGCGCTGGAGGCCAAACGCCGCCCTGCGATGTACCGCATCCACGAGGACCCGCCGTTCGACAAGCTGGAGGCATTGCGCCAGGCGCTCGACGGGCTCGGCTACCGGCTGGCCAAGGGACAGGCGATCCGCCCCGGGCACTTCACGGGCATCCTCGAAAAGGCTGCCGGCGCGAAGAGCGAGCAGCTGATCAGCGAGCTGATCCTGCGCAGCCAGAGCCAGGCGCGCTACAGTCCGGACAACCCGGGCCATTTCGGCCTGGCGCTGCGCCGCTACTGCCATTTTACCTCGCCGATCCGGCGCTACGCCGACCTGCTGGTACACCGTGCGCTGATCGGCGGCTACGGGCTCGGCGAAGGCGCGCTGACCGACGAAGAGGCCGGCAAATTCGCCGAAATCGGCGAGCATATCTCGGCCACCGAGCGCCGCGCCGTAATGGCCGAGCGCGACGCGCTTGACCGCTACACCACCGCCTTCATGGCCGACCGCGTCGGCGCAACCTTCACCGGCCGCATCAGCGGCGTCACCCGCTTTGGCCTGTTCGTCACCCTCGACGAGACCGGCGCCGACGGCCTCGTGCCGGTGTCGACCCTGGCCAGCGACTATTTCGTCCACGACGAGGTGCATCACTGCCTGATCGGCGAGGCCACGGGCCTCACCTTCACCCTGGCCGATCCGGTGACCGTCGAGCTGGTCGAGGCCGACACGGTGACCGGAGGCATGGTGTTCGTCGTCGTCGAGGGCGGTCGCCCCGGCAAGCCGCCGAGGAAGGGTCGATTGCCGGCGAAAGCCCGTGGCCGGCCGAGTCCCCGCCCCGCCGCCCGCCCCCGCCGCAAGCGCCGGTGATCCGACCGGTACGCGGGCGCCGTGTGCGATCGACCCGTCGTGGCGCCGCGCGAATTTATTGCGCCGAAAAGGCGTGTCAAACGGCGACGGCGCACTAGATCATGCCTTGTAGTCCCGGCGGCGCCGCATCCGGGGCGCCGTGCCGGGCATCCGAGGTAAGATGCAGGGAGAAGACAGATGTCACTCAGAATCGGCGACACGGCGCCGAATTTCACCGCGCAAACCACCCAAGGCACGATCACATTCCACGACTGGATCGGTGACGGCTGGGCAATCCTGTTCTCGCACCCGAAGGATTTCACGCCGGTGTGCACGACGGAGCTCGGCTACATGGCCGGCCTGAAATCGGAGTTCGAGAGACGCAACTGCAAGATCATCGGCCTGAGCGTCGATCCAGTCAGCGACCACGAGGCCTGGGCGAAGGACATCGAGGAGACCCAGGGCCACGCGCTCAACTATCCGCTGATCGGCGATCCGGAGCTCAAGGTGGCGAAGCTCTACGAGATGCTGCCGGCGGAAGCGGGCGAGTCGGCGGCGGGAAGGACGCCGACCGACAATGCGACCGTCCGCTCGGTGTTCCTGGTCGGGCCGGACAAGAAGATCAAGCTCTCGCTCACCTATCCGATGAGCACGGGACGGAACTTCGACGAGATCCTGCGGGTCCTGGATTCCTGCCAGCTGACCGCGAAGCACAAGGTGGCGACGCCGGTCAACTGGAAGCAGGGCGAGGCCGTGATCATCAGCAGCGCGGTCCCGGACGACGAGGCGAAGACGCTGTTCCCGGAGGGCTGGACTGCGCCGAAACCGTACATGCGCTACGTCCCGCAGCCGGGCAAGTAACGCGGCAGGCCGGCGCGCCGCCAGTCACGCCGCCGGTGCGGCGTCGTCGACGATCAGTTGCACCGACTCGCGGCCCTGCCAGCGGTCGAGGCGGAGCTGGCCGGCGACGTGCACGGGAAGACCCCCGGACTGCAACAGCAGCTGGCCGAGCGGCCCGCCGGCGGCGCGGAACGCAACCGCCTTGAGGCGGCCCGCGTCCTCGCCGGTCAGGATGCAGCGTACGTGATCCTCGCCGACGATGTCGGCCTGCACGACGCGCGCGGCGGGCAGGGCGAACCGCGGTTCGCGATTGCCCGAGCCGAACGGGGCCAACTTCTGCAGCGCCGACGCGAGGTCCACGGTGGCGCCGCGCGGCTGCAGCGTGCCGTCGAGCCCGAGCGCCGCGACCGGGCCGCCCGGGCCGGTCTGGGCGATAATGCGGTCGGCCAGGAAGTCGCGGAACGCGGCCTGCCGGTCTGCGGCGACGGTAAAGCCGGCGGCCATCGCGTGTCCGCCGCCGTTGATCAACAGCCCGGCCTGCCGCGCCGCGATCACGGCGCTGCCGAGATCGACTCCGGAGACCGAGCGGCCCGATCCTTTGCCGGTGCCGCCCTCGAATGCCACAACACAGGCCGGCCTGTTGTAGCGCTCCTTCAGGCGTCCGGCGACGATGCCGATGACGCCGGGGTGCCAGCCCGACGCCTGGGCGTAGACGAGGCCGTCTTGCAGGCCATCCGCTTCGACCCGGGCGATCGCCTCGTCGAGACACGCGGCCTCGATCTCTTTGCGCTCGGTATTCCAGGCGTCGAGGCGCTGGGCGATCGGCAGGGCGGCTGCGTAATCGGGCGCGCTCAACAGCGCCGCGCCAAGGCCGGCCTCGCCAACCCGGCCGCCGGCGTTGACCCGCGGGCCGAGCAGGAAGCCGGCATGCCATGCCTCCGGCGCCTCGCCCATGCGTGAGACGTCCGCCAGCGCCGCGATGCCCGGATTGCCGCGCTGCGCCATGACCTTCAGCCCCTGGGCGACGAAGGCCCGGTTGACGCCGGTCAGCGGCACCACGTCGCACACCGTGCCCAGCGCCACGAGGTCGAGCCACCGGAGAAGGTCAGGCTCCGGCCGGCGGTCGTACCAGCCGCCGTCGCGCAGTTCACGGTTGACCGCCACGGCCAGCAGAAAGGCGACCCCGACCGCGGCCATCTGGCCGTGGCCGCTGTCGTCGTCCAGCCGGTTCGGGTTTACCACGGCATGGGCGCGCGGCAGGCGCGGCTCGGCCACATGGTGGTCGACGACGATGACCTCGAGCCCAGCTTCGGCCGCCGCCTCAAGCGGCTCGAAGGCGGTGATGCCGCAGTCGACCGTGATCGCCACCGCGGCGCCGCTCTTCCTCAAGCCCAGAAGCGCCGGCGCGTTCGGCCCATAGCCCTCCGCCAGACGATCCGGGATATAGGTGACGACGCGGCCGCCCACGGATTCGAGAAAACGCTTGAGTAGCGCGGTCGAGGTCGCGCCGTCGACGTCGTAATCGCCGAAGATGGCAACGATCTCCCCCGACCGGACCGCGAGGGCGACGCGTTCGGCGGCCCGGTCCATGTCCTTCAGCTGCAAAGGGTCCGGCAGCAGCGCCTTCAGCGTCGGGTCCAGCCATACCGCGGCGTCGTCGAGCCCGAGCCCGCGCGCCGCCATGATGCGCCCCACCACTTCCGGCAATCCATAGCGTTGCGCCAGCGCCAGCCCGAGGCGCACGTCGCCCTCGCGCGAATGCCAGCGGCGCCCGCTCGCCGAGCGCTCAACCCCCAGAACCGCTGGCGCTGCCTCAGACATCCATGGGCGCGAAACCGGACTTGCGGGTGAAATCGTGGGTGGTCTCGATGATTCGCACCGTCCCGGTCTTGCTGCGCATCACCATCGATTGCGTCCTGGCCCCGTGGCCGAAGCGCCGCACGCCGCGCAGCATGGCACCGTCGGTCACGCCTGTGGCGGCAAACATCACGTCGCCGCGGGCCATGTCCTCGATGCCGTATTTGCGCTTCAGGTCAGTGATGCCGCAACGCGCGGCACGGGCGCGCTCGTCGTCGTTGCGGAATACCAGTCGCCCCTGGATCTGGCCGCCGATGCAGCGCAGCGCCGCGGCGGCGAGGACACCTTCCGGCGCGCCACCGGTGCCATAATAGATGTCGACCGGACTGTCCGGGGTCGCGGTGGCGATGACGCCCGCGACGTCGCCGTCGGAGATCAGCATGATGCGCGCGCCGGCCGCGCGGGTCTGCTCGATCAGCTCGGCGTGCCGCGGCCGGTCGAGAATGCAGGCGACGAGATCGGAGATCTCCTTGTCCTTTGCCTTCGCCAGACTTGCGAGGTTTTCGGCCACCGGCGCGTCGAGATCGACGACGCCCCCCGGCAGGTCGCCGCCGACGGCGATCTTCTCCATGTAGACGTCGGGCGAGAACAGAAAATTGCCCTGGTCGGCCATGGCGATCACGGCCAGCGCGTTGGCGCCGCCCTTCGCGGTGATCGTCGTGCCTTCCAGCGGGTCGAGGGCGATGTCGATCCTGGGGCCGTTGCCGGCACCGACCTCTTCGCCGATATAGAGCATCGGCGCCTCGTCACGCTCGCCCTCTCCGATCACCACCTTGCCCCCGATGTTGAGGCTGTTCAGCGCGTTCCGCATGGCGTCGACGGCGGCCTGGTCGGCGGCCTTCTCGTCACCGCGGCCCATCCAGCGCGATGCCGCTAGCGCCGCAGCCTCGGTGACCCGCACCGCCTCCAGCGCCAGGTTGCGGTCCATACTGCTGTAGTCTTCAGGCATCGCCTCCTCCGAATATCTCGGTCGTGTACCTGCGGCTCAGTCTGCCGAGCCGCGCTCGATGCGGATCATGTTCGGCGGTTCGCGCACCGCTTCGATACGCTCGATGCCGGCCATCGCACGCTGCATCGCCGCCTCGCTCGCCTCATGGGTCGTCAGCACCACCGGCACCACGTCGCCGGGCGCGCGGCTGCGCTGCAGCACCGATTCCAGCGAGATTTCGCAATCGCGCAAGGTTGCCGCGATGTCGGCGAAGACGCCCGGCTTGTCGATCACCATCAGTCGCACATAGTACGGCCCGACATGGCGGTCCATGGGCAGCGACGGGATCGCCTCCAGGGCGGTGGCAGGAACGCCGAATGTCGGCGCCCGGCGCCCGCAGGCAATGTCCACGAGATCACCGACCACCGCCGAGGCGGTGGGTCCGGCGCCGGCGCCGCGCCCCTCGAGCACGGTGGTGCCGACGTAGTCGCCATGCGCGACGACGCCGTTGAACACGCCCTCGATCGCCGCGATCGGCGCATCTTCCGGCACCATAGTCGGGTGGACGCGCTGATGGATGCCATCGTGGTTCTTCTCGGCGATGCCGAGCAGCTTGATCCGGTAGCCGAGCTCGCCGGCATACTCGATGTCGATGGCGGCGATGTTGCGGATGCCCTCGACATACACGCCGGCGAAGTCGACTTCGGCGCCGAACGCGAGTGCGGACAGCAGGGCCAGCTTGTGCGCGGCGTCGACACCGTCGATATCGAAGCTGGGGTCGGCCTCGGCGTATCCCAGATGCTGCGCCTCGTCCAGCACGTCGCCGAACTCGCGGCCGGTCTCCCGCATCGTGGTCAGGATGTAGTTGCAGGTGCCGTTAAGGATTCCCTGGATACGGTCGATGCGGTTGCCGGCCAGCCCCTCGCGCAGACTGCGGATCACCGGGATGCCGCCCGCGACCGCTGCCTCCCAGGCCAGCGTCACGCCGGCCGCCTCGGCCTTGCGGGCCAGCTCCGTGCCGTGCATCGCGAGCAGCGCCTTGTTCGCCGTCACGACGTGGCGGCCGGACGCGAATGCCGCCTCGGACACCGCCCGCGCGGCGCCATCGCTGCCGCCGATCAACTCGACCACCACGTCGGCGTCCGCCTCGCGCGCCATCGCCACCGCATCGTCATGCCATGCGAAGGAGGACAGGTCGACGCCGCGGTTGCGGTTGCGGTTCCGGGCCGAGACCGCAGTGATCCGCAGCGGCCGCCCGGCGCGCAGCGCCAGGATCTCCGCCTGCGTCGAGAGCAGCTGCAGCGTGCCCGCGCCGACCGTGCCGAGGCCGGCGACCGCTATCTTCAGAGGTTCGCTCATCCGGTCGCAGTCCTCCCCGGTGCCTGCCCGCCGTGTCTGGCGGCGTCTCGCATGAATCCCTTGATATTGCGCAGCGCCTGCCGCGTCCGGTGCAGGTTCTCGACGAGCGCAATCCGCACATGGCCGTCGCCGTATTCGCCGAAGCCGAGCCCCGGTGACACTGCGACCTTAGCCTCCCGCAACAGCAGCTTGGAGAACTCGAGCGAGCCGAGATGCCGGAAGGCCGGCGGGATGGGAGCCCAGGCAAACATCGTAGCCGGTGGCGCCGGGATGTCCCAGCCGGCGGCGGCGAGGCCGTCGACCAGCACATCGCGGCGTTCGCGGTAGGTGTCGCGGATCTCGTCCACGCAGTCCTGCGGGCCGTTCAGCGCCGCCGTCGCCGCCACCTGGACCGGCGTGAACGCGCCGTAGTCGAGATACGACTTGATGCGCGCCAGTGCCGCGATCAGCCGCGCGTTGCCGGCCGCGAAGCCGATGCGCCAGCCGGGCATCGAATAGGTCTTCGAGAGCGACGAGAACTCGACGGCGATGTCGCGGGCGCCCGGCACCTCGAGGATCGAGGGCGGCGGGTTGCCGTCGAAATAGATCTCCGCGTAGGCGATGTCGGACAGGATATGGATGTCGTGCTCGCGGCAGAAGCCGACGATCCGCGAAAGGAAATCGAGATCGACCACTTGCGCCGTCGGGTTCGACGGGAAGTTCAGCACCAGGGCCACCGGCCGCGGGATCGAGTGGTGCACCGCGCGCTCCAGGGCGGCCATGAATTCGGCCCGCTCGTCTTCCGTCGTCACCATGGCCGGCAGTGAGCGGATCGCGGCACCGGCGATGATGAAGCCGAAATGATGGATCGGGTAGCTCGGATTGGGCACCAGCACGACGTCGCCGGGGCTGGTGATCGCCATTGCCAGATTCGCCAGGCCCTCCTTTGAGCCGAGCGTTACGACCGCCTCGCGTTCCGGATCGAGATCGACACCGAACCGCCGCGCATAGTATCCGGCCAGCGCCTTGCGCAGCCCCGGGATGCCGCGGCTCTGCGAATAGCGGTGCGTGCGCGGGTCCTGCACCGTCTCGCACAGCTTGTCGACGATGTGCTGCGGCGTCGGCGAATCCGGGTTGCCCATGCCGAAATCGATGATGTCGTCACCGGCTGCCCGGGCAGCCGCCTTCATCGCGTTGACCTCTGCGAACACGTAGGGCGGCAGCCGCTTTATGCGATGGAAATCGTCGATCATGTCCCCTTGCCCTGGTGCGCCCGACCTTCTGCCGTTGCGCGGGTGGGGAGTGTTTACCCCAGCAAAGGGGCGGTAGTCGAGTGCGAGTTGGGGGACTTTGTGATGCGATCGGCGTACAACCGTCTGGACGGGCGGGCGCATGCATGCGCAGCTGTCCCGGCGGACCGTCCGGGGACGGATCGGCGGGGCGCGAAAACCGCGGGCCGCCCGCCGTCAGTCTCCAGAGGAGTGCGAACATGGCGACACATGCCGGGCCGTGGGCCGAACCCTTCAAGATCAAGATGGTTGAACTTCTCAAGATGACGACGCCCGAGGAGCGCGCCGCAGCGATCAGGGAAGCAGGATACAACACGTTCCTTTTGAGATCGGAGGACGTCTACATCGACCTGCTGACCGATTCGGGCACCGGCGCCATGTCCGACCGGCAGTGGGCCGGCCTGCTGATGGGCGACGAGGCCTACGCCGGCAGCCGCAACTTCTATCATCTGCGGGATACGGTGGAGGCGTTCTACTCGTATCGCTTCACGGTGCCGACCCATCAGGGGCGCGGCGCCGAGAACATCCTCTCGCAATGCCTGGTCTCGCCCGGCGACCACATCCCCGGCAACATGTACTTCACGACGACGCGGCTGCACCAGGAGCTTGCCGGCGGCACCTTCGTCGACGTCATCATCGACGAGGCGCACGACCCCGCCTCGACCCATCCCTTCAAGGGCAATGTCGACTTCGGCAAGCTGGATGCCCTGCTCGAAAGGGTCGGCGCGGAGCGGATTCCCTATGTCTGCATCGCCACCTGCGTGAACATGGCCGGCGGTCAGCCGATCTCGCTCGAGAACCTGAAGCAGTTGCGCGAATGGTGCGATGGGCACGGCATCCTGATCGTGCACGATATGACCCGCGTTGCCGAAAACGCCTACTTCATCAAGCAACGGGAGAAGGGGTACGCGGACCGGTCGGTGCGGGACATCGTCCACGAGATCTGCGCGCTGACGGACGCGGCGACCATGTCGGCCAAGAAGGACGCGATCGTCAACATCGGCGGCTTCCTTGCGGTCAACGACGAGGACCTCTACGAGCGCGCGTGCAACCTGGTCGTGGTCTATGAAGGCCTGCACACATACGGCGGCATGGCGGGCCGCGATATGGAGGCACTTGCCATCGGCATCGCCGAGAGCGTTCAGGACGATCACATCCGGGCGCGCGTCGGCCAGGTCGAGTATCTCGGCCGCAACCTGCAGGACCGGGGCGTGCCGGTCGTCGTGCCGATCGGCGGCCACGCCGTCTTCCTCGACGCCCGGGCGATCCTGCCCCACATCCCGCAGGAGCGGTTCCCGGCCCAGGCGCTGGCCGCGGCGCTCTATCTCGACACCGGCGTCCGTTCGATGGAGCGCGGCGCCGTCTCGGCCGGCCGCGACCGGGAGACCGGCGAGGAGCACATGCCGAAGCTGGAACTCGTGCGCCTCGCGCTGCCGCGGCGAGTCTACACCCAGGCCCACATGGACGTGGTCGTCGACAGCGTCACCCGGGTGATGGCCGAGGCGGACCGCATCAAGGGCCTGCGCTTCGTCTTCGAGCCCGAATATCTGCGCTTCTTCCGCGGCCGGTTCGAAGAGGTAGATTCTTGAACCGGAGGGGCCCTTGCCCGCGGTGGCTGCGGCCCTGCCGCATGACAAGCTGCCGCCTTTGACCCAGACCGCACGGCCACACCGTAACGTTCCAGAACCGCGGATTGATTTGCAAGCCGTTAAGCGGAGCCAGCCGCACACCGAACTTTGCGCTGGCCAGGGTCAAATCGAAGGCTCCGACCGGTTTCCCGATACCGGCGCCATCGTTGATCCTTTTTTCTAGATCTTGACCGAACGCAATCTCAGCGCATTGCCGACCACCGATACCGAGGACAAGCTCATGGCGGCAGCGGCAAAGACCGGCGAGATCAGGATGCCGAAGAACGGGAACAGCACGCCCGCGGCCACCGGCACACCGGCAGCGTTGTAGACCAGCGCGAAAAACAGGTTCTGCTTGATGTTGCGCATGGTGGCGCGGGCCAGACGCCGGGCCCGGACGATGCCGTTGAGGTCGCCCTTGACCAGGGTGAACCCGGCGCTCTCGATCGCGACGTCGGCGCCGGTGCCCATGGCAATGCCGACGTCCGCCTGGGCCAGCGCCGGCGCATCGTTGACGCCGTCGCCGGCCATCGCGACCTTGCACCCCTCGGCCTGCAGCTCCTTGATGATGCGCGCCTTGTCCTCGGGCAGCACCTCGGCGCGGATCTCGTCGATCCCGAGCCGGCCGGCCACGGCCCGCGCCGTGCGCTCGTTGTCGCCGGTCGCCATGACCACTCGAAATCCCTGCTGGTGCAGCGACCTGAGCGCATCCGGTGTCGTTTCCTTGACCGGGTCGGCGACCGACACGAGGCCGGCGATGGAAGCATCGACGATAACGAACATCACAGTCTCACCCGCGTCGCGCCGGGCGTTGGCGGCTTCGGAAAGCCGACCCCCATCGAGACCGAGATCGGTAACCAGCTTCGCGTTTCCCAGCGCCACCGCCTTGCCGTCGACAACGCCCTTGACCCCCTTGCCGGTGACCGCCTCGAAGTCCGAAGCCTTGTCCAGCGTCACCCCGCGCGCCTCGGCCCCGGCAACGATCGCCTCGGCCAGCGGGTGCTCCGACCCTTTTT
>JBFIFO010000068.1:0-18307 GCA_041602815.1 Alphaproteobacteria bacterium | reverse complement strand
GGCCGGCGCCCTCGGCCGCGAGGAGATCGACATCATCGCCCCGGCGATCGAGACGCTGAAGCGCGAGGGCCTCCTCATCCTCGGGCCGGCGCCGGCGGACACGCTGTTCCACGAACGTGCCCGCAAGACCTACGATGCCGCGATTTGCATGTATCACGACCAGGCGCTGATCCCGCTCAAGACCATCGACTTCTATGCCGGCGTCAACATCACGCTGGGGTTGCCGTTCGTCCGCACCTCGCCGGACCACGGCACCGCGCTCGAGATCGCCGGCACCGGCGTCGCCGACGAGCGCAGCTTCGTTGCCGCCGTGCAGCAGGCCGGCGCGATGGCGGAGCGCCGCGCCGCGATCCAGTCCGGTGAACCGGGATCCGGTCCCTGACGCGGTCGCCGCGCTGCCGCCGCTGCGCGCGGTGATCGCCGGCCATGGCCTGCAGGCCCGCAAGGGCCTCGGCCAGCATTTCCTGCTCGACCTCAACCTGACCCGGCGGATCGCCCGCGCGGCCGGCGACCTGACCGCCGGCACGGTGATCGAGATCGGCCCCGGGCCCGGCGGGCTGACCCGGGCGCTGCTCATCGAAGGAGCATCGCACGTCATCGCGGTCGAGCGGGACCGGCGCTGCGTCGAGGCGCTGGCGCCGCTCGCCCGGGCGGCGCAGGGACAACTGGAGATCGTCGCGGCCGATGCGCTGGCGGTCGATACTGCCGGCCTCGGCACGCCGCCGCGCCGCATCGTCGCCAACCTGCCCTACAACGTCTCGGTGCCGTTGCTCGTCGGCTGGCTCGAGCGGGCCGAGGCGTTCGCCTCGCTCACGCTGATGTTCCAGAAGGAGGTCGCCGACCGCATCACCGCCTCGCCCGGCGGCAAGTCGTACGGCCGGCTCGCGGTGCTGGCCAACTGGCGCTGCCGCACGCGCCGGCTGTTCGAGGTGCCGGCGCGCGCCTTCACCCCGCCGCCGAAGGTCACGTCCGCGGTGGTCGAGCTGGTGCCGTACGCGGCGCCGCCGCATCCCTGCGAGATGTCCGCCCTCGAGGCGGTGACCGCCGCCGCCTTCGGCCAGCGCCGCAAGATGCTGCGGCGCGCGCTGGCCGGTCTCGGCGGCGATACCGAGGCGCTGCTCGCCGCCGCCGGCATCAACCCGACGGCGCGGGCCGAGACCCTGACCATCGCCCAGTTCGCCGCCCTCGCGCGAGCCTGGCGGGACGGTAGCGCCGCAGCGCGATGAACGGCAACGGAGACTGCGACCGAGTCCCCGTTACTTCAACACGATCCCCCTGGCGCTGCCCGAGGTCAGTGCCGCGATATCGAACAGGATGCGGGGCAGCGAAAGGCCGCCCGGCGCGGCGAGGTATTTCGGCGACCACACCGGATCGAATTTCTCCTTGTAGGCGCGCAATCCCTCGAAATTGTAGAAATGCTCGCCGTGGCGGAACAGGAAGGCGCCGACTGCGATCCGCGACCTGCCTCACAAGATGATGGATCCGCGCGCGTTGTACGATTTCAGGACCATGAACTCGGTGTCATGTCGCAAGCGCCGTCGCGGCGCAGGCGGAAAGGAGCGCGACCGGCGACGGTCGCACTCCCCTGCGTATCCGATAGGTGCAACCGGCCTATCCCTTGACCTTGACGCCCAAATCCTTGAGCGCGTGCTCCAGCTTGGCGATGCCTTCCGCCCGCTTGCCGCTGGCGCAGAGGTTGCCGCCCTCGGTCCGCATGGTCTTCGCCTCGTTCGCCTTGGCCGCGTTCCCGTGCGTCTTGATGGCGGCATCGAACTGCGTCTCGAGGCTCGTGCACTGCTCGGCCGGCGTCATCGCGACGACCTTCTTTTCGTGCTGCGCGGGCTGCCCGGACCGCGTGGCCGCACTGTAGGTATTGCCGGCCAGAACCGGCGTGCCGAGCATGACGATGCCCAGGACCGCCGGCAAAATCTTACGGGTAATCATCTGAAGTCCCTTTCTTGGAAGATGCGCCTCGCCATCGAGCCGCGGATGCAGGCGAATATGCCGTACCCCGGCTAACACTCCTGTTTCGGCCGGATGACATCGCAGTAATCCCGCGCCACGAGATTGCCTGCCGCCCCCGCATCATGTGTCAACCTCCGTGCTGTTCCCGATTCCGGCGTCGACCCGACGGCGCAGGCGTGTCGGGGCGGCAATCCACCTCCCATCCGCCGACGCACGACCGGCTGGCCCCACACGCCCGTCCGGTCAATCGCCCTTCACGCCCTCGCGCCCGGCGACCTCCCCGGGGTAGAGCGCCAGCGTGAGGCGGTGCGCCGTGCCCGCGGTCCCGTCGGCGGCCTCGAAGCGCCGGGCCAGCCGCGCCAGCTCCTCGGCGAACTGGGCGAGCGCGTGCGGTGCCAGCCGGGCACCGACAACGTGGACCTTCACAGTCCCGTGCGGCGCGTCCGGCAGATCGGCGACGGCGGCGGCGAGATCGCTGCGCGCGAGCGACAGGGCGATCTTGTGCGGGGCGGCGAGGGCATCGGTGCCGGACACGACGTCGAACGTATCGGCCGTCGCCGCATAGTATTTTTCCACGTTGCGCCCGGTGGCGCGGGTCTCGGCCAGGGCGATGAGGCCGGCGCCCTCGAGCGTGCGCAGATGCCGCGTCAGGTTGGCCGGATGGACGCCCATGCGCGCGGCGATCTGCGAGGACGTCGCCGGCCCGTCGCGCAGGATCTTCAGGATCGTCATCCGGGCGCGGTGCAGGTAGGCCGCGATCTCGCGTCCGCTCGTCAGGATGCGGTGCGATCGCATGGCGGTGCGATAATTAGCATAATTGCTAACGTTAGCATTTACGCTAACTACCTGTGAAACAATTTTTCTTGGAGCACCGGCCAGAATGCAGACCGGCCCCGTCCGAAACCCGCAGAAAACCCTAACGCATGGGCTCGTTTCACCTAGCGGGCGCCCGGCCCCCTGCCCTGCCCCTCGCCACCGCAGACGGGCTCACGCCCCAACTCGGCCCGACCGAGGCAACTGCCGCGTCGGACCGTCTACCGGTAGTTGCTGTTGGTCAATAGCGCCGCCCGTGCTAAAATTTTACGATCGATACGGCAACGCTGTGCCTGGGGCGAAGCCGCTGCCTTGAGACCGGCGCACCGGTCGAGGGCTGAAGGGCGCGATTATTTCGGGATCGCGAAAGGGGTTTGTTGTTGGCCGGATGCCCGTGCCCCCCGATATTCGGGCCAGATGCGGTGTGGTGGAATCTGCGAGCCTCACGCGACCGGAGCTGTGCTGCAAATAGAACACCGGGCTATGATGGAGGGAGGCACCATGCGCATCAGTCGCATTTTGACAATTTCCGCAATGACGTTCGCATTTGCCCTGCCGGGCTGTCTCGGCGGTGGCGGTGGCGGTGGCGGTGCGGGCCTGCCGGTGGCTAACAACACACTGCCGGCAGA
The DNA here is from genome assembly GCA_041602815.1 of Alphaproteobacteria bacterium. GTDB lineage: Bacteria > Pseudomonadota > Alphaproteobacteria > UBA8366 > JADFVY01. The sequence continues at coordinate 14,900 of JBFIFO010000068.1, read as the reverse complement.
AGTGCCGGACGGGTCAACCGCCGGCATCGAGGATTACCTTACGCCGGGAAGCGGTACGTGGCGAATTAACCTGGACGGAGTGGTTGGGACGAAGTCGTTCGGGACTGCGGCATTGGTTAACGCCCTTGTATACGACCCCGACCTCGACGAGTGGACCATCAACGTCGATGGCGCAAATTTCGTCCTTGCCAGTGATCCGTCGGGCCTCTTCTACCTGACGGAAAACTGCACCACGAGATGTGCCGCGTTCCTGCCGTTCGACGATGATCCGTTGACGTCACAGTACGGCACGTTCGGGTATATCGCCTACGTCACCTCGACGAAATTCGTTGAGTACTTCGTCCATGCTGGTCTGAAGACGGCGCCTGCCGACATGCCCGCAAGCGGGACTGGCGTCTATGCCGGTACGTTCCTCGGACTGGTGAATTACACCGACGCCGATTTCGGACCGAGCTTCGACTACATCGAAGGTAGCGCGGACGTCACCGCGGCATTTACGGCAGGCGGGGGCAACTTGACCTTCTTCAGCACTGGGACCGGCGATCCCGGCGCGACCTACAGCCTGACCGGAACCGCCACGATTTCCGGCAACACCTATCAAGGCACGGTGACTGGCTGGTACGACGACGGGGGATCGTCGAACTCTCCGAGCCTGCAACTGAACCCCAGCGGTGCCGGCAGCTCTTTGGCGGGGGCGTTTTATGGACCGGATCAGGTCGGATCGGGTGAGACCGCGGGCGTGGTCTATGCGACAAGCGCCCCGGGCGACCCGAATCCGGGCGAGCTGGCCGGCGGATTCTGGTCGGGCCAGACACAATACACGCCATAAGCAGGCCGCGCCGAAACCGTTGTGTTACAGCCTCGGGCATATACGTGCGTTCCAGGCGTCGAGGAGGCGGTCACAGCGGCGGCTTTCCTCGGTTGACCCGGTGGGTCGCTGCCGCGGTATGGATGTGGGGCCGCGCTTGCTGATGCGACGCGTCGCAGTCGGATCTGCCTGCGCAGCCCGGCGTGTTGCCGCACCGTTTATTTTGCTCCTGGCGTTTGGCGCGCCGGCCGTGGCACAGCAGGCTGCGCCGGCCGCCCCAACGCCCGCCGACAAAGGCGCCCCGGGACCGGCGAGCACGATGGTGCCGCTGGACGCGGAGACAGGCGACCGGTTGGCGTTGGTGCTGGCCCGCCAATTGTTGGCCGAGGGAAAGCCCGGAGAAGCCCGCAAGATGCTGGCGATCCTCGAGCGCCGCCGGCCGCATGACCGTGACGTCCAGATCCTGATCGCCCAGACGGAGGTGGCACTCGGCGATCCGGTGTCCGCGATCCGGCGGCTCGAGGCATTGAGCGACTTGCATCCCGACTGGCCGCGCCCGCGGGTCGAACTGGCGTTGGCACATGCGGCTGCCGGCAACATCGGCAAGGCCAAGGCAATCCTGGTCGCCGAGCTTGGCAAGAACCCACCGCGCGACGTGCGACGCAACATTGAGTCGGCAATTCGCGCCCTTGAGGACCAACAGAAGTTCGTGCGTCGCTTTTCGGTCGGCGTCGTCCCGGACAGCAATGTTTCGGGTGGGACCTATAACGACTCCGTGGAGTTTCTCGGCCTGCCGTTCACGCTCAACGACGATGCCAAGCAAAAGGAGGGGGTGCGCGGGGAAATCTCGGCGGGCGGTACTGTGCGCACGCGATGGGTCGAGGACACGCGCATCGAACTGGGGGCCGACGTGTATCATTCGGAGCCGCTGAGCGATGCCGGAACGCCATCTTCGAGCGCCCGACTGACGCTCGCGGCGCGGGTTCGGGGACGACGCGGCAACTTGCGTCTAGGCGTCGCTGTGGCACCGTATTACTGGGACAATGAATTGCAGCGCATAGAAAGCACCCTGTTCACTGAGCCGGCGTACCGCCTCGGCAGACGGGCGGCGCTGGTCGGCAGCCTTGTGTTGACAGAGGGCAATTGGGCCGATGCCCCGGTGCGTGACTTCCGGCAGTGGGAGGCCGGAGTCGGTCCAAGCTTCCCGATCGGTGATGACACATGGCTCCAAGCCAACGGTATCTTCGGTGTCCGCAATGCAGAGGATGAGGTCTACTCATACATTCGGCGCGGCGTCTCGGCCAATCTCAAGACCGTGCCCGCCAACGGGTGGCGGCTGTCGCTGGCCGCCGCGCTGATAAAGGACGTCTATCGCGAGGAGTCGTTGGTCTATGGCGTGACCCAGGAAGACTTAATTGCCGCCGCCAATCTGCAACTGGTTAGGAGCGGGTTTGTCGTGTTCGGGTTTTCACCCAGCTTCGGACTCGGTTACAGCGAGGTGCGCAGCACGATCGACCTGTTTGACAAGCGCAGCTTCACCATTCAACTCGGTATCGCTCTGCCATATTGATCATCCCCCGCTGGCGCATCCGTCTCACCCCTCGCGCAGGCCGCGCACGAACTCGCCGAGGCCGATCTGGCGCTCGCGGCGCAGGCGCTCGGCGGTCAGGATCGCCTGCACCTCAGCGACGCTGGCGGCGACCTCCCGGTTGACGACGATGTAGTCGTACTCCGGCCAGTGGCTCATCTCGTCGGCTGCCTTGGCCATGCGCTGGGCGACGACCTCTGCGCTGTCCTGGGCGCGGGATTTCAGGCGCTGCTCCAGCTCACGCGTTGACGGCGGCAGGATGAACACGGAGACGAGGTCCTCGCGCGCCGTCTCGCGCAGCTGCTGGGTGCCCTGCCAGTCGATGTCGAACAGCACGTCGCGGCCCGCCGCCAGCGCGTCCTCGACCGGCTTGCGCGGCGTGCCGTAGAGGTTGCCGAAGACCGTCGCGTGCTCGAGCAGCTCGCCGCGATTGACCATCAGCCGGAACTTCTCCTCGGCGACGAAGAAATAGTCGCGCCCCTCGACCTCGCCCGGCCGCTTCGGCCGGGTCGTTGCCGAGACCGACATCTCGAGGCCGGGGTCGCGCCCGAGGATCTCGCGCGAGATCGTGGTCTTGCCGGCGCCCGACGGCGACGAGAGCACCAGCATCAGGCCGCGCCGGCGGATCGCGTAGGGATCGTCCCGTGTCATCGCCGATCCCACCGCCGCCTATTCGATGTTCAGCGCCTGCTCGCGGAACTGGTCGATCACCGCCTTCATCTTCAGGCCGATCTGGGTCAGCTCCACGTCGCCGGACTTCGAGCACAGCGTGTTGGCTTCGCGGTTGAATTCCTGGCACAGGAAGTCGAGCCGCCGGCCGATCGCTCCGCCCGCGTCGAGCAGGTCGCTCGCCGCCGCGACATGCGCCTTCAGCCGGTCAATCTCCTCGCGAATGTCGCTCTTGACGGCCAGCATCGCCGCCTCCTGGGCGAGACGCTCCTCGGGCAGGGCCGGGCTGATGTCGAGCAGCTCGGCAACCTGCTGCTCGAGGCGCACGCGGATCGCCTCGGCGCGAGCGGCGCCGGCCGTTTCCGCCTGCGCGCACAGCCCGTCGAGCTCGTCCAGGCGGTCGCGCAGCACCGTCTCGAGCCTTGCGCCCTCCGCCTGGCGCGTGGTGACCAGCGCCGCCAACGCCTCGTCGAGCGATGCCGACATGGCACCAAGACGCGCCTCCGCCTCGTCCGCGTCGACGTCCTCCTCGGCCGGCTCGACGACGCCGCGCACCGCCAGCAACGTATCGAGGCGCGGTGCCTCCTCGGCAAGCCGGCCATCGCCTCTGAGATCGGCCGCCATGTCGAGCAGCCGATCGAGCAGGTCGCGGTTGACCTGGTAAGGCGTGCCGGCGGCGGCGCGGCTGAGGGTCAGCGACACCGACACGGCGCCGCGTTTCAGGATCTTGCCGGCGGCCTCGCGGACCGTCGGCTCCAGCGTCTCGCAGCCGGACGGCAGCCGGACCCTAAGATCGAGACCGCGGGCGTTGACGCTGCGGATCTCCCAGGCCCATTCCACGGCGCCGTGCTGTCCGGCGGCCCCGGTGAAACCGGTCATCGATGATACGGGCACGGGCGGGATCCTGCTGTCGTGGCGCGTCGGGTACGGGGCCGCACTCTATCTTGCGCGGCAGCGGCGAACAAGCGGGCAGCTGCGCCGCGATCGGCCGTCGGGTCAATCGTTGCGCCGGTCGACGATCGGCGTAAGCTCCCGGAAGATGCAGTCGTTCAGGTCATCGCGCGTGAACGACGTGGTTTCGCAGTGCATGAGACCCGCATTCAGGAGACGCTCGGCGTTCGGGTCGGCGGGCACGATCTTCTTGTCGCCGCGCACCGTCAGGCACGCGAAATGGACGTAGGTGCCGAGCGTCAGGGCCGCGTGGCTGTCTTCGAGCCGGTAGACCAGCCGGCCGTACACCTGGCCGCTGAAGGCCAGGCGATTGTCGAGCGGCAGCTGCTTCTCGACCGCGATGCGCCGGACTGAGTCGTCGATCGCCCGCTTGAACGGCTCGCCGCGCCGCCGTGCCGTGCCGATGTACTCGCCCATCTGCCACATCGCGGCGCAGTAGCGGACGACGTCGCCATCGAACAGCGACTCGACGTCGATCCCCGGGTTGCGCTCGGGCAGCGTCAGGGCCGCGACGTCATCCTGCAAATCGAAACCGCCGTCGCCGGCGAACGCGTCCGGTGTGTATGTGTCGTCGCCGGGGATTGCCGGTCGGTCTCCGGTCGCGGGCGGAGCCTCCAGCTCGGCCATCGCCACGGCGGGATCGCCGGCGGCGTCCACTCCGGGGGGCAGGACGGACCCCGCGTCACCCGCCGGCGTATCGCCGGCGGCACCCGTCGCGGCATCCGCCAAGGACGGTAAATTGCGGTCGGCAGCGGCATCTGCACCGGGCGGGGCCGCGGCTTCGGCAGCCGGTGCGGTGGCGGCCGTGGCGGCCTCGCCGCTCGAGTCAGCGGCGTGGTTCGGTGGCGGAGCCGCCGCGCTGGCAACGCCGGCGGACGCCTTGCCGGCCTTTGCTACGACGCCGCCGGGAGGCGCCTGTGGAGTCCTGGACGTCTGCTGTTTGGGCGGCGCTTTCGGCCGCATGCGCGGGACCGCCGGCAGGGTGACCGGTGCCGCGGCGGTGTGCGCGGCGGGGTCCTGCGCCGGCCCCCCGCGGTCCCCGACCGCGGTGCGTGTGCCGTCCGTGGTCATGCACGCCGCGAGCAGCAGGAAGACGAGTGGCGCCGATCTGGTGCCCATCGGAGTGTCCCTTCGCGCAAAGCCGCCGGCGCACCGCCGGCAGCGGTCCGGTCTCGTCCCGATTGTCGCCGCAAGACGCTAACCATCCCTTAACGATAGCGGACACTGCGGACTTGCGGACGCGCCGTGAAGCGCTATGTTGCCGGCCATGAACGAACCGAGGTCGATCCTCATCACCGGGGCGTCGAGCGGCATCGGCGCGGCGCTGGCGCGACTCTATGCCGGGCCCGGCGTCAGGCTCGCCCTCGGCGGGCGTGACGCCGGGCGCCTAAATCACGTCGCCGCGGATTGCCGGACGGCGGGCGCCGAGGTCGAAACGGCGGCCGTCGACGTCACCGACGGTGCGGCGACGGAGGACTGGGTGGCGGCCGCGGATGCGGGCGCGCCGCTCGACCTTGTGATCGCCAATGCCGGGATCTCCGGCGGCACCTTCGGCGGCGGCGAGTCGCGGCAGCAGGCGGCGGCGATCTTCGCGACCAACGTCGACGGCATCATCCACACCGTGCATCCGGCGGCCGAGCGCATGCGTTTGCGCAAGCGCGGACAGATCGCGGTCATGAGTTCCCTCGCCTCGTTCCGCGGCCTGCCCGGCGCGCCGGCCTACAGCGCCAGCAAGGCGGCGGTGCGCAGTTACGGGGAGGCCCTGCGCGGGACCCTGCACCGGCACAATGTCGGTGTTTCGGTGATCTGCCCGGGCTTCATCCGCACCCCGATGACCGACATCAACGGGTTCCGCATGCCGCTCCTGATGGAGGCCGATCGTGCCGCCCGCATCATACGCCGCGGCCTCGCCCGCAACCGGGCACGCATCGCCTTTCCGCTGCGGCTCTACGCGCTGGTCTGGCTGCTCGGCGCCCTGCCGCCGTCGTGGAGCGACCCGCTGCTCCGCCGGATGCCGGAGAAGCGCTGACCACCCCGCCGCCTTGCCGGAACCGGTGGTCTGGTCTGCAAGAATCGCAGGGCTATTGTCTCCAAATCCGCATAGAGTTTCCCGATTACAGTCTCGTCGGCGGGCCGGAGAGCGGCGCGATGCGCAGCATCCATGTCGCAAGTTGGATCGATGCGGTCGGCCGTCCGACGGCGGCGACCTTCGTCATCCTGTTCTCGCTGACCGGCTTCGTCCGCGCCCTCCTGATCACCGTCGTGCCGCTCAGCGCCCATGCATTCCTCGGCGACGCGCAGCTGGTCAGCGTTCTGTTCTTCGCGGTCAGCATGGCCGGCATGTTCGGCAGCCTGGCGATTCCCCCGCTCGTGCGCCGGATCGGCCGCCGCTACGTGTTCTCGGCCGGCATCACGCTGGCGGTTGCCGCCGCCGGCCTGATGTCGATCGGCACGGCGGGCTGGTTCGTCGCCGGCATGGTCGCCAACGCCCTGTCGATCGCGGCGCTGGAGATCGCGCTCAACCTGTACATCATGGACCATATCCCGCGGCGCGAGCTCGGCCGCTTCGAGCCGATGCGCGTGTTCTTCGCCGCCGGCATGTGGACGCTCGGTCCGTGGCTCGGCGTTTGGCTGCACGCCCAGGTCGGGCCGCAGGCACCGTTCGCCCTCGCCAGCGCGACCTCGGTGCTGTCCCTCGTTTACTTCTTCTACCTGCGCCTGACCGACCATCCCGCCGTGGCGATCGCGAAGAGGCCGCCCCCGAATCCGACGCGGTACCTCGTGCGGTTCTTCGCGCAGCCGCGGCTGCGGCTGGCCTGGGGCCTCGCCGTCGGGCGCTCGGCGTGGTGGTCGATGTACTTCATCTACGCGCCGATCCATGTCGTCAACTCCGGCCTCGACGCGGTCTGGGCCGGCGCCATCGTTTCGTTCGGCACCGCCAGCTTCTTCCTCGTGCCCCTGTGGAGCCGCATCGGCCGGCGGTACGGGCTGCGCCGGCTGCTGATCGGGGGCTATCTTGCGACGGGGCTGGTCACAATGGCCGTCGCACTGGATGCCGGCCCGTTCAGCGTCGCGGCGCTGATCCTGGCGGCGAGCATGGCGGGGATCATCGACGCGGCCGGCAACGTGCCCTTCCTGCGTGCCGTCCACCCGCATGAGCGGCCGGAGATGATTACCGTCTACAACAGCTTTCGCGGCGTCTCGCAGACCGTGCCGCCCGGTGTCTTCGCCCTGCTTCTTAAGGCGCTGGAACTGCCCGCGGTATTCGTGGCCGGCGGCGCCGCGATGGCCGGACTCGCCTGGCTGTGTCGCTTCCTGCCGCGCCGGCTCTAGGTCATCAGAAGCAAGTCACGCGATTGGCACTGCCTGCGCGCCGCGCCCGCGATGGCCGGGCGCACCGGCCTGCCGCCGGCCGGCACCACGTGGCGACTGGCGCGAGCCGATGCTTGAAGCGTCGGCCGCGCCCGCCTAGTTTGGCGGGCATGGACTTCCCCGCCGCCCTGACCCGAGGCACACTCATCCGCCGGTACAAGCGCTTCCTCGCCGACATCGTGCTGGAGGACGGGGCCGAGATCACCGCGCACTGCGCCAATCCGGGCTCCATGATGGGGCTGGCCGAGCCGGGCGCCGAGGTCTTTCTGTCGCGCAACAGCAACCCCAAGGCGAAGCTGGACTGGCGCTGGGAGCTGGTGCGCACCGCTGAGGGCCATCTCGTCTGCATCAACACCGCGCGGCCCAACGCCGTTGCCGAGGAGGCCGTGGCGGCCGGCGTGATTCCGGAACTTTTGGGCTATGAATCGCTGCGCCGCGAGGTCAGGTACGGCAACGGCAGCCGCATCGACATCCTGCTCGAGGTCGCGGGCCGGCCACCCTGCTACGTCGAGATCAAGTCGGTCACCCTGCGGCGGCCCGACGGCATCAACCCGACCGCCGCGGAATTCCCCGATGCGGTCACGAAACGCGGCACCAGGCATCTCGGGGAACTCGCCGATACGGCCGAAACCGGCGCCCGCTCGGTGATGCTGTATCTCGTCCAGCGCGGCGACTGCGACCATTTCCGGCCGGCGGCCGATATCGACCCGTCCTATGCCGCGGCCATGCATGACGCGCGGCGCCGCGGCGTGGAATTGCTGTGCTACCAGTGCGATGTGACACGGCGCGGAATCACCATCGTCAAGGCCCTGCCGGTCGCCCTCGATTAGGGCGCGTGCCCCGCACCCGAATGGATGCTATACCTTGCCGTGCGACCGCCTCCGCCCCATCTTGGGAGGCAGCCGCAAGAGAGGGATCTGCAAAGACTTTGCGATGAACGACGTCCAGGTTGACTTTACGCCCGATGCGCCCGGCGGCATCCGCCTGCACCGGCCCGAGGATTTCGCCGCGATGCGCAAGGCCGGCCGCCTTGCGGCCGAGCTGCTGGACTACGTCACCCCGTACGTGACGCCGGGCATTTCGACCGGCGAGCTCGACCGACTGTGCGCCGAGTACACCGCCGAGCGCGGTGCCGTGTCCGCGCCGCTGAACTACCGCGGCTTCCCGAAATCGATCTGCACCTCGGTCAATCACGTCGTCTGCCACGGCATCCCGGACGACGGCAAGATCCTGCAGAACGGCGACATCATCAATATCGACGTCACCGTCATCGTCGACGGCTGGCACGGCGATACCAGCCGCATGTTCCTGGTCGGCGACAGGGTCGGCGTGCGCGCGCGCAAGCTCATCGACGCGACCTACGAGGCGATGATGCGCGGCATTGCGGTGGTCCGGCCCGGCGCCCATCTCGGCGACATCGGCCACGCCATCCAGACATTCGTCGAAAGCCAGCGCTTCTCCGTCGTCCGCGACTTCTGCGGCCACGGTATCGGCCAGGTGTTCCACGAAACGCCCAGCGTGCTGCATTACGGGGAGAAGGGAACGGGGCAGGAGTTGCGCGAGGGCATGTTCTTCACCGTGGAGCCGATGGTCAATGCCGGCCGTTATGACGTCAAGGTGCTGTCCGACGGCTGGACCGCGGTGACCAAGGACCGCTCGCTGTCGGCCCAGTTCGAGCACACCATCGGGGTGACCGCCGACGGCTGCGAGATCTTCACCCTGTCGCCCGCCGGCCTGACCAAGCCGCCCTACAGCTGATCCTCCGGAACTTGGTGAACATTCGGGCGCGCTAACGCGATCTTAAGGCGTGCCGTATTCTACTTGCGGGTCCACCGGCAGAATTCCGCACAAGCGGATGCAGCACCCGGAAGGGTTGGAGGTCACCATGACGGAGCCGTCATTCGAGGAAACCGCGGCGCGGGAACCGCAATCGTCGGGGATTGTCCGCTCGCTGCTGCGCAACCTGATCGCAGGTGCCCGGCTGGCGTTCTTTCTGCGGATACGGCCGGGCAGTTTCCGCGCGGACACCAACCAGGCGGCCCTGTTGGCCGTTGTGTTGGCGGCTGCATTCCTGCTGTTCCGGATGCTCAACGCGTTACCCAGCCCGCAATTCAACGCCGCCGGCCTTGGCCCGCTTGCGGCAAGCTACACCAGTTTCCTGTTGGGGCTCTGGATCGCATCGCTGCTTGCCCGCAGCCCGGCGGGGTTTCTACCGCTCGTCGTAATGCTGACCGCGGCCCAGGTCACGTTAGCGTTGTTCCTGTCGCTCGCCGTTGCGATGGTCACCGTCGGACTGAGCGGTTACGGCTGGTGGTTCGGGATCTGGGCGGTATTTGCCTGCACCATGCTGTGGCAGTTTCTGATCGGCCTTCGCGCGATACGTCTGGCGCTGGGCACCCGGCTCGGGCGCGCACTGGGCATCGCCGGCGTATATCTGGCCGCTGTTGCGGTACCTCTGTTTGCGGTACCGCAGACTCCGCTCTGGTACGAGGGATACGACCGCGAGCAGGTCGCGGACGCGGCGCGGCCGGAACCGATCGATGTCGAACGGACATTCTATGCGCAGCCGGGCATGGTCGACCGGGCCCTTTCCAGCATCGCGCCGGGCCGGCCGGGGATCGCCGACCTCTATTTCGTCGGCTTCGCGGGGTATGGCGCGCAGGACGTATTCATGAAGGAAGTGAAGGTGGCGAACAGGCTGTTCGACCGCCAGTTCGACACCGAAGGCCGGTCGCTCACTCTGGTCAACAACCGCCAGACCATCGAAAACCTGCCGCTGGCAAATGTGAGCAATCTGCGGCTCGTCCTCGACGGACTCGCCGAACGCATGGATCGTGAGGAGGATGTGCTGTTCCTGTTCCTGACCTCGCACGGAGCGAAGGATCGTCTCGCGACCCGGTTCTGGCCCCTGCAACACAATGACCTCGAAGCCGCGGACTTGCGTTCGCTCCTGGACGAGGCCGGAATCGAATGGCGGGTAGTCGTGATTTCCGCCTGCTATTCGGGCAGTTTCGTCGACGAACTCCGCTCGGACCGCACCCTGGTCATCACCGCGTCGCGGGCCGACCGGAACTCCTTCGGCTGCAGCAACGAGGCGGACATGACCTATTTCGGCAGGGCCCTGATCGACGAAGCCCTCCGCGAAACGCGATCCTTCACGTCGGCATATGACCTGGCGCGCGAGCGGGTGACCATGCGCGAGGAAGCGGAAGGCAAGATCCCCTCGGAACCGCAGATTTCGGTCGGAAGCGAGATTCAGGCCAAGCTGGCGGAACTGACCGAACGGCTTGAGGCCCTCGCCGAGGTCGCCGCCGACAAATGACCAAGCCGCCCTACGGTTGAGCAGCGCAATTCCCGCGCGACATTCCGCGCGGCCCCGCCTACAATCGCCGGCATGGCGCAGGACGATCCCACCCACACGCTGTCCGAGCTGATCGCGCCTGACGGCGCCGGCGGAAAGACAGTATCGAAAGCCCATTACCACGGGCATCGGCAGCGGCTGCGCCAGCGCTTTCTTGCGGATGGCGGCGAGGGCATGCCGGATTACGAGCTTCTCGAGCTGGTGCTGGCGATGGCCATCCCGCGCAGCGACGTCAAGCCGCTGGCCAAGACCCTTATACGGGAATTCAAGTCGTTCCAGGCCGTCATCACGGCCGATCCCGCCGCACTGCAACAGGTCAAGGGCATGGGCGAGGTCTCGGCGACGGCGCTGAAGATCGTCCAGGAGGCGGCGGTGCGGCTGGCCCGGGGACAGGCCATGGAGCAGCCGGTGATCAGCTCCTGGGACAAGCTAGTCGACTACTGCATGGCGCGGATGGCGCACGACAAGGTGGAGCAGACTCGCATCCTGTTCCTCGACCCGCGCAACCGGCTGATCGGCGACGAGCGGCAGAACCGCGGCACCGTCAACCACACGCCGCTCTACCCGCGCGAGGTGGTCAAGCGCGCGCTCGAACTGGGCGCCACCGCGATCATCCTGGTGCACAACCATCCCTCGGGCGACCCGGAGCCGTCGCGCGCCGATATCGAGATGACGAATCAGGTAAAGGAGGCCGCGGCCAAGCTCGACATCGTCCTGCACGACCATCTCGTGATCGGCCGCGACCGCCATGTCAGCTTCCGCAGCGAGGGGCTGCTCTGACAGGCATGCCCGCCCTCAAGACTCTCTACGACGCTTCCGTTTACGAGCCCGCGCCCGTCGCCAGCCACTGGGAGGCGACGGCGCCGGCCGACCCGCCAGACTGGCGGCCGCTGGACGGCGAGGCGCGCTGCGACGTCGCGGTGATCGGCGGCGGCTATACCGGCCTCTCGGCGGCGCTGCACCTCGCCCGCGACCACGGTATCGAGGTGGCCGTGCTGGAGGCCGGCCCGCGCATGGGCTGGGGTGCGTCGGGGCGCAACGGCGGCTTCGCCTGCATGCCGGCGACCAAGATGTCGATCGCCGGGATGACCCGCCGCTTCGGCGCCGCGGAGACGAAGCGGTTCTATGCCGCGCAGCTCGACGGCATCGCCCTCACCCGGGCGCTGATCGAGGACAACGGCATCGACTGCGATCTGTGCGGCGACGGTATGTTCGAGGTCGCGCACCGGAAGCAGGCGCTCGAAGGGATGCGGGAGTACGCTTCGGCGCTGACCGGGCTGTTCGGCATCGAGACCTCGCTCTACACCGCCGAGGAGTTCCGCGCCGTCGGCCACGACTCGACGGAGCAGTTCGGGGCGATGAAGATGCATGTCGGCTTCGCGCTGCATCCCCTGAAATTCGCGCACGGGCTGGCGCAGGCGGCAACCCGGCACGGCGCAGTGCTGCACCCGGCCTCCCTCGTCCACCGCTGGCTGCGCGACGGCGACAGCCACCTGCTGCACACCGACCGCGGCACGCTGCGGGCGCGGCGGGTGATCGTCGCCGCCAACGGCTACATGCGCGACCGTCTGCACCGCGCGTTCGATGCGCGCATCCTCCCCGCCCTGTCCAACATCATCGTCACGCGGCCGCTGACCGCGGCCGAGCTGGCGGCCCAGTCCTGGCACACCGACTGCCCGCTGATCAACGCCCGCAAGCTCCTGTTCTACTACCGCAAGCTGCCGGACGACCGGATCCTGTTCGGCGCCCGCGGCGACCTGTCCGGCACGCCGGCGGACGGCGCGCGCATGCGCGACTGGATGGTGCGGCGGTTCGGCGAGGTATTCCCGGCCTGGCGCGACGTCGAAGTCGAGCATTTCTGGCGCGGATTCGTGTGCATGAGCCGCAGCCTCGCGCCGTCGCTCGGCCGGCTCGCGGACGATGCCTCCGTGTTCTACGGCTTCGGCTACCACGCCAACGGCGTCAACACCGCGCCCTGGGCCGGACGCCAGCTCGCCGCCATGGTCGCCGGCAAGTCCGGCGAGGCGGACCTGCCCGCCGCCATGCGCGGCCTGCCGCCCCGGTTCCCGTTTCCCGGGCTGCGCCGGGCATACCTTGCCGCCGCCTATCGCTGGTATGCGCTGAGGGATGGGTAAAGTGTCGCCCGGCGGCGAGCGACCTCACCCTTCGAGACGCTGCTTCGCGGCTCCTCCGGATGAGGCTCGACCCTTTGTTTCCTCATCCTGAGGAGGTTGCGTTGCAACCGTCTCGAAGGATGAGGTCGCGCGGGACTCTCGGGTGTTATGCCCGGTCGCCGTCGAGATAGCGCTTGACGCCATGCGCCGCGAGCAGCAGCCAGCCGGCAATGAAAAACAGGCCGCCGACGGGCGTTGCCGGCGCGATCCAGTCGAGGGCGAACAGCGCCCGCGCGAACAGGCTGCCGCTGAACAGCACGATGCCGGCGGCGAACAGGAGGGCGCTGGCGGTGAGCAGCCGGCTCGGCCGCACGCGGGCGGCAAGCGCGGCGATGCCCAACAGCGCGATACAGTGCCACAACCCGTACTGCGCGCCGGTCGCAAGCCAGCCGCGCGCGATCTCGCCGACCCCGCTGTGCGATGCCCAGGCCCCCATCGCCACCATGATTGCGCCGCTCACGCCTGCGAAGATGACGGGCCAGGCCACCGCGCTAATCCTTCGCGCCCTCGATGGGCAGGCGCTGGGCGCGCCAGCGCAGCAGGCCGCCCGCCATGTTGGCGACATACTCGAACCCGGCCTTCTTCAGGATCACCGTCGCCTGCGCGGAGCGGGCGCCGGCGCGGCACACGGTGACGACCGGCCGGTCCCGGGCCAGCTCGCCGGCGCGCCGCTCGAGCTCGCCCAGCGGGATCAGCTGCGATCCGGCGATGCGGCCGAGCGGGCCGTCGTACTCGTCGGGCTCGCGCACGTCGACGATCTGCACCGCGCGGTGGTGCTCCTCCACCCAGTGCGGCTGGATCTCCCAGATCCCGGCGAAGGTGAAGGTGAGCGGCGCCCAGTCGGGGCCGCCGACGGCGGCGCTCTCGTCTTCCGGCCGGCCGCACGCCATGTTGGCCGGCACCGCGACCTCGATCTGCTTCGGGTGCGCGAGGCCGAGATTCTTCATGTAGCCGGCGAAGTCGTCTTCCCCGATGTCGCCGCCGAGCCGCGGGTTGTGCACCCGTTCCTCCTCGACGCTGGTCACGGTCAGGCCGCGGTAATCGTGCGCCGGGTAGACGAGGCAGTGCGCCGGCAGGCGGAAGAGCTTCTCGTGCACCGAGCGGTAGAGCCGGTAGGGACTGCCCTGCTGGAAGTCGGTGCGGCCGCAGCCGCGGATCAGCAGCGCATCGCCCGTGAACGCCATGCTCTCGTCGTCGAGCACGTAGGTCAGGCAGCCGTCGGTGTGGCCGGGCGTCGCCAGCGCCCTGAGGCGGCGCCGGCCGAACGCCACCGTGTCGCCGTCGTCCAGGTACAGATCGGCGCCCTCGGCCCCGCCCGCCGCCGACACCGCGATGGCGCTGCCGAGCCGCATCTTCAGCAGCCACGCCCCGGTCACGTGGTCGGCGTGGACATGGGTGTCGAGCGTGTACAGAAGGTCGAGCCCGAGCTCGCCGATCAGCGCCGCGTCGCGCTGCGCCTGCTCGAACACCGGGTCGATCAGCAGCGCCTTGCGCGTCGCCGGATCGCCCAGGAGATAGGTGTAGGTGGACGACTGCGGGTCGAACAGCTGGCGGAAGATCATCGCGGTTCGCCTTGCATTGCGGGAAAGCGCTGGCCTTCCCGAATACAGCCGCCGTCATTGCGAGCGCAGCGAAGCAATCCAGTCTGTCCCGCATCTCTGGATTGCCGCGGCGCTGTGTGCCTCGCAATGACGATTATGTTTGCATGGCCCATGTCCGACCCCGACAATTCAGCCGCGCTTGCTCTCGGCGGCAACGAAGGCGGCGAAGCCGGCCATCCAGTGGGTGAGGCGGTCACGCACGGCGCTGTCGGTCAGCTTGCCGTCGCCGTCGAACTTGCCCCGTGCGGTGCCGACATAGAGCGTCTCGCCGAGGAACGGCTTCATGGCGAGGCCGCGGAACACCGGTAGCCAGGCGGTCTGCGCGTTGATCGTGCCGGACCACATGGCCGAGGCGCCGATCAGCCCGACCGGCAGG
>JBFIFO010000067.1:0-18949 GCA_041602815.1 Alphaproteobacteria bacterium | reverse complement strand
TCGATACAGGACATCGCGATAGCCTATAGCGGCCAAAAGGATGCAACCAAGCTGGAATCAGCCATGATGGGTCCGATGTCCGGCATGCTGCCGACGAATGAGCGGGGCGATATCATAGGCTGGGTACGCCGAGGGCTGGATGAGAGGGAATACGAGGATCGAATCAAGCCGATCTTCGACCGGCGCTGTATCGCCTGTCATGATGGAAGCAATCCCCATATCCCGAATCTCAATGGATATCATGAGGTATCCGAAGAGGCGCAGCTCGATACCGGAATGGACATCTTCACGCTCGTCCGCGTCTCGCACATCCACATGTTCGGGCTTACCTTCATCTTCTTCATTATGGGGCTGATCTTCAGCCACGCATTCTTCCGGCCGGTCTGGATCAAATCGGTGGTCGTCGCAGTGCCATTCCTTGCCATCGTTCTCGATATTGCGTCTTGGTATCTGACAAAGCTGCATCCGAGCTTCGCGCTGGTCGTCATCGGCGCTGGAGCTCTGATGGGGATCAGTTTCGCGTTCCAGTGGATCGTGTCGATGTACCAGATCTGGTTCTACAAATATACGGCCAAGAAGCAGCCCGTTGACGCGACGACTATATGACAGGTGGCCTCACGGGCTGCGCTCATGTCGACGCGGCGTAGAGTGGCCGCTCTTAGAACGTTCCGAGGATGTGTGATGAGACGTACGGCAATTCTGATTACTGCGGTTAGCCTGACGGGGATGCTCATGGCGAACGCGGCATGGCCGCAAGACGAGGCGCCACCAGCCGGCAACGCCGAGGCAGGCAAAACGGTCGCCAGCGCCCGTTGCGCTACGTGTCACGGCCTCGACGGCATGAGCAAGACGCCCGGGACCCCCCATCTGTCCGGTCAGCATGCCAACTACATCTGGGCCGGCCTGTCGATCTACAAGAGGGGCGAAAGACGCAATCGGACGATGCACAAGGTCGTCGATGGGCTGGACGAATCCGACATGGCGAATGTCGCTGCCTACTATGCGAGTCTGAAGCCGTTCAGCCAGATCCCACGCAAGACGGCCGCGCCGCTGCCGCCGGAGGAAGACCCCTTCGCGGCGGTCAGGGAGGCCACGGCCGAATGCGCCGGCTGCCACGGGGAAGACGGCAATTCCGATATCCCCGGCATGCCGAGCTTGGCCGGACAGCACGTGACCTACCTGATCAACGCGATGCGCGCCTACAAGGAAGGACAGCGCAATAACGAGGAAATGCAGATCTTCGCCGAGCCGCTTACGGAGAGCGCAATCGAGGACATTGCCTATTATTATGCGGCGATGATACCAAAGCGGGCGGAGTCGCCGGCTGAGGGCGATGCCTTTGCCGGTCGGGCCGTTACCGCGCCCTGTGCCGGTTGCCACGCCGACGACGGGAACAACAAGGATCCCAAGACGCCACGCCTCGCGGGGCTGGATGCGGAGTACCTGGCGGCGTCGGCGCAGGCCTACAAGGACGGCAGCCGGGCCCATGACGTGATGCGCGAGGCGGTCGCCACGCTTCGGGAATCGGACATCAAGAATATGGCGGCGTACTACGCGAGCAAGGAGCCCATAGCGCTCCCCCTGCGCAAGCCGCTGACCATCAAGGAATGGGTTTCACGCTGCAACCGCTGCCATGGCCCGGAAGGCCGCAGTAAAGACCCGCGGTTTCCGATCTTGGCCGGCCAGGACGAGGCATATCTGGTGAAAACCCTGAAGTTGTACCACGGCGGCGAACGGCCGAGTTCGGCGATGCAGGCGATGTCCTTTCTAATGGCGGAATCGGACATCACAAAACTCGCGGCGTATTACGCGCGGCAACCGGCCAAGTAGGCGTCGCGTACTGCGCCGCTGATGCGAGGTCCCGATGCCTAGCCCACGCGCCATCGGGCGGCGCAAACGCCGGCGCGCATGCTATCGGGCGGGCTGGCTCGCGTACAGGGTGGCGACGCTCTCGATCAGCGTTTCGCTGTAGGGCAGGCTCATGTTGTGCATCATCGAGCTGCCGCGCCGGCCGTCACGGTAAGCGCGCAGCGACATGACCAAATAGACCCTGTCCTGGCCGCTGATCTTGGGGATCGTCAAGGCGGGATTGTCCACGTCGGGCCCGTGACAACGGTCGCATTTCGCCGCCAGCTCCTCCACGGTTACCGGCCCGCCCTCGGCCGCTTTCGAGCCCTGCGCGGCATAGAACGCCGCGATGTTCTCGATCTCTTCATCGGTATTTTCGTCGCGCATTATTTCGTGATGACGCGACCGGTCTCGGTAGGCCTTGATGGCGCTGACCAGATATTGCGGGTCTTGGCCGGCCAGCGTGGGCGTCGCCGCGTCGGTGCTCACGCCGTCGGCGCCGTGGCAACCGCCGCAGCCAGCGGTCAGCGGCTCACCGGCAGCCGGGTCGCCGAAGGGCGCCGGCTTGCGCACCGCCGGGGTCTGGGACGCGTAGTAGAACGCCAGACTCTCCAGATCGATCCTGTCGAGCGCACGCAACATCGCCATCGACGGCTTGTCGCGGCGACCGTCGAGGTAGGCGCGAACCGCGTTGACGAAATAGATCGGCTGCTGACCGGCGAGGCTGGGAATGCCCGGCGTCGTGCTGTTGCCGTCCTCGCCGTGACAGTCGGCGCAGGCGGCGGCCGCCGCCTTCCCCTTCTCGTAGGGTGACAAAACATCCTCCGGCGCCGTCTCGGCCGGCGGCAGCGGCGGCAGGCTGGCGTAATAGGCGGCGATGTTGCGGAAGTCGGCCGGGCTCAACTCGTGGGTCAGGTCCCGCAGCGCCGCATGGGTCCGCACCCCCTCATCATACGCGTGAAGGGATTCGAGCAGGTACGCCTCCACCTGTGCGGCAAGATGCGGAATGCCGTGGGCCTTCCCCTTGCCGTCCAAGCCGTGACATCCGATGCATCGCGTCTCCGCGATCGCCTTGCCGGCGGAGAGGTCGGCCGGTTTGGCGGCCTCTTCCTCCTCACAGCCGACCAATGCCAAGGCGAGCACGATACTCAACGCTAAGAATCTCATTACCGGTCTCCAATCGAAACAAGATCGAACAAGACAGCGCGCCCGCCGCGCAACTGCACGTACACGACACCACGATCCTGATTGAGCTTAGCTGCCATGAATGGCTCTATGCAATATGCAGGCTTCGCCTTCAGACAACTCCATGCTGCGAGAATCCGTAAAGGACCAGGGCCAGGAGCGTCAGCCCGATTATGATCAAGGTCGCCCCCAGGATCTTGGAGAACGTGGTCATCGGCGCCGACGGGGCATCAACGAGGTATTTTTCCAGCTCACCGGTCTCGACGAGACGCCGGTATTCCAGCGTGTGCTCGTGCTTGAACTCCTCCAGCGGCATGACGCCGGTGAACATGACGATATCCTGCGGGAACTTGTCGGGCCGGAAATGCACGTTGAAGAAGTGGACCGAGAACAGGAACACGGCAGCCAGGAACGCCTCCTCGCCGTGCACGATGGTCGCGACATTGAACACCCAGCCGGGCAGGACCGAAGCCGTCACCGCCGGAAACCACATCATCGCGCCGCTGATGCCGATGACCGCCATGCCCCAGAACGGCGCCCAGTAGTCGAACTTCTCCCAGTAGGAATAACGGTCGAATACCGGCCGCGGCCCCTGCCCGAAAAACCATTTGAACATGTCCACCACGTCGCGCAGATCCTGCAGATTGGGCACCAGGGAATGCGGCCCGAAGAACTTGAACTCCCGCCAGTTTTTCATCAGGACGAAGATGAAGAAATACGCCAGATGCCCGAAAAACAGGACGATGAAGGTTCCGGCGGCGACGCGATGGGCGATCGCCGCAACCTCAGGGCCGCCGATGATCCTCATGACGACGCGCGCCCAACCGGTATCCGCATACAGCACCGAGGTGCCGGTCAGCACCAGCGTCATCACGGCGATCGCCAGCAGCAGATGGGCGACGCGCCAGAGCAGGGGCCAGCGGCGGATGTATTTGCCCGCGAGTTCCGGAATCTGGTCGGTCTGGACGTGAAGCTTGTTCTTGCCGTCCTTCCGGTCCTTGTACTCGCGATAGAACCACAGCGCGGAATGCGTCCAGAAGAAGGCGAACACACCGAGCAGCAACGCGATCATGAACTTCGCTGCGATCCACATATAGGGATAGCGCGCGAAATCGCTGGTGTTGCCGTGCGGCTGGAACGACACGAACCCCTTGGTCGCGTCGGCGTGGCACTTCCGGCAGGTGTCGAGGCGGTTATTCGCATGCACCATGGAGGCCGCGTCGTCGACCCGCTGGATCTCATGGTAGCCGTGGCAGTCGAAGCACTTCGCCGTGTAGGCGTAGCCCAGCGTGCTGACCTGGCCGTGATACGTGCCTGTGTAGGTTTCGTACTGCCGGTCGTGGCAGTTGCCGCAGTTCTTGGTGATTGTCAGCCGCATCGTGTCGCCGGCGGGCGAGTCGATGGTGTGCGTGGTATGGCAGTCGATGCACACGGCCGCGTAGGGATTTGCGTTGAGCGCGACCTCCTTGCCGTGCACCGACGTGAAGTAGGCGGCCTCCACCTCCGTATGGCAGCGGCCACAGATGTCGGGGATCTGCAACCGCGACAACGCGCCCACCTCGGCTTCGATCGGGGTGATGTAATGCGCGTTGTGGCAGTCGTAGCAGGTCGCATTGGTGCGTGACTGGTCCTCGATGTTGGGACGCGCGTGAACGGAGCTCATGTAACTGTCGATCTGCTGCACAACTTCACCGAGGCGCGCGATCTCCGTGGTCCTGCCTTCCCGTTGTGCTTTGTCCCACAGGCTGCGATGGCACTGCACGCACCCCACTTTCCGGTCGACGAGTTCGCGATGCGGAATCTCGGTGATGTCCTTGTGACACTCGACGCAGAAACGCTTGCCGTGCACGCTGCCGCCGAAGCGATCCGGCGAGATGTGCAGCTGACGGACCTCGCCGCTCGGGGTTTCCGAGGTGAAGTCCTCCATCCCGTGGCAGTCGAGGCAGATTTCGTTGTCCATCAACTCTTCGTTGGGTTCGCCGCTGGTCGCCGTCTGCGCATAGGCGGCATCCAACCAGCCGAAGGGCGGCGCGAACGCAAGAAGAACAGCGATAACAAGAACAAACGACGAAATAACCAGAGGACGCATTGTGAGGGACTCCGCTGCGCGAACAGGCGACGCAATATCCTGACGAACAGGCAGCAATGAAAATCGGTGCGGATTAGTTCATGGCTTATCTGCAAAATCTTTGATCCACGTCAAGTTGAGTCCCTAAACAACACGGATATGAAGCCTTCCGTGATTTCGGCGTTGCGGCTGCAGGCGGGGCAGGCGCAGACAGCGCCCCCACGGGGTTCATCGTAGCCAAGGCACGGCAGCGAGCCGAGGCGACTGACAGTCACATGTCAATCGAACTTCCATTGCGGATTGTGACGGGGATGCGAGCGGGCCGTAGTCACATCCTGAGCCACCGCAAACAGGTTCGGGATGCAATCATTGTTCGTTCGTGCTGCACCGTCGTCATGCCTGCACTGGTAGAACTCCGAAGAGCTGTGGCTTGCGGCAATAGCGCGACCAAGAGGATCAGGCCGGTCGGCATTCCTGCGGCAACGATCAAGCGAGACGAAATGCCGCAGGGTGTGATCGAGTAAGCGCGAAACGTATAGCGGCCGTGCGTTGGAGTCGGTGGTTTTAAAATGAAGGCGTCCAATCGGCTTGATCTAGATCAATACGCAATCAAAGCGCGCCTATATAAATCAGCAAGCAACCAATAAAACGGCGGATGTCTAATATGCCGACTCACATCTTGCGGCTCCTTCTCTTGATGGTGGGCTTTGTCGTTGTGGCAATCGCTGCGGCGATAATTCTTACACCGGATTCTTTTTACGAATTTGGCCATTATCGGGGCGATTCGGTCGCTGAGATCGCTGCCGACACTCCCAAATTCCAAGGACCCGACTACTGCGAGGCGTGTCATGAGGAACCGCACGCCGACTGGACGGCGGGCGTCCACAAGACGGTGAAGTGCGAGGTATGCCATGGCGCAGCGGGCGAGCATCCCCTTGACGGCGGCAAACTGCCGATTCCGTCTGATTCGGTCCGGCTGTGCACGCTCTGTCATGAAAAAATGCCGGCACGGCCGGCGGCACAGCCCCAGATCGTAGTCAGCGAACACGCCGGCGACGAACAGTGCGTCACGTGTCATAACCCACATTCACCTGCAATCGAAGGTGCCAAGGCGGGTGCGGAGGCCGGCCCAGCGTCGGCATGCGAGGGATGCCACGGGCCGGATGGTCTCGGCGTCGGGAATTTTCCGCCGCTGGCTGGAATGGATGCGGACTATCTTGCCACTCAGTTGCACGACTATAGGTCCGGCGCGCGGCAAAACCCGATGATGAACACCATCGCGGAATCGCTCAGCGACGCGGAAATTTCCGAACTCGCAGCATATTACGCCTCGCTTCGGGGCGGGGCAGCACAGTGACTTCGCGGCGACGAGGGCAGGGAGGACAGCGGGTTGCCGACCGAGACCTTCGACAGAGCGGCGGTAGTCGGACTCGCGCGGCTTCTCCCGGAAATCACGGCACATCATGAGGGCAGACGATGAAGCACAAGAGCGACAACACACGCTCCACACGACGCAAGTTTCTTCGTAGCGCGGGCAAGGTCGCGGTTGCCGCTGCCGCCCTGGTCGGTGCGAAGAGCATCGGCAAAGCCCGGGCGAACACCGCAAACCGCGCGGTCGCGGGGCCTGTCGAGGGCTACGACTGGAGCAAGCATCGCTGGGCCTACGGCATCGACACATACCGCTGCATTGGTTGTCTGCGATGCGTCGAAGCCTGCAAGGCCGAGAATGGCGTCTCCCTGGACGCCCACCATTTCCGTACCTGGGTCGAACGATACGTCCACCTTGAAGGCGAGGAGACGGCCCGGGTCGACAGCCAGGCCGATCCACAGAACATCGCCGCCTCGGGCTCGGGAGCCGAATACCGGTTCGACAACCGGTACAAGGACGAGAAGATCGAAAAAGCGTTCTTCGTGCCGAAGATCTGCAATCACTGCGCCCGCCCATCCTGCGTCCAGGTATGCCCGACTGGGGCCACCTACAAGACCAGGGACGGCGCGGTGCTGATCGACCACGAGCACTGCATCGGCTGCCAGTACTGCGTCCAGGCCTGCCCCTATGGCGCCCGTTTCTTCAACTACGAGAAGCGGGTCACCGAGAAATGCACATGGTGCTACCACAGGATCACCAAGGGGCTGATGCCGGCCTGCGTGGAGGTTTGCCCGACCGGCGCCCGGATCTTCGGTGACCTGAATGACAAGGACAGCGCGATCAGCAAGTTCATCCGCGATAATCGGGTGCAGGTCCTCAAACCCGAAACCGGCAACGCGCCGACCTGCTTCTACATCGGCCTCGACAAGGATGTATCGTGATGGAACCGCTGTTTCACGTCGCCCCGTACACCGGCTACGTCTATCCCAACGAGACGGTGTTCCCGTGGACGGTGATGATCGTCGTCTACCCCGACCTGACCGGCCTCGTCGCGGGCGCCTTTACGGTTTCGAGCTTCTATCATGTCTTCGGGATGCAGCAGTTCCGACCGGTCTCCCGCCTGGCGCTCTTGTCGGCACTGTCTTTCATGATCTTCGTGCCATTCCCGCTGCTGATGCATCTGGGCCATCCGGAGCGCGCATTCAACGCGATGATAACGCCCCATATCACGTCCGCCTTCGTCGCCTTCGGTTATTTCGCCCTGTTCTATGTGATATTGCTGATGCTGGAGATCTGGTTCGTCTACCGGGTCGACATCGTGAGGTACGGCCAGAACGCGACGGGACTGGCGAGACAGTTTTATCGTGCGCTTTCACTTTGGTCGGACGATGTCTCCGAAAGAGCACGCACTATCGACCATAAATTCATGTTCGCGCTCGCCGTCATCGGTATCCCGGCGGCCCACGGGTTGCATGGCTATGTCGGTTTTGTTTTCGCGTCGCTGAAGTCCAGGGAATGGTGGGGATCGGACATGATGCCCGCCGTCTTTCTGTTTTCGGCAATCATTTCCGGCGTCGCGTTGCTGATCGTCCTCTACATCACAATCTCGAAGATCCGCAGGGTGCCGATCGATGAAACCTGCGTGCGCGGGCTTGTGTACGCCCTGTGGGGATTCATGATGTTCACGCTGCTTCTGGAAGGCGTTGAATTCGCGACCCTCGTCTACAAGGGCAAGGAAGGCATTGATATCATCCTGCACTATGTGGGCCACGATCTGTTCTACCGCTTCTTCGTGTTCCAGTTCGGCGTCGGAGCCATCTTGCCGATCATCCTGATCACCGTGATGGTGTTCCGCAAGATCCGCGGCAAGACCTTCATCACCGTTTCGTTTATCTGCGGTCTCCTGGTCCTGCTGCAGGTATATCTGATGCGCTGGAACGTCGTCATCAGCGGCCAGGAAATCGCCAAGACGATGAAGGGGCTGCTTTACTATCACGTGCCTTTCCTGGGACGCGAAGGTTTGCTGGTAACGTTGACCGCCCTGATCGGCCCGCTGGTCTTGCTCTTTGTCCTTACGCGGATCCTGCCGCCGTGGCTTGATCGATCCGCGCCGGCCGCCCAGCGCTAAGGCGAACGCTTACCTGCCCGGCGTTGGCCGCAAAGGCCGAACGCTCGGCACGGTGGCAACATTGCCGGGAGTCGATCCAGCCGCACGTCGAATTGCGGCTGCGTCGGCGCTGGTGACGACATGTCGAGTAACGGCGCTGGCGATTCGCCCCCCATCCGCAAAAGACGGCACACAATGTGGGTAACGCAGTTGCCCCCGGCAGCGATCGTCAACATGGCGCATGTCCGGCCGAACAAACGGCCGCAGACCACTCGTGCTTTAAAATAAATTAAGACATGGCATTTAGAGTTGCCCGCCTCTTCACTGAATTGAAATGGGCTTCGTCAGAATGGCGGGTAGCAGAACGGCGAAGGATTTTTTCTTTTACGGGGGTGTGTTCTGCGTCACGGCTGCGACGTTGATGCTGCAGCTGATCCAGACCCGAATCCTGTCGGTCGTCGCATGGTACCATTTGGCGTTCTTCGTTATCAGCGCGGCCATGTTCGGCCTCACCGCAGGCGCCGTGTGGGTGTATCTGCGAGGCGACCGATTCACCGAACGGACGCTGCCGTTCGACCTCGCCCATTACAGCGCGGCATTCGCGATCAGTACCGCCCTGGCCCTCGCCTTCCAGATGACGCTCGCACCGGGCATCCAGCCCTCGGTCACGACGCTTGTGACCTGGACCCAACTTGCGGTCAGCCTGTCCGTCCCGTTCTTCTTTTCCGGCGTGGTCGTCAGCCTGGCGCTGACCCGCAGTCCCTACCCCGTCGGCCGCGTCTATGGTGTCGATCTGGTTGGCGCGGCGGTCGGATGCCTGGGGGTGCTGCTCCTCCTGAATGCGGTCAACGGCCCGTCGGCGGTTCTTTGGACCGCTGTCGTCGCCGCCACAGGATCGGTCCTGTTCTCGCTGTCAGGCGTCGAGGCGGAACCGCCGGTACTGCCGATGCTGGCACGCGTCCTGAAACGGCGGCGCATCTGGGTAACGATGCTGGTCACCGTGGCCGCGATCAACAGCCTGGACAAGACCCATCGCGGCCTGTACCCGATCTTTGCCAAGGACGAACTGCAACTCGTGGACCTGCCATGGTACGAGACGTGGAATTCCTTCTCGCGTGTCATCGCGAAAAAGCCGGAGTTCGACGTGCCGCAGATGTGGGGTCCGTCACCGGCGTTCTTTGCCGGTGACTGGCGGCTCACGCAGAGCCGGCTGAATATCGATGGCGATGCCGGTACGGCGGCGTACGGGATCGAGGGCGACCTGTCGCGCGTGCAGTTCCTGCAGTACGACATCACCAACCTGGCCTACCACCTGCCGCGGCTGCGGCGCGCCGCCATCATCGGCGTGGGCGGCGGTCGCGACATCTTGAGCGCCCGCTTCTTCGGCGTTGAGGAGATCGTCGGCGTCGAGATCAACCCGGCCTTCGTAGATCTGCTGTTGCACGACCCGCAGTTCAGCCGGTTCGTCGGGGTAAACCGGCTCGAAGGGGTAACGCTGCATGTCGACGAGGCGCGAAGCTGGTTCGCGCGCAGCGACAAGACTTTCGATCTGATCCAGATGAGCCTGATCGACACGTGGGCGGCGACCGGCGCCGGTGCCTTCACACTGAGCGAGAACGGCCTGTACACCGTCGAGGCCTGGCAGATCTTCCTGCGCCGACTTGCATCCGATGGGGTCTTCACCGTCAGCCGCTGGTACTCGCCACAGCACGTCACCGAAACCGGCCGCATGGTCAGCCTCGCAGTTGCTGCGCTGGCGGAATCCGGTGCCGAAAACCCCGCCGACCACATCTACCTGGCCGCGACCGGGAAGGTCGCGACGCTCATCGTCTCGAAATCCAGGTTATCGGACGAAGCGCTCGCGGCCCTCAATTCGGCGACCGCGTTCCTGCAGTTCGACCGGCTGCTGGCGCCCGGTGAAATGCCGGCCTCCGAGCTGCTCGGTACGATCGCACGTGCCCGCGGCCGGGCCGAGCTCGCATCCGTCGTGCGCAACCTGCCTCTGGACCTGACGGCGCCAACCGACGAACGGCCGTTCTTCTTCAACCAGCTGCCCCTCTACAGCGCCTTCAAGGTGGCCGCGGTGGCGGCGTCTGTGCGGCCTTACGGTGTGACCGCCGGCAATCTGTTCGCCACTGCCACGCTTGTGATGCTGTTCTTCATCTCGCTTGCCCTCGTGGTGACTGCGATCATCGTTCCGCTGCGCCCCGCACTGCGGGATGTCGGCGTCCGGCTGGCAGGAGGCGGAACCGCCTACTTCATGCTGATCGGCATCGGATTCATGCTGGTCGAGATCGCCTTTCTGCAGCGCTTCAGCGTGTTTCTCGGACATCCCATCTATTCGTTGAGCATCGTCCTGTTCTCGCTGATCGTCTCAACGGGTGTCGGCAGCCTGCTGTCCGACTACCTGGCGATCGAGCGGCCAAGGCGGTTCATGCTCTGGGTCCTGGTGACAAGCGGCTACATCCTCTCGCAGCTATACTGGCTGCCGCCTTTGCTGCTGGCGTTCGACAGCAGCCCGCTGTCGGTGCGGGGACTGGCAAGCGTGGCGATTATCCTGCCGGCCGGGTTGCTGATGGGCTTCGCCTTTCCGGCCGGCATGCGCATCATCGCGGCCTACAGCCGCAAACCGACGCCATGGTTCTGGGGCATCAACGGTGGAAGCGGCGTGCTGGCATCGATCTTCGCAGTGGGCTGCAGCATCGCATTCGGGATTGGAACCACGATGGCGCTGGGCGCCATTTGCTATGTGTTGCTGCTTCCGGCCGCCCGGGTGATCGGGTTTCCGGCCGTCGCGGGCTCGTCGGACGTCCGATCGCCGTCCCTGCAGGGGGACGGTGTTCCGGTCGTCGGTTAACCGACCTATTCTGCCGCCTCTGCAACCGGAGTCGGGAATTCATCCGGCCAGTTGTCCAGAACGGTCTGGAAATAGGCACGCACGTTTTCGGGGTCGAGGTTCAGCGAGCGCTTGATCTTGTCGATCTCGTCTTGCGGCTCGAGAGGAATCCGCAGCGAATCCATGAAGCGGTTAAACATGTTGAACATGCCGCAGATCAGCGTCAGTTCGACGATTTCGGCATCGTCGAAATGGGCTTGCAAATCGGCGAACACGTCGTCCCGTTCGCTTGCAGTGTTCCGCGTGACGTGTTCGGCCCACCGCACCGCAGCCTTCTCGGGCGGACTGAGCAGCGTCGAGTCCATGTAGTCGTCGGAATCGATTGCCCGCACCTGCTCCTCGGTAATGCCGGCCGCCATGCCGAGCGAGGTGTTGTGCGCATAGCAATAGGCGCAGCCGTTCACGGCGCTGGTCTTGATGACGACCATCTCCTTGATCCGGGCGGGCAGTACGCTGCCGCCGCCCTGGCGCTGGAGCACTGCGTTGAAAGGCAGCAGCATCTTGGCGACGAGCGGCGCATTCGCGAGGTAGCGATAGAAATTCGGCGCACGCCCCAACAGGGCCTCCGCAGCCTGGAAAAGCCGCTCCGCCTCGCCGGTTGCGCCTTCGCGCGCGATCTTGCCGATGCGAGCCATATCCTTGACCTCTCGATCCGCCATTCCGCAGAGTTCATCTGACGACCGGCGCTGGCGGCTTGTCAAGTCCGCGCCAGCTGCCCGATCGTTGCGAGCCGCAGACAGTCTCGACCGTGTGGGGGAATCGGCGACCCGGACTGGTCCCGCGCCTGCCCGGGTCGCCTCGGTGTTCCGGCAGGGTACAGGCCCAGGGGCTTGGGAGGAACCGCCCGCACCCGCAGGTCGTCCCTCA
Source organism: Alphaproteobacteria bacterium (assembly GCA_041602815.1). Lineage (GTDB taxonomy): Bacteria > Pseudomonadota > Alphaproteobacteria > UBA8366 > JADFVY01. The sequence goes on along the minus strand of JBFIFO010000067.1, from coordinate 6,609 downwards.
AAGGCCGCACACCCTGCCGGCCCGCCGGTGGGCCATAACGCACATTCCCCTCTCAGCCGCTCACCGGCGGAATTACGTGGGTATGGACGGGGCGGCATTCCGCGGGGTCTTCCAGTACGCGAGATATCCACCCATAGACTCGCGTCGTTGCCGTCCATTCCACATTTGTCGTGCAGTGAACCATGGCGCGATCCCGTCAACGGGGCTGTGGCATTTCTCACAGTGGCGATGATTTCTGGAAATCGAGGGAGCCGGTCGCTCGCCTTTGCCGAGGACGTGGTTGCCGGCGCCGTCTGCCCCCGCGGTTCAGGGGATCCGTCGATCGCGGCGCTGCAGGGTGTTGTCGCGTGCCCGTTACCGCCCGAGTACGGCGTCGCCGACGAAGGGATTGCTCTGGCGCTCGCGCCCGAAGCTGGAGGCCGGACCGTGCCCCGGGATGAAGGCGACTTCGCTGCCCAGCGGCCACAGCTTGTCGCGGATCGAGGAAATCAGGTCCTGATGGTTGCCGCGGGGAAAATCGGTACGGCCGATCGACCCGGCGAACAACACATCGCCCACGATCGCGATGCGTTGCCTCGACTCGTAGAAAACCACGTGGCCGGGCGTATGTCCCGGGCAGTGGATCACCTGAAGTTCCACCTTCCCGAAGCCGACCGTGTCGCCATCTGCAAGCCAGCGATCCGGCTCGAACACGCTTGTCGGCTCGAGGCCCCACTGCGCCGAGTCCTCGACCAGGCGGTCAATCCAGAATTTGTCCGCCTCGTGCGGCCCTTCGACGGGAACGCCAAGCCGTGCCCGCAGCGCCGCGACGCCGCCGCAATGGTCGACATGGCCGTGCGTTACGAGAATCCGCTCGATTTCGACCTGCTTCTCGGCGGCCACTTCCAGAATGCGATCGATCTCGCCGCCGGGATCGACCACGGCGCCGCGCATCGTCTCGTCGCACCACAGGAGCGAACAGTTCTGCTGGAACGGCGTGACCGGTATGATGACGGCGCGCATGCAGGGTCTCTCCACGGGCAAGGACGGCAGCTCTTATACCGGTGTGGCGGTCGCCGGTCCAAGATTCACCACCGCATCGCACACAGAAATATCCAGCCCAGCTGGCAACGCCAGCAAATGGGCGTGACAGCGGCGGCAGTCCGAGCTGCCGAAGCCGGCCAGCGGAACCGTTGCACCGCACGACGCGAAGGCCACAACGAGGTCGCACTCGTTGCCGCCGACACGCACGGAAACGCCCTGAATCTCACCCAGCTGGGTCAACCCGTCGACGTGCCAGCGGGTCACCTTGCGACGCCGCAGATGGCGGGCGATTCGTGCGCGCAGCCCCCCGGGACCGTAGGCGCTTCCACAGTAGGCATACCGGCCGGACGGGAGGGTGAGGCCGGCGAAACGCGGTATCCGGAGCAACGATGGCGCGGACAACCCGACCAGGATGGCGTAGGCGCCCGGCTCGACCGGAATGTCGTCAGGATCGATCAACGAGTGGGGTCCCTTCGTAGGTCACCCGGCAACAATCGGGCAATTCCGACGACCCGTCCAGATCCGGATGTGTTAGCCTTGCCCCACGGTACTGAGGCCCGCCAGCAAGCGGCGACGGGCGCACACCGTCCAGACGTTGGCCAGTGTGGGCATTTGGAGGAGTCTGATGCGCCTGATTCGGCTCGTCATTGGTTCGGTTGAAGTTCGCGCTCGCCTGCTCGATACGCCGACGGCCGACGCGGTATGGGCCGCCTTGCCCTTCCGCAGCGAGGCGCGAACCTGGGGCGAGGAGGTCTATTTCGCCGCGCCCGTCGCGGTCGACCGCGAATCCGATGCCCGCGATGTTGTCGAGGCGGGGGAAATCGCTTTCTGGGTCGAGGGGGACAGCATCGCGATCGGCTTCGGCCGCACCCCGGTGTCGCGTGGCGATGAAATCCGCTTGGCCGCCCCGGTCAATGTTTGGGCGCGGGCCGAGACGGACGTGCGGGACCTCGCCGCCGTTGCTGCGGGAGATCCGATCGAGGCAACGGTTCTCGACTGAGCCGAAAAAAAGTGCCCACAATTCCGCGACGATTTACCAGTAGCGGATTCGGCCGGTATCGATGTGGATAAAGTCGCTTCGCGGATAGTATCCGACGCCGCCCGCCTGCAGCGACTTCGCGGCCCGGTGCAGGTCTGCGAGGCTGACGCTGGGCACCCGCAGGTCGACCGCCTTGCCCTCCATGTGAAGGCTCTTCTTGGCGACGCCCGCGTTCAGGCCGGCAAGCTGCGCATTGGTGCGCGGCGAACGGTAGCCGGAAATGATCTCGAAGGGTGCGTCCGTGCCCACCACCTTGGCGAGCCGATGCATCAGGTCGATCAGGCCCGGGTCCATCCGGATGACATCGTCGGTCCGGAAATCGCGCAGGACACGGTTAATCTCGCGCAGTCCGTCCGGCTGCCATGCGCCATCCACCCAATAGGTCGCGCGCACGAATTCATCCGTATGCAGGTTGCGCAGCGCCACCGCCCGCGCGGGCAGCCGCCTGGTGTGCGCGAGCGCAGGGCTGGCGGCCGCAGTGGCAAGCGCCGCGACACCGAGGCGCAATACTGCGCGGCGGCCAACGCCGGCCGCCTGGCTATCTGAAATTCCCGGAAACGATCCTTCCGACACCATCGACCCCGATGCTAGCTATAAACGCGTGCTGGTCAACCGGTTTTATTGCCGGCCCCATCGGAGTCACTATCGGGAAAAAAGGTTTACAAGACGTTACCCAAGGCGCCCCCAGGTTTGATTTTGTTAATATTTAACGTTTCCCTTTGGTACGGATCATTGCGGAACTGAACGGTCCCGTCTTCCTCGACCCAGGCGGTGACGGTGACCAGAAACAGTGGCACGGGTCGATTGAGCCTGACCCGCGTGGTCTTGCCGCTGTACAGGGCCTTCCTGTAATCCGCCGCGTCCCAGCCGGAGCCAATCCGCAGCAGCAGGATCGCCAGGTCGTGGGCTTTCTCGACCCGCACGCAGCCGTGGCTGAAGGTGCGCGTCGCCCGCTTGAACAGGGCACGGCCGGGCGTGTCATGCAGATAGATGTCCTGCCCGTTGGGGAACAGGAACTTGACGCGGCCCAGCGCATTTCGCTCGCCGGCGTCCTGGCGCAGGACATAGGGCATGTAGTTGTCGCCGATCCGCTCCCACTCGATGGTGGTGGCGTCTATTTGGCGCATCTCGGCGTCGAACAGCCGGTACCCGCGCTTGCCGAAATACTCCGCACTGTTCTCACGAGCCTGTGGCAGGATTTCATCGAGCGCAATCTTACGCGGCACGGTCCATGTCGGGTTGATCTCGATGGCTCTGATCTGGCTGCTAAGGAGCGGCGTCTGCCAGTCCGGTTGACCGATTATGGTCCGGCTCCTGAGGACCTCCGCGCCGCCGTCGATCATGACCAGTTCCTGTGCCGCGATGTTGACCACGACGGCCTGCTCGCCGTATCCCGCCGTATCGATGCGGCGTTGCTCCAGGTTCCTTGCGATCTGCGCAATCCGCACTTCCACCGGAACGTTGAGGGCTTCGACAGTGAGAGGTCCGGCCATGCCGTCGACCTGCAGGCCGTGGCGATCCTGGAACCGTCGCAGTGCGGCTTCCACCGCTTCGTCGAACACCTCTGATTCGGCCCGTGCTGCCGGGGCGGCCAGATCGCCGGTCGTCCCCAGCCTGTGCCGCAGCAGCAGGATCCGCGGATCGGTCATCCCGCGACGCAGCATCGTGCCGGCCGGGATTGTCTGCCAGCCGCCCTCGGATGCGATGCCACGGTACAGCGCCATGGCGGCCCGCAGGCGTCGGTACGCCGGATCCCGGGGTATCAGCGAGTCGAGGTAGTCGCTGAAATCCATGGCCGAGCCGGCGGCGGTGATGATGGCCGCATCGCCTTCGCGCGCACCCTGCAGGTCGGCGGCATATCGCATCAGCGCGCGGCTGAAGTACAGCTCTGCGGAGGCAAGCGCATCCGCGTCGCCGGCAGCCAGCGGATCGAGGATCTTCTGGAGGCCGTATCGCTCGGGGTTCAGCGCATCGCTGCCTGCGTCCGAAAGCCGTTTCAACAACAGGAGCCCGCGTTCATTGGCCCCGCCCGGCCCGACCCAGATCGGCTTGAAATCCCGCGTCTGGTAAACCGTATGGAGAATATGGCCGGCCGCCGTCGCCGCCTCTGCAAGGGACTGGCGATGGGGAACGTCGTGGTCGGCGACGAAAGACTGCGCGAGCGCAACGCGCAGCTCCTCGGCCGTCGGCCCGGCGGTCAGAGGCGATGCGGAGCACGCACCCAGGACCAGCGCCGCGGCGACAGCGCACACGCCCAGTCTTCTCTGGCTTGCTCTCCCCTTGACGTCCATCGCTTAGCCCCGGTTAGCCCGTTGTATATTGCGGCGATTCCCCACCCGCCGTCTTTTGTCGTGGTTCAGACAAAGGCCATCGGCAATGCGAATTCCATTCTTTTGACACATTTATGCCCCATTTGGGTCGTCGCGGCAATCTTCTGATCCGCAATATCTTTCCCTGGGATTTGCCGGATCTGGCACATTCCCCGATCGTCCGAAACAGATTGGCTGCCTCATACACATGTTGCGCCATGCCGCACGCAACGGACGTGCCACCCAGCCAGAAGGCATGTCATACGACGCGGCCGGCGCGCGACTTGCGGCACTCTTTCATTGTTTATGTATCGAGGCCCTAGCGATTTCCGCGGATTGGACACGATCCGGGCTGGACCCGACGGCCGCGTGGCGGCATCATGCCGGCGATAAATGACCGGTTGGGGAAGACTGTGCTGTTCAACAAGGGGTACGAGGGCGACCTGACGGCGGCCGAAACCTGGCGCTTTCTCGAAGAGGATCCGGACGCCATGCTGATCGATGTGCGGACGGTTGCCGAATGGGTTTATGTCGGGCTGCCGGATATCTCGCGCCTCGGCCGCACCGTCGTGTGCGTACAGTGGAAGGTGTGGCCGAGCATGGATATCAACCGGGATTTCGTGTCGCACCTCGAGGCGGAGGGGGTGGAACGCGACCGGCCGTTGCTGATGATCTGTCGTTCGGGCGTGCGGTCGCGCGATGCCGCCGTGGCGCTGACCGCTGCGGGATTTGGCCCCTGCTACAATGTCTCCGACGGTTTCGAGGGCGATTTGAACGAGGCGAAACGCCGTGGGATCAAGAACGGCTGGAAGGTCGCCGGCCTGCCCTGGATCCAGCAGTAGCCGAAGACCGGACGCGACTCCCCGTTGCACACACGACCGGCGGCGGCACCACGCAGCCGAGCAGTTGCCGGGTCGTCCGCATTGGCGTCCGCCTGTTGACGTGGATCAATGAGGCTGTCGGCGCTTGCCGCTAGCGTCGGCATTGTCTCCAAGCCTCGCCGCAACGAAGGTGTGGCCATGGTGCACCACCCGTTTAATGCCCGTCCAATCGTACGCGCCGTTGCCGATCAGGCCGCGGCGTTCGGCGGTGTCGCCTCAGCCGGCAAGACAAATCAATCAGAGACAGCCGGCGAGATCGCGGACGCATGGCAGGAGACCACGACCACAATCGATCACCGGGCCGTCCGCTTTGCCCAGGACGCGGCACCGCCTCTCTTGATCGCACAGGCGGCCGGGACCGCCGGCCCGCTCGCATGGGGGACACGACCATGACTGCCAAGGATGTAAAGTTCGGTGAGGATGCCCGCGAGCGCTTGCTGCGGGGCGTAAATATCATGGCCGATGCCGTGAAGGTTACGCTTGGACCCAAGGGACGCAACGTCGTTTTCGAACGGGCCTACGGCGCGCCGCGGATCAGCAAGGACGGGGTCAGCGTCGCAAAGGAAATCGAACTGGCCGACCGCTTCGAGAATATGGGCGCGCAGATGCTGCGCGAGGTCGCCAGCAAGACAAGCGATCTCGTCGGCGACGGCACCACGACGGCGACGGTTCTGGCCCAAGCGGTCGTCCGCGAGGGCGCCAAGGCGGTGGCCGCCGGCATGAACCCGATGGACTTGCGACGCGGCATAGACATGGCCGTGACCGCCATCGTCGCGGAACTGGAGCGCCGTTCACGGCGTGTTTCGACGTCGAAGGAGATTGCCCAGGTCGGCACGATCTCGGCCAACGGCGAGACCGAGGTCGGCGAGATGATCGCGCAGGCCATGGACAAGGTTGGCCACGAGGGCGTGATCACGGTCGAAGAGGCGAAGAGCCTGAAGACGGAGCTGGAGGTGGTGGAAGGCATGCAGTTCGACCGCGGCTACCTGTCCCCCTACTTCATTACCAACGCCGAGAAGCTGACCTGCGAGATGGAGGATGCGTACGTCCTGCTGCACGAGAAGAAGCTGTCGAACCTGCAGCCGCTGCTGCCGGTGCTCGAAGCCATCGTCCAGTCGGCGCGGCCGCTCCTGGTCATAGCCGAGGACGTCGAGGGCGAGGCGCTGGCGACGCTCGTGGTCAACAAGCTGCGCGGCGGCCTGAAGGTCGCGGCGGTCAAGGCCCCCGGCTTCGGCGACCGGCGCAAGGCGATGCTCGAGGACATCGCCACGGTCACGGGCGCCCGCGCGGTGATGAAGGACCTCGGACTCGACCTCGACAAGGTCACCATCCGCGACCTGGGCACGGCCCGCCGCAT
>JBFIFO010000066.1:0-19486 GCA_041602815.1 Alphaproteobacteria bacterium | reverse complement strand
GGCCAGGACGACGCCGTGGCGCTGCTGCTGGCGCTGGCCTCGCCGGACGAGCTGGAGGTCCGCGGCATCACCTGCGTTGCCGGCAACGTGCCGCTGGCGCTCACCCAGGCCAACGCGCGGCGCATCGTCGAGCTGTCCGGCCGCACCGAGGTGCCCGTGTTCGCGGGCTGCGCGCGGCCGCTGCTGCGCCCCTTGGTCACGGCCGAGCACGTGCACGGCAGGACCGGGCTCGACGGCTGCGACCTGCCGGCCCCGGCGCTGGCGATCGATGCGCGGCACGCCGTCGACTTCATCGCCGCGGAATGCCTCGCCGCGGGGCCGGACGGCCTCACCCTGTGCCCGACCGGGCCGCTGACCAACATCGCCCAGGCCATCGTCAAGGCGCCGGAGATCCTGCCCCACATCGCCGAGATCGTGCTCATGGGCGGCGCCGCGATGACCCCCGGCAACACCACGCCGTCGGCCGAGTTCAACATCTACGTCGACCCGCACGCGGCCCATGTCGTGTTCGAATGCGGCCGGCCGATCGTCATGCATCCGCTGGACGTGACGCACAAGGCGATCACCACGCCGGAGCGGCTCGACGCGATCCGCGCCATCGGAACGCCGGTCGCGGCGGCGGTCGCCGGCATGCTGGCGTTCTACGACCGCTTCGACATGGACCGCTACGGCATGCCCGGCGGGCCGCTGCACGACCCCTGCGTGATCGCCTATCTCCTGCAGCCGGGGCTGTTCGCCGGCCGGCGCGCGCGGGTGCGCATCGAGACGCGCTCGGAGCTGACCATGGGCCGCACCGTGGTCGACTGGTGGGGCATCACCGGCGATGCGCCGAACGCGCTGGTGCTCAACGAGATCGACGCCGACGGCTTCTATACCCTCCTCACCGAACGGCTGGCGCGGCTGTAGCGGTCTCGGCCAGAGCCACGGTCACGCCTCGCCGCGCTTCGCCGTTTCCCGGGCCCGCAGTTCGCCGCGCATGATCTTGCCGGTGGTGGTCAGGGGCAGGGTGGATACGAACTCGACCTCACGCGGGTATTCGTGGGCAGCGAGCCGGGTCCTGACGAAGTCCTGGATCTCGCGCGCCAGGGCCGGCGTGCCCTCGTAGCCGGGCCGCAGCACGACGAAGGCCTTGATGCTCTCGGTGCGCACCGCGTCGGGCACGCCGATGGCTGCCGCCATGGCGACCGACATGTGCCGGGCGAGGCAGTCCTCGATCTCTCCCGGCCCGACCCGGTAGCCCGCCGAGGTGATCACGTCGTCGTCGCGCCCGACATAGCGGAAATAGCCATCCCCATCGCGGACGCCCCGGTCGCCGGTCAGCAGCCAGTCGCCGGCGAACTTCCGCGCCGTTGCCTCCGGGTCGTTCCAGTAGCCGAGGAACATGACCGGGTCGGGACGGCGGACCGCGATGTTTCCTTCGGTGCCGTCGGCCAGCTCGTTGCCGGCGTCGTCGACGATGCCGACGCGGTGGCCGGGAATGGCGCGGCCCATCGAGCCGGGCCGCACTTCCATGAGACCGGCGCAGTTGCCGACCACGAGGTTGCATTCCGTCTGGCCGTAGAATTCATTGATGGTCAGCCCGAAGGTCTCGCGTCCCCAGCCGAGCAGCTCCTCTCCCAGTGTCTCGCCGCCCGAGCCGATCGAGCGCAGACGGCAGCCCTCGGACAGCGGCGTCCGGCCGACGCCGCGCATCAGCTTGAGCGCCGTCGGCGGCATGAAGGCGTTGCGCACCCGGTGCTCCGTCATCAGGCGGAAGGCCTCCTCGGGGTCGAACTTCTGCGCCCGGTAAGCGAGCACGGGCACGCCGTGGTGCAGCGCCGGCAGCAATACGTCGATCAGCCCGCCGATCCAGGCCCAATCGGCCGGCGTCCAGAACAGGTCGCCCTTCTGCGGAAAGAATTCGTGCGGGAACTCGACTCCCGGCAGGTGGCCGAGCAATGTCCGGTGCGCATGCAGCGCGCCCTTCGGCGGGCCGGTCGTGCCGGAGGTGAAGATGATCAACGCCGGATCGTCGGCCCGCGTCAGCTTCGGCTGGAAGCTGTCGAACGCGCGGGACAGCAGGGCGTGGAAATCCTCGGCGCCGTCATCGGGGCCGTCGATCGACAGCACCAGCTTGAGCTCCGGCAGGCGGTCACGGATGGCCGCGATCTTGGCCAGCCCGCTGGCATCGGCCACCAGTGCGCGCACGCCTGCCGCCTGCAGCCGGTACTCCAGCGCGTCCGCGCCGAACAGGGTGAACAGCGGCACCGCGATCATGCCGGCCTTGTAGACCGCGATATGCGCGACCGCCGTCTCCGGCGCCTGCGGCAGCAGGATTCCGACCCGGTCGCCGCGTTTCATGCCGCGGGCCACGAGCACGTTGGCGAGCTTGTTCGAGAGTTTCTTGAGCTGGCCGAAACTGTACTCGCTGATCCGGCCCGCCGCATCGCGGCAGATCAGCGCGCGGGCATTGCCCGGCTGGCGGTCGCAGACATCGACGCCGATATTGTATGAGGCGGGAACGTTCCAGCGGAAAGCGGTGACCGCCTCGGCATAGCTGCGAGTCCGTTTCAGCATGGACCCGGCGGGCCGGTCCGCGTGCTCGCCGACTCCGGTGGCATGATCGCAAAGCCCCGATACGCACCCATCCGGCGTTGCCCCCGCTGGCCGCACCCTTCCGATGCACTCTAGCCCCGTTCGACGGATGATGCCAGAAGGCCCGAACGCTGCTAAACCAGTATCCTCGAGCGGAGAACGACGGGAGGTGCGGCGCCATGTTCCAGGTGGATCTGTTGGCAGGAAAACGCATTCTGGTGACCGGCGGCGGCACCGGCCTCGGCCTTTCCATGGCGCGGCGGTTCCGCGAACTCGGGGCAGTCCCGGTGATCTGCGGCCGCCGCCCCGAGGTGCTCGAGGAGGCGGCCGCGGTGCTCGGCGGCGCCGAGAGCCATGTCTGCGACATCCGCGATGCGGCGGCGATCGATGCCATGCTCGACGAGATCTGGCGTGTCGCGCCGCTGGACGGCCTGGTCAACAACGCGGCCGGCAACTTCATCGCGCGGACCGAGACGCTCTCGCCGCGGGCGGTGGATGCGGTGCTCGGCATCGTCCTGCACGGGACCGCCTATGTGACCGTCGGCTGCGGCCGCCGATGGCTCGATTCCGGGCACAGGGCGACCGTGCTGTCGATCGTGACGACCTATGCGTGGACGGGCTCCGCCTACGTGGTGCCGTCGGCCATGGCCAAGGCCGGGGTGCTGGCACTGACCCGCAGCCTTGCCGTCGAGTGGGGCGGCCGCGGCGTCCGCCTGAACGCCATCGCGCCGGGCCCGTTTCCGACGCCCGGTGCGTGGGAGCGCCTCGTTCCCAAGCCGGAGCTGGCCGCGATGATCGAGAAACGCAACCCGCTTGGCCGGACCGGCGAGCATATCGAGCTGGCCAACCTGGCCAGCTACCTGATGGCGGACGCGTCGGGATTCGTGAATGGCGAGGTCGTGACCATCGACGGCGGCGAATGGCTGAAGGGCGCCGGTGAATTCAATTTCATCGGCGACATGATGAGCGACGCCGACTGGGAGTCGTTGCGCCGGGGAAAGGAGGTAACGTGAAGACGCTTCAGTCGATCAGCGAAACCTTGCGCCCCCTGTTGTCCTTGCCCTCGCCGACCACATAGGTGCTGCGCCCGACGTCTTTCATCGTCAGGGTTCCGCTGGCGTTGAGGCCGTCGGCGCAGGTAAGACGCCATCGCATGAAGAGCCTGTCGCTCTCCTGTCTGTCGTAGTCTACGACGCCCTCGCATTGGCGCCCGCTGTCGCCACCCAGGCTCATGGTACCGTTCATCTTGCCGTCCGGGATCCGGATCCGGCCGCCGAATATGTCGACGCCGGACGTGTTGTTGGCCCAAATCACCTGAATCGGTATCGAAATCGAGCCCGTGCGGCCCGTCGATGATGTCGACGCTGCCCAGCCCGTCGGTGGTTCGATGGCGCCATATGTGCGGTGGCCGACCAGCCTGACGATGGATTCGGCTTCAGCGGCAGAGGGCATCGTGCCCGTCCCCTTGCAATAGAATCCGCTCAGCACACGCGTTCCAACGCCGGTCCCTTCGCGCGGACCGAAGGTCTGGAGCCAGGCGACGCATGCAATGCCGTCGGCGGTGGCCGCGGCATATTCGATCCGACCGATGGCGTTGACGGCGTCACCGCTGGCGCCGATCTCGATCGTCTTACCGCGGAACCAGTCCCACTGTTCGATGCCTTCCTTGACCGGCCGGACGCGCGTGAAATGCCGCGTCGGTGGTGTTTCCGCAAGATACATCCGGGCAAACGGAAACTCACCGGATACCGGCCCGTAAGTCGCTATGGTGCGGCGAACGAAGTGACTGTCCTTTCCCGTAAGGAACAGCCGGTAACCGCCCGCGAGGCCAGGCCCATAGAACTGCAGCCTGCTCTCGACCTCGCTGACCTCGAGATATTCCGGCCCGATGTCGCCGTTGGTGCAGGCCCCGGCAAGCGCGAAAACGGCCAATACCAGAATCCTCCTTGCATGCCGTATCATCTCCTCCCCCGTTATGACGTGTATGGGTTGTTGATTATTCAACCATATACCGGGCCAGCACGACACCCCCGTCCTGGAACAGTCTCGGCAATCGGATTTGCGGGGGGCGTGTGTCGCATCGCGGCGCGTCAGTCGATCAGGGCGAGGTCCCGGCCCTCACTGTCCTCGCCCTCGCCGATGACGTATTCGTCCCATTGCCGGTATCGCAGGGAACCCTTGGCCGTCAGCCCGTCGCTGCAGGTCAGCGACCACTTCATCACCGTTCGACCATCGCGGGCTTCCACCGGGACCAGCGGCCCGCTGCACTTGCGTCCGCCCCGCGGCCCGACATGAATCATTCCCTGCTGGCCATCCCTCGGGACTCGGATGATGCCGCGGAAATGGTCCAGGCCCGACGAGGCGTTCTTCCACATCACCGCGATCGAAAGCGTTCCCGTGTCGATCCATCCGATCGGCGGCTCGATCGGGCCGTATTCGCGGTGACCGATCTGTTTGACGATGGACTCCGCCTCGGCGGCCGTAATCATCGGACCCTCACCACGGCAATAATAGCCGCTGATGAGCCGGGTTCCGGCCCCTCCGTTCTCCCGGGGTCCAATTGGCTGGCGCCAGATCACGCAGGCAACGCCGTCGGCGCGTGCGGTGGCGTATCCGATGCGGCCGATGGCGTTGGATGTCGTCCCCGAGGCGCCAGTTTCGAGGGTCCGGTCCCTGAACAGGCCCCAGTGCCCGATCGTGGCACGGGCGGCGACATCGTATTTGATCTGGCGACCGGCCGGCATCTCGGCATAACGAATCCGGGCGAACGGATAACTGCCGGTATGCGGTCCGTAATTGGCGATCGTCCGCCGCACGAACCTGCGGTCGGTGCCGGTAATGAACTGCCGGTATCCCCCCGCGAGACCAGGCCCATAGAACAGCAGCCCGCTCTGCTCCTCACTGACGTTGACGTAATCCGGTCCAATATCGTCGGCTGCACAGGCGCCGGCCAACACGAACAGTGCCATGGCCAGCCATGGTCTTGCTCCCTGTTTCAATTATCTCCCCGTTTCTTGAGATTAAGCGCATAGCTCAGCCATCGTTCAGGAGTTCATGAATGATAAGGCGCACCCTCGGCATCGCGTCCTCTCGGGAAATTCCCGCCTCGAGGCGCGGGTCGTAAAGAGTCTGCATCAGGTAGGTGTCCCAGCGGGTCAGTTCGGTCTCACCATGCATGTAGCTGATGGCGGATCGCACGCGATGCGTATGGCCGCGCCAGCCGAAGGCATGCAGAAGTTCGTGCACCAGGCATTCTGTCCGCCAGCTGTTGTCATCGATGCGCGCTACGTGCACCTCGGCCATTTCCAGCCGGCTGTCGCGACCACTTCGTGAATGCGCGTAACACGCGGCCCGCTGGTTGTTATTGATCACGAAATCCTTCTTGTCGCTGAAGTAGATGCGGAGCTGGGCCGAACTGTCGCCTGGTGTCGCATGAACGATGTCCAGACCCGTCAGCTCGCCGAACGTTTCCAGCGTCTTCTTCACGACTTCGGTGTTTTCCGGCGTTGCCCCTTCCATGACGCTGATCGCCACCGAGGCGTGCCATTTCGAGAGGCGCAACTCCTTGTCGCTTGGTTCGGTGCGGTCATGCGCGAGGCCGCGATCGCCGAACATGGTCTCGCCAAAGGCCGCAACCAGCCGATCCTCAACAAGTTGCGGCGATTGGCACGCGCTGACGACGGCGACCGCAAAAAGGATCAAAATGTACTTAAAATCCAACATGTAAACCGAATTTACACGATTTGGGCGGCATGCTGTCACTAAATTTCGCCGTCGCACTGACGTGACGGAGCTGAATGGGTCTGGCTTAATGTTGAACGCCGCGGAATACCAAACCGATGGCCGGCGCACGCACTGTGTCGTCGTTGGGAACGAAAAGGGGGGGTCCGGCAAGTCAACGACCGTAATCAATCTGATCTTCGGACTGATGGACAGCGGCCATTCGGTCACCTGTGTCGATCTGGATTTCCGACAGCGGACCCTGAACAGGTTTCTCGAATGCCGTACGGCCTATTGCGAAGCCAAGGGTCTGCAACTGCCGATGCCGGAGTTCAGACGGTTCTCGCCAAGCGCGCTTGGCTCGGTTGCATCAGCGCGCGGCGCCGAACTGTCCCGCTTCGACGGCTTCATGAAGGGGCTGCAGTCGAACTCCGACTTCATTGTCATCGACACACCGGGCAACGATACAATATTGGGCGCGCACGCGCACAGCCATGCCGATGTTCTGATCACACCGGTGAACGACAGCTTTATAGACCTCGATGTCATCGCCAAGATCTCGCCGCTGGAATACAAAGTCGTGGGGCCGGGGCACTATACCGAGTCGGTATGGCAGCAGCGCGAAATCAAGATGAACCGCGACAAACGGTCGACCGAGTGGCTTGTCCTCCGCAACCGTCTCAGCGCGCTTGAATCGAACAACAAGCGGGCCATGGATGCGGTCATGCAAGAGCTGGTTGAGCGGTTCGGGTTCGCAGCGCTACCCGGTTTCGGCGAACGTGTGATTTTTCGCGAGCTGTTCCTGAAGGGTCTGACCCTGTTCGATGTCGACGCGGCCGACGGCGACAACCGCCGGAGAATGTCGCATGTGGCGGCGCGGCACGAAGTTCGCAACCTGCTTCGGGCCGTACACGATTCTCTCGACCGCCCCGTTCGCAGCCACGTCGCGGCTTGACTGCGATTACAGTTGATCCGGCTGGATTCGGCCCCAAGATAAGGTAAATCGACAGGGCCGCTACTCTCCCTGATCGTGCTGAAAGCCTGAAGGGCCGATCGTGGCGAAGCTACCGACACAGTCCAGACGTGGCGATGTGGACGACTTCTTGAAGAAAGTCGCCGACTTGCCGGCGCGCCGCATGGCGGGGGAGCGTGGCCGCCTGATCTTCGCGATGGACGCGACCATGAGCCGCGAGCCAACCTGGGATTTCGCCTGCGGAATTCAGGCCGAGATGTTCAAGGAAACGGCCGCGCTCGGCGGGCTCGACGTGCAGCTCGTCTATTACAGGGGATTTGGCGAATGCCGCGCCAGCCGCTGGGTCAGCGATCCGAACGGCCTCTTGCGCCTGATGTCGAGCGTGACCTGCCGCGCCGGGCATACCCAAGTCGGCAAGATCCTGGCGCATGCTGAGCGTGAGACGCGCAAGCGCAAAGTGAATGCGCTGGTATTCGTCGGCGATGCCCTGGAAGAGGATATCGATCCGCTTGGCCACAAAGCCGGCGAGCTCGGCCTGCTCGGCGTTCCCGTCTTCATGTTTCAGGAAGGCGGGGCGGCTGATGTCCGCGCGGCCTTCCAGGAAATCGCACGGCTTTCCGGCGGTGCGTACTGTCCGTTCGACGCGGGGAGTGCGCAGCAACTCCGTGAGCTCCTATCTGCCGTTGCGGTCTATGCCGCAGGCGGCAAACGCGCGCTGATCGAGTTCGGGCAAAGGCAGGGTAGCAAGGCCGTGCCGCTCCTGACCGGTCAGATCCGCGGGAGGGAGTGATGGCCCTTCAGTGGCTGCTGATCGCAGCGGGCCTGGTATTCCTTGCCATCCTCGCCGTCAATCATTACGTCCGTGCGAGCCCCACTGCCATGGCCCGCGGCCCGCGCAATCTTGCGGTCGCGGTGGTTGTCATGGTCGGTCTGCTGCTCGTTGTGACCGGCCGGCTGCCTTGGCAATCCCTCGCTGTCTTGTTGTTCCTGCCGGTTGCGAATTTACTGTTCAGTCGCCGTCGAGGCGGTGCAGGCTGGCAGAGGCCGGAGGCCGGGCAGAGCTCCGAGGTTACCACGCGTTTTCTGCGGATGACCCTCGACCACGATTCGGGGGAATTGGACGGAACGGTCGTGGCAGGCGCATTTGAGGGGCGAGCACTGTCCTCGATGTCGCTCGATGAGTTGCGTGCGCTCGCCGCTGAAGTGTCTTCGGATACGGACTCCCTTAATGTCCTGGCCGCGTACCTGGACCGCACGCACGGCGCCGCGTGGCGCGAGTCGATGGACGGCACCGGCGACAAACCGGCGGCGGCGCCGGGCGGCGCAATGACGCGGGAAGAGGCGTACAAGGTCCTCGGCCTGTCAGCCGGCGCGAGTGAAGAACAGATCCGGGCGGCACACCGAAAGCTGATGAAGCTGTCCCATCCGGACCACGGGGGGTCGGATTATCTGGCGTCGAAGATCAACGAGGCCAAAGATCTGTTGTTGGGCGATTGAAGGGGCACGGCGATGAGTAT
Organism: Alphaproteobacteria bacterium; assembly: GCA_041602815.1. Lineage (GTDB taxonomy): Bacteria > Pseudomonadota > Alphaproteobacteria > UBA8366 > JADFVY01. Next base: position 10,702 of record JBFIFO010000066.1, on the reverse strand, counting down.
CGCTACGGTGTTCGTGGGGCCCGGCACCATCCTTCTCGAAATCGACACGCCCGATCGGCGCGGGGAGATGACGCTGCTCTGGGTGCTTGTCGGGCTCGGTGCATTGTATCTTGGATTTGCGCTCGTCCGAGTTCTGACAGCCGGCCCGGATTGGCGGCGGTTGCGCCGCCTGCGTGACTTGGCAATCGGCTCCGGCCTGCTCGCGCTGCCACTTGCCGTCATGTCAGGCGTGGCACCCTGGGCGGCCGCCGTGGCGGTCTGGAGCCTGCCGGCGATCGCCATTCTGTTCGACCACCATTTCTTCGTGCCTCGCGTCGCGCCATTGCATGACCACGACGGTCCGCTGCTGCGTACGCAGTTTCTGCGCGTCATTCTTGATACGGATGCCGCGATTCTGGACGGCGATATCATTCGCGGGAAATTCAAGGGTCGCCGATTGTCCGAGCTGTCGTCGGGCCAGTTGGAGGCTATCATGGAAGAGGCCGCCTCCGACCTCGATTCTGTCGCCATCCTGCGCAGAGTTCTCATGAAGTCGGGCGCAGGCCGTGACCAGGCGGAAGATTTAGGGAGGGACCGAGCAAAACGGCGGCACCGCGACACCGATGGGTCGAGCGGCCCGCGACCGCGGGCTGGCGCGATGGAGGTGGCGGAAGCCTGCAGGGTTCTCGGTGTTTCGCCTGACGTCGACAAGGCGGGAATCCTCGCCGCGCACAGGCGGCTCATGAAACTGGTCCATCCGGACAAGGGCGGTTCGGACTATTTCGCCGCCAAACTCAACGAAGCTCGGGATGTTCTCCTCGATCGCTAGGCGCACGCGAGGCAACGTCCTGCCGCCCCGCTTGCATAGGATCGGCCAGCATGGCAGATAGGCGTGCGTCCATTTGACCAGGCTCTCCGGATAGGCAATGTCGTATGGCAAAGAAGGTTCGCAAGGCAGTGTTTCCGGTCGGTGGTCTTGGGACCCGATTCCTTCCGGCGACCAAGGCGATGCCGAAGGAAATGTTGCCTGTGGTCGACAAGCCATTGATCCAGTATGCGGTCGAAGAGGCTGCCGCCGCGGGTATCGAGCATTTCATCTTTGTGACCGGCCGCGCAAAGCAGGCCATCGAAGATCACTTCGACATCTCCTTCGAGCTGGAGAACACGCTCAGGGAGCGCGGCGCGAATGAACGTCTTGCCGAAGTCGAAGCGGCGCGCCCTGGCCCGGGGCGCGTCGCCTACACCCGGCAGGGCGAGCCGCGCGGTCTCGGGCACGCGGTCTGGTGTGCGCGCGATCTTGTCGGCGACGAGCCGTTCGCTGTGCTGCTGGCCGACGACCTGGTGCTCGCCGACACGCCCTGCCTGAAGCAACTGATCGACATACACGAGAAGACACACGGCAATGTTGTTGCGGTCACAGATGTGCCGCGCGACCAGACCGGGCGTTACGGCATTCTGGACGTGAAAAATAACGACCGCCGCCTCGCCGAGGTTCGGGGATTGGTCGAAAAGCCCCGTCCGGGGAGTGCGCCATCGACGCTTGCCGTGATCGGGCGTTATATCCTGCTGCCGGAGGTTTTCGCCCATCTCGAGCGCGCCTCGGTTGGCGTCGGCGGTGAGATACAGCTGACCGACTCGCTGGCGCGCATGGTCGGCTCCACGCCGTTTCATGGTCTTCGGTTCGAGGGCCGGCGGTTCGATTGCGGCGACAAGCTGGGATTCTTTGAGGCGAATATCGCGTTCGCATTGCAGCGTGCCGACCTCGCCGACGGGGTGCGGCGCATTCTCGCTGACTACGCCAGTGCAAATCGGCCGGACGCAACGCGGAATTAAGGATACGATTCGATGCGGATTGCCATGATCGGCGCGGGCTATGTGGGCCTCGTATCCGGCGCCTGTTTCTCCGAGTTTGGCATCGACGTGACCTGTGTCGATAAGGATGCGGACAGGATCGCAAAGCTGAACGCCGGCAAGATTCCCATATTCGAGCCTGGGCTGGAACAGCTTGTCGAAAACAATATGAGTGCGCGCCGTCTCGCATTCACGACCGATCTTCCGGCGTCTGTCGCAACTGCCGATGCCGTGTTCATCGCCGTCGGAACGCCGAGCCGGCGCGGCGACGGCCACGCGGATCTGTCCTATGTTTATGGCGTCGCCGAAGAAATCGCAGATGCGCTCGATGGATATACGGTGGTCGTCACGAAATCCACCGTTCCGGTTGGCACCGGGCGCACGGTGTCACGCATCATCAATGAAGGGCGGCCGGACGCCGATTTCGATGTCGTTTCGAACCCGGAATTCCTGAGGGAGGGTGCTGCAATCGGCGATTTCATGCGGCCCGACAGGGTCATCATTGGTGCCGACAGCGAACGGGCGCGCGATGTCATGCGCAGACTCTACCGCCCACTATACCTGATCGAAACGCCGATCCTGTTCACGTCACTGGAAACGGCGGAGCTCACCAAGTACGCGGCCAACAGCTTTCTTGCCACCAAGATAACGTTCATCAACGAGATCGCGGACTTGTGTGAAAAGGTCGGGGCAGACGTACAGGATGTTGCGCGGGGCATCGGCCTGGATGGCCGTATCGGCTCCAAGTTCCTTCATGCCGGGCCCGGATATGGTGGGTCGTGCTTCCCGAAAGACGCGATGGCGCTGGTCCGTACCGGTGAGGAATGCGGCACGCCGCTGCGCATAGTCGCAACGGTCGCGGAGATCAACGACAAACGAAAGAGGGCGATGGCCGCGCGGGTAATTGAAGCTTGCGGCGGATCCCTGGAGCACAGGACCATTGCGGTGCTCGGCCTGACGTTCAAACCGAATACGGACGACATGCGCGAAGCGCCCAGCCTGGATATCGTGCCGGCATTGCAGGTCGCCGGTGCGGCCGTGCGCGCCTACGACCCCGAGGGAATGGCGGAGGCGGAGCCACTTCTGCCCGACGTCGTTTGGTGCAAAGACGCCTACGCGACCGTCGAAAATGCGGACGCCGTCGTCATCATAACCGAATGGAATGAGTTCCGCTTGCTCGATCTGGCGCGTATCAAAGCGCTGATGAGGCAGCCACTCATGATCGACCTGCGGAATATTTACAAGCCGGCAGAAATGGCCGACGCCGGGTTTCGCTACCTGTCAATCGGCCGACCCGGCGTAGGAGGGGACTGAAGGTGGCGCGCGGCGGACACCGCTTCGATGAGACGATCCTGCGGGAATACGATATCCGGGGAGTCGTCGGAGAGAACTTGACAACAGCCGACGCGGAGGCGGTCGGTCGGACTCTGGCTACCTTCGTCGCCCGAAACGGCGGCGGCTCTGTGGCGGTCGCTTACGACGGAAGAATAACGTCGCCGGAACTTGAGGCGGCGCTGGTCGACGGGATCACCGCAAGCGGCCTGATTGCGCGTCGGATTGGGCGCGGCCCCACTCCCGCGCTGTATTTCGCGACCAAGGTGTTGGATGTCGATGCGGGCATCATGGTGACAGGTTCCCACAATCCGCCCAGCCATAACGGCTTCAAGATGACGCTCAACGGGCAGCCGTTCTGGGGTGAGGATATCCAGCGCCTCGGCGATGCCGCCGCGCGCGGCGACTGGATCGATGGGTCCGGCCGCGCCGAGGATGTCGACATCATGCCGGATTACGTCGCACGGCTGCGCACCGGCTATACGGCAGACCGCCAACTGTGCGTCGTCTGGGACCCTGGTAATGGGGCGGCCGGCGACGTCGTTGTCAATCTGGTATCGCAGTTGCCGGGCCGGCACGTCCTGCTCAACGAGGCAATCGATGGAACCTTTCCCGCGCATCATCCGGATCCGACTGTGGAGGCAAATCTCGCCCAGCTGATGGAGGCCGTGCACGAACATCGTGCGGACGCCGGTGTCGCCTTTGACGGCGACGGCGACAGGATCGGCGTGATCGATGGACAGGGGCGAATCCTTTGGGGCGACCAGATACTGGCGCTGCTGGCGCGGGATGTCCTGGCGCGCCATCCGGGGGCGCCGATTTTGGCAGATGTCAAGGCCAGCAAAATGCTCTTCGACGAGATCGCACGGCTTGGCGGCACGCCGGTCATGTGTCCGACCGGGCATTCCATCATCAAGGCACGCATGGCGGAACTCGCGGCGCCGCTCGCCGGAGAGATGAGCGGCCATATCTTCATCGCCGACAACTATTTCGGATACGATGACGGGATCTATGCGGCGGTCCGGATGCTCGATCTGATCGCCGCGTCCGGCGTTCCGTTGGCGGTTCTCCGCGACAGCCTTCCTGCGATGGTCAATACGCCGGAGATCCGCATCGACGTTGACGAAGTGCGCAAGTTTCCGATCGTTGCGGAGGTCAAGGCGCGACTGTCGGCCGACGCAGGAAGATCAGTGGATGACACCGACGGTGTCCGCGTTACCACGGCCGATGGCTGGTGGCTCCTTCGCGCATCGAACACGCAGAGTGCGCTCGTCGTCCGGTGCGAGGCCGGTGACGGCGACGCGTTGTCGCGACTGAAGTCGGAAATTTCGGAACAGCTGTCGCTTTCGGGTGTCACGCCGCCTGCCTTTTGACGGAGCGGGCTGCCGTCCCGGCGACAAACGCGTTAGCGGACCAGACTGGCGCTGCGGAACTCGCCAGTGTCGGCTACGGCAAGGCAGGGGATGCCAAGCCGTGTCAGCTGCCGGCAAGAGATATGTGCTTCGCTCTCGGACAGTCCGGTCAGGCGGGCGCGGAACATGCGCTGACCGCTGCGGATCACCTGTGTCACCAGGACATGGGCGTGTCCAAGCAGTGACGGGAATCTCTCCAAAGCGTGCGTCGCGGCTTCCCTCGCCGGCGGCGCGCTGTGATAGGCGCCGACCTGGATTGCCCACGTGCCATCGAGACCGGAATGGGCCTCATCCTCAGCCACGTCGTCGTCCGACATCTGGCTGGCGGCGTCCGCTTGCGGCTCCAACGTGGTAACGCTGCGAAGCACGACGTCGAACGCGTCCGCGCCCGACGGGTCCGTCACGTATGGCAGTGCCGGTGTTTCCGTTTGCGGATCCTCCTCTTCCCACGACTGGAACCCGTGATCGAGCATGGTGGCCATCATCCATTCGCGCCGCTCGACGCTCTTGCCGCCAAGAACCACGCCAATGAGTCGACGCCCATTGCGGACCGCGGAGGCCACGAGATTGAATCCCGCCTGCCGGATGTAACCGGTCTTGACGCCGTCAATGCCCGCATAGGACGCCAGCATCGTGTTGTGATTGCGAAATTCGCGGCCACGCCAGACGAACGTCTCGGTGGAAAACAGCTGGTACTGGCTCGGGAAATCGCGAATCAACGCGCGGCCAAGCCGCGCCATATCGCGTGCGGTCGTCGTCTGTTCGGGGTGATGCAGGCCCGACGCATTGCGGAACACTGTCCCCGTCATCCCCAGCGAACGCGCACGCGCCGTCATGCGTCGGGCAAACTCGGCCTCGGATCCGGCCAGGGCCTCGGCAAGAACCACCGAAGCGTCGTTGGCCGATTTCGTGACCAACGCCAGGATTGCGTCCTCGACCCGAATTGTCCTGCCGCGGCGCAGCCCGAGACGCGACGGCCTCTGGTGCGCGGCCTGTCGTGAAACATCCAGTCGCTGGCCCGCTTTCAGGCGGCCATCGCGCAGGGCCTCGAACGCCAGGTAAAGTGTCATCATCTTGGTCAGCGAAGCCGGCGGGTGCGGCGCGTCGGCCCGATACGCATAGTGAACCGTGCCGGTGTCCGCATCGATGACGAGCGCGGCGGAACCGGCCAGCGCGGGTCGCGAGGCGGTAAAGGCGAACGCCAGGACAAGCAGTATGATGGCGAGCTCCAGGTGCCACCGGCGGATGGCGCTAGGCGTGCCGGTTCGGCAGATCCTGTCGTCCGGAAATGGCCCGCTTGTCATTGTTCTGCAAGGTTGTTGTGAATCCCCGACGCAATGTTCAACAGAATTAGTTAACAAAATGTTGCCACAATTGCAACCGTTCCGGGCAGCGCGACCAGCTGACCGGCCCGGCACAAAAAACCGCCCCTGCAGGGGGCGGTGTCTGGTAACGAGCGCGTGGCGCCAGTCTACTTGATCTTGGCTTCCTTGAAGGTCACGTGCTTGCGGACCACCGGATCGTATTTCCGAAACTGCAGCTTTTCGGTCTGGGTACGCGGATTCTTCTTGGTGATGTAGTAAAACCCGGTCCCGGCGGAACTCACCAGTCGGATCAGTACGGTATTCGGCTTTGCCATGGCGGCCAATCCCAGTCGCGAGGTTCCGCTCCGGCAAAGACCGGAGCAACGTGCCGGGGAAGATACAATCGCCGTCCCCCATGTCAAGTCCGCAGTCACGCGATGGTCGATCGGGTTCGGCTGGATCCAGCCGTCATTAACCATTTATTTGCAGAGTTAAGGGAGATTATGGAGTGTCCCGGGATTCGCGGGAAATCCCGCGTCCATCGGATCCGCCAGGAATGTGCAAGAGTGACCACAATGCGACATCCAAGAGAGATCATTCTGCCGATTGCGCTCGCTCTTGCCGCTTACAGTGCGCCGGTCACGGCGTCTGCCCAGGAATATTACCTGGATTTGCATATCGGCTACAACGTGGTCGACGACGGCGACCTTGAATACGGCGCCGACATTCCGACCTCGTACGAACACCGTCCCGCCTTTGGCGGCTCCTTCGGCTATATGGCGCAGAACGGATTGCGGCTCGAGGGCGAACTGACCTGGCGCGGCAACGACATCGACAAAATCGCGGGCGCAAACGACGGCGGGCGTCTGACCAGCCTGAGCCTGATGATCAACGCGCTTTACGAGCTGGAGATCGGGAACGACGGCCTGTATGGGCTGGGCCCGACGACCCCGCTGCGGCCGTATATCGGGATCGGTGGCGGCGGCGCCCGGCACACGATCGAAGTCATCCCCGACCTCGCCGCCGCGCCGGTCGTCGACGATCAGACCTACGCCCTTGCCTATCAGGGCATTGTCGGATTTGGCGTCAAGATTTCCGAGACCGCAACGCTGACATTTGATTACCGGTATCTGGTTTCGGAAAATATCAAGTTCACCGACGCATCGGCCACGTCGTTTGAGATCGATACCGTCCAGTCCACATTCACGCTCGGTTTGCGCACCGTCTTTTGAGACAATCCGGCTCCGTGGCTTCTGTTATTCGCTGACGACGCTGTTATACTGGGTCGAGACGGACTCGGCCGACGGTTCCGGCGGATATCAGCGACGGATTTCACGGGAGAATGGGCATGCGCAAGGTTCTCGGTGCGCTCGCGAGTGTTGCGGCTGTATCTATGGCCGCGGAAGCGAACGCTGAAGCATGGTATGTGGGTGGATACGGCGGCCTCAACTATACCCATGACGGCAACGTCAACGCGGCCGGCGTCGACGCGAGCTACGATCTCGGCTTTGCGCTTGGTGCATATGCCGGGTTCTTTGTACAGGACAACGTCCGCCTGGAAGCGGATCTGTCCTACCGGGCGAACGATCTCGACTCGCGCGGCGGCGTCGCCATCGCCGGCGAGGCGGAAACGACCGCACTGCTGTTAAACGCGCTGTTCGACATCTCGCTGGAGTCCGCTCTCCAACCCCATATTGGGGCGGGTATCGGTATCGCCGAAGTGGATTATCGGATCGGCAACAGGCAGTTCGACGATACGGTGCTGGCGTTTCAACTGATCGTCGGCGCCGACATCGAAATCGTGCCGGCGACGAATCTGACTGTGGATTATCGGCTGTTTGTGACGGAGGACCTCAACGTCGGGGGCGGCGTCGGTTTCGGGTCGGTCGAATATATCAACAGCGCGTTCCTGGTGGGTCTCAGAAGATCGTTCTGAAGAGGCCGCCGAAGGGGGCGACGCCGCGCCGCAGCGGGAAATCCGGAACGTTCCGGCGGCCGACCCGGCTGGAGCAGACTGTTGAACGCGCCTCCGCACGTGTTGGATACGGTAGTGCGATGTCGTTTTTTGTTATCTGGGAATTTTGAATGGCGCTGCCCCGACATGTCAGAATGGTCGAGGTCGGTCCCCGCGACGGCTTGCAGAACGAGCCGGGGACGGTGACCACCGCGCAGAAGATCGAACTCATCGAGCGACTTGCCGATTCCGGACTGAAAGTCATCGAGTCCGGCAGTTTCGTATCGCCGAAATGGGTGCCCAAGATGGCGGATACCGCCGCGGTTCTCGCCGGAATAAAGCGGCGGCCAGGCGTTCACTACCCGGTGCTGGTTCCCAACATGAAAGGGCTGGAGGGGGCGCTGGCGGCCGACGTTACCGAAATCGCCGTGTTCGCGGCTGCCTCGGAGACGTTTTCGCAGAAGAACGTAAATTGCTCCATCTCCGAGAGCCTCGACAGGTTCGTGCCGGTGTGTGCATCCGCATTGGCACATGGGGTGCGGGTCCGCGGCTACATCTCCTGCGTGCTGGGCTGCCCGTACGAGGGCGCCATCGAGCAGTCCGTCGTAGCGGAGGTCGCGCAGCGTCTGGTGGGCCTCGGCTGTTACGAAGTCTCGCTGGGCGATACCATCGGCGTCGGTACGCCGCTGCTGGCGCAGAACATGGTGGATGCAGTCGCGACTGCGGTGCCGCGGGACAAGATCGCGGTCCATTTCCATGACACCTACGGCCAGGCGCTGGCCAATATCCTGGCCTGCCTCGAGCGCGGTGTTTCCGTCGTCGATTCCTCGGTTGCGGGGCTGGGCGGCTGTCCCTATGCCAAGGGGGCAACCGGAAACGTCGCCTCGGAAGACGTCCTCTACATGCTCGACGGGATGGGTGTCGAAACCGGCATCGACTTGTCGGCGCTGGCTTCGGCCGGGCGGTATATCTCCGATATCTTGGGTCGCCCGGCCGCCTCCCGGGTTGCACGTGCGCTTGCCGCCAGGGAAACGGCGGCGTGAATTGACCGAGGCGGTTGACGCGATTCACGCGATTGGGCAGGCTTCACCGGTGATTCGCGAAAGGATCGTGCGGGGACGACGGGCGCGATGCTGGTCAAGATGGAAGGGCTCGATGTCGTCGTGGCCGACGACAACGAGCAGATGCGTGCATATCACCGATCCGTACTCGAAATGATCGGAGCCGCCCGCATCCGCGAAGCGTGCGACGGTGAAGAGGCGTTTGCAGCGATCTGCGGCGACGTTCCGGACCTGCTGATCACGGATTACGGAATGACGCCGGACGACGGGGTCGATCTGACGCTGGCCGTGCGCGACGATTTGCGCAGTCCCAATCCGTATCTGCCGGTGATCATGGTGACGGCCTATACCGACAAGCGCCATGTGGGGAAGGCGCGCGATGCCGGCGTGAACGGGCTGCTTCACAAGCCGGTCACGCCGCTGGAACTCTCCCGCAGCATCGCCGACGTGATCGACGATGCGCGCCCGTTCATCCGGACGCGCGCCTATTTCGGCCCGGATCGGCGCACCCGAGGGGCCGTGAAGATCCGCAACGAGCGCCGCGCGCCCGCGACTGGCGGCAGGTCATGACCGATCGGGGCGGGCCAGCCGCGCTCAACCTCGTCAAGCTCGCGGTCGGGATCGAGACGCCTGAGCACTTGGCACAGGCGCAGAAACGACGCCTCCGCGAGGCCCGTGCCGTGGGTGGCCGACTGTGCCATGTGACGCGGAATGTGCCGCGGCGCAGCGCAGAGCTGCTTGCCGGCGGTTCCATTTACTGGGTCATCAAAGGACGCATCCGGGTGCGCCAACGACTCATCGGCATCGAAGCGGACACCGACAGCGAAGGGCGCCGCCGCTGCCGGCTCGTCCTCGACCCTCAGCTGGTCGCGGTGGAGGCTTGGCGCTTCCGGGCGTTTCAGGGGTGGCGCTATCTGTTGCCTGAAAATACCCCACCCGATACCGGATTCGCGGAAACAGACGCCGCGTTGCCGCAAGGCCTGGCGGAAGAATTGCGCGAGCTGGGGCTGCTCTGACGGGCAGATGTATTGAAATCCGGGAGAAAAGACCCAGATATGGGATGCTCGCCGCCGTGCCGCACGGCAATGCGAATTTCCTCAATTTGGTGCTGGACAAACGCAACAGACGGTCATATATGTGTGTCCGCCGGTTGGGACGGACGCCGTCGGCAAGCGACGGGTAGCGACGTCCGGCAGAGCGTGGTGGGAAACGCCGCGCTATGATGTGTCGGGCACAGCGGTCGGCCACTGGCTCGGTAAGAATATAGAACCCGTTTTCGGGGCTTCGGCCCGGGAGTCGGGTTGGCGATGGGGGTCGGGAGAGCCCGACTTTGCTGTCGCTGCGTTTTTTGACATTGTGTTTGATGAGAAGGGATACGCGGGCGGCGGTCTGTGTCGTCGGTTCCCGATGCGCGGCATTGTATGATGCCGGGCGGGGGGAGCTGATGGAGTCCGAAAGCTCAAGGACCTGTTGCCCGATATCCTTTACTTACATGTGCCAACCGCACGGTCGTGCGATAGCACGGCGGTGCGTGCCATGTGATTTTGGGTGACGGGATCCTGTCATTCGTGTCCGAGCCTTCGGGTTCGGGTGCGAAGCAGCAACTTGAGAGTTTGATCCTGGCTCAGAACGAACGCTGGCGGCATGCCTAACACATGCAAGTCGAACGGTAACAGCGGAGCTTGCTCCGGCTGACGAGTGGCGCACGGGTGAGTAACGCGTGGGAACCTGCCCCGGAGTGGGGAACAACCGCTGGAAACGGCGGCTAATACCGCATACGCCCTTAGGGGGAAAGCTTTATGCGCTCTG
>JBFIFO010000065.1:0-20264 GCA_041602815.1 Alphaproteobacteria bacterium | reverse complement strand
GGCCGACGACGATGACGGTGGTGATGACGCCGATCGTCAGCGTATGCTCCGCCGATGTGACCAGCGCCGGCGTGCTGAAATATTTGAGGTAGTTGGCGAGTCCGACGAAGCTGCCGTCCCCATCCTCGAAGCTCCTGGAAAAAATCCACAGGAGCGGCAGCAGCATGGTGACGAGAAGGAATGCCGCCATGGCGAGGAGCCCGCCACCCTGGATCAGGTCGTCGCGGCTCAGGCTGGTGCGCAGCGGCCGCCCGCGCTGGCTGAGGACCTCTGCCACGGCTGCCCTCCCCGCTACCCCGCGAACACCCGGATCCGGTCATCCGGGAACACCACGGTAAGATGGGCGCCGGCCTGGATGTCGAGGCTGTGCACCAGCTTTGGCGCGAGGTCGGCGGTCAGGCGCTCCTCGCCCATACCTTCGACGGCCAGCGTGGCCCGGTAGAATGCACCGAGGAACTCCAGCTCGTCGACATTCGCGGGCAGGCCGTTCGGCGCGGCGGCGCCCGGGGTCTGCACGGTCAGATCCTCGGGCCGGACGCAGACGGTGACGGCGCGCCCCGCCTCCAGCGCACCGCACTCGTCGCTGCACGAAAGATCGACAGTGCCGACACGCACGCGCCGCGGCCCGGCCGACACGCCGTTCAGGAAGTTCATCGTGCCGACGAAGTCGGCGACGAACGGGGTGGCGGGCGCGCGGTAGATCTGCGCCGGCTTGCCGACCTGCACGATGACGCCGTGGTCCATGACGACGATGCGGTCGGCCATGGTCAACGCCTCTTCCTGATCGTGTGTCACCATGATCGTGGTGAGGCCGAGCCGCCGGTGCAGCCGGCGCACCTCGTGGCGAAGATAGATCCGCACCTTGGCGTCGAGGGCGGAAAGGGGCTCGTCCAGAAGCAGCAGTCCGGGCGACGTCGCCAGTGCGCGCGCCAGCGCGACCCGCTGCTGCTGGCCGCCGGACAGCTGCGCCGGGTACTTGTTCTCCTGTCCCGTCAGCCCCACCAGCTCCAGGAGCTCGTGCACGCGCCTGTCGATTTCGGCCTTCGGGCGTTTCCGGGTCTCCAGCCCGTAGGCGAGGTTCTTGTGCACGGTCAGGTTCGGAAACAGGGCATAGGACTGGAACACGATGCCGAAATCGCGCTCCGAGGGCGGCAACGTGGAAATGTCGCGGCCCGCCTGCTCGATGCGCCCGAACGTCTGGATATCGAGCCCGGCGATGCAGCGCAGCAGGGTCGTCTTGCCGCAACCCGACGGACCGAGGAAGCACACGAACTCGCCTTCCTGGACATCGAGGCTCACATCCTTCAGCGCAACGAACGAATCGAACATCTTCGTGAGCTGCTCGATATGCAGATACGCCTGTCGCGCCCTCGTCGGGGCTGCATCATTCTGCTTGGTCATCGCGCTTCCGAGCTGTTTCATGCCTACGCCAGCGAAATCCCGGCCGCCCCTTGCACCCCACGAGGCAGCCGGGTTCCCGTCTTCGCCATCGGGAGCGGATGCTCCCGACCGATGTCGGCCTAGCTCTTGGGCTCGGACTTGGAGTCGTAGCGTTTCGTCCACTCCTCCACGATTCGTGCCTTGTTGGCGCCGGCCCAGGCAAAGTCGTTCTTGATCATCTTGTCGCCGACCTTCGGGAAGTTGGCCACCGGGTTCGGGACCCCCGGCAGCGCGACCTCGGCGTATCCCGGCGCATGCAGCACCATCGATGCCTCCGACACCGTCCAGTCGGCCAGCTTCCGCGCGGCCTCCAGCTTGTCGGTGTTGCGCACGATGGCGAAGGCCTCGACCTCCCAGCCGATGCCTTCCGACGGGACGATGAGATCCAGCGGCGCCCCGGCCTCCTTCGAGCTGACGATCCGATAGGCGAACGAGATGCCGATCGGGATCTCGCCGGACGCCGCAAGCTTGCACGGCTTCGAGCCGGAATGGGTATAGCGCGCGATGTTCTCATGCAGCGCGTCCATGAACGCCCAGGCCTCGTCCTCACCCCACATCTGGATCCAGCTTGAGACGTCCAGATAGCCGGTGCCCGAGGAAGCCGGGTTTGGCATGATAACATGGTCCCGGTAGACCGGGTTGGTCAGATCCTTCCAGGACGTCGGCTTGGGGAGCTTGTGCTTTGCGGCTTCCACCGTGTTGTAGCAGATCGACGCGACATAGGCGCGCTGCCCGACCCACAGCGGCGGGTTGTTCTTGGAATCCACGTACAAGGGATTCAGCTTTTCCACACCGGCCGGGGCGTAGGGCTGGAAGTAGTTTTCCTTCAGCAGCTGCAACAGCACGGTCGCCGCCATGCCCCAGACGATGTCCGCCTGCGGATTGTCCTTTTCGGCAAGCAGCTTGGCTCCCATGATCCCGGTCGAGTCGCGAACCCATTTGATCTCGATATCCGGATTGTCCTTCTCGAAGGCGTTCTTGAATTTCGACAGTTCGTCGGCTTCCACGGCCGTGTAGACCAGCAGTTCCGTCTTGGCCGCCGCCGCCTGCACGAACGTCACGCCCGAAATCGCTATGCCACAGACCGCGGCCATCGCCAGCGACGCTGCGCCCGCGATCAATCGTTTCATCGTCATCTTATTATGCCTCCTGTATCTCAAGGTCCCCGGAACGCGGCGGGCGTTCGAAGATGCGCCACCCCGATCGGGATTCCGGCACGCGGTGCGGTGCCCTGTTCGCTGCGTCCGGGTGGGCAAGTAAAACACAGATGCGCGGCGTTGGAATTGAAAATTTCATGAAGGCGCGTCGCGCGCGGCGGCACGCCGCGACCGCATCTGGCCCAAAGGAAATCGAGCTTCTGTCACTATCGATATATTCTTATTAAAATTCAATACGATATGATATCGGGCCGGTCCCGGTGTCGCCGGCTCAACGGCTTCATGCAGCCGGCGGCGTGCACGGCAGTGCTTGCAGTCCGCGAAATTTCCGCATTAACATATCTTTAACCGAATTCGGAGCCGAACCAGGAAGGGGTGATGACGCATCCCCTTCGAATGAACAGGGAGCAAACCTCGGCAACAGCGGAACGCAAAGCACGTCCCCCCGGCAGGCAAGGGAGCGCGGCGCGCGGGCTGCGCCTTCTTGCTGTGGCCGGTTCGAGAATACCGTCGGTCGACGACCGATCCAAAAGCGTTCCACATGTATTCGGCCGGTGTTGCGGCCGGCCGGACAAGGCGGGTAGGGCGGCTGATCGTCGAAATCGGATGCGCCATATGGGTCGGCTGATGAAATCACTGAGAACACGGGAGACCGAAAGATGAACAAGATGACTGTTGTTTTTCTGGCCGTTGCCGCCTTCCTGGCCGGCGGCGCGAATGCCGCGGATGTCAAGATCGGCTACCAGCTGGTTTACGGACCCTGGAAGGCGAATATGGAGAAGCTCAAGAAGGAAGGACTCGGCGGCAAGAGCATCGAATTCTTCCAGTTCAATTCGGGAACCGAGGTCATCAACGCGATGGCGTCCGGCTCGATCGACATCTCCCTCAACGGGTCTTCGCCGACCGCGGCCGGCTACAGCCGCGGCGTCGATATGCAGGTCGTCTACATCTACGACAACATCAACAATGCCGAGGCGCTCGTCGTACGGAAGAACATCAAGGCGCCGCAGGACATGGTCGGCAAGACCATCGCCGTGCCGTTCGGCTCGACCACCCATTTCCACATGATGTTTGCGCTCGAGCAGCTCGGACTCGACGCCAAGAGGGTCAACGTCATCGACATGTCGCCGCCGGACATGGTGGCGGCCTGGACCCGTGGCGACATCGACGGCGGATTCGTCTGGGACCCGGCGCTCGGCAAGATGAAGGCCGACGGCCACGTGCTGCTGTCCTCCGGTCTTCTGTCGCAGTGGGGCAAGGCGACGTTCGACGCCATGGTCGCGCGCAAGGGCTTCACCGACAAGAACCCACAGTTCATGTGCCAGTGGGTCAAGATGGTCGCCGCGGCGGACGCCGATTACCGGGCCAACCCCAACGACTACGGCCCCGGCACGGCAAAGGCCAAGGCGATCGCCAAGGCGGTTTCCGGCCAGGCGGACCAGGTGGGCGCGGTGCTCGCGCTGTACGACTACCCGACGCTGGAGGAGCAGGTGTCCGAAACCTGGCTCGGTGGCGGGGTCGCGAACGCCCTCAAGGCGACGTCGGAGTTCCTGAAGTCGCAGGGCAAGATCGACCGGGTGCTCGACAGCTACAAGGACGCCTCGAATCACAGGTTCGCGAAGATGGCCCTGGACGGCGAATGCTGATCGCCTGACGTCACGGGGGTCCCGGGCCGCCGGGCCCGGGACCTTCCTTCCCCCGTTCGAGACGAACCGCCCGGCAGCACGGCGCAACCGGTTGGCCGGGGCCACGGCAAAGGAACCGGACTCGACATGACAGCCATTCTGAAGGTCGAAGACGTGTCGATGGTGTTCCCGTCGCATGAAGGCGGCAGCGTTACCGCCCTCAATCACGTCAATCTCGATTTCCATCCCGAAGAGTTCGTCGTCGCCCTCGGCGCGTCCGGTTGCGGCAAGACAACGCTGTTGAACCTGCTGGCGGGCTTCCTGCAGCCGACGTCGGGCCGCATCACGCTGCACGGCAAGGCGATCGCGGGGCCCGGGGCCGACCGCGGCGTCGTCTTCCAGAAGCACGCCCTGCTGCCGTGGCTGAACGTGATCGAAAATGCGGCGTTCGGCCTCAAGCTCCAGGGGGTCCGCGAGCGCGATCGCCTCGCCGTGGCCAGGGAAAATCTCGAGCTCGTGGGCCTTACCGAGTTCGTCAACTATCCGGTCTACAAGCTTTCCGGCGGCATGCAGCAGCGGGTCGGCCTTGCCCGTGCGCTGACGTCGGACCCCGAAATCCTGCTGATGGACGAGCCGCTCGGTGCGCTCGATGCCTTCACGCGCGAGAACATGCAGGAGCTGATCCTCAAGGTCTGGAAGCGGACCCGGAAAATCGTGTTCTTCATCACCCACAGCGTCGAGGAGGCGCTGTTTCTGGCGACCAAGCTGATCGTCATGTCGCCGCGCCCCGGTCGCATCACGCATTCGTACGATTTGGGGTTCTCCGGGCAGTTCCTGAAGGAAAGCAATGCCCGGCGCATCAAGTCGGATACAGAGTTCATCAAGATCCGCGAGGAGGTCCTCTCGATCATCCACGGCGAGGAAGTCGACGAGCTGGAGGCCCGGGTCCGATGAAGCTCAAACTCGACCCCCGCGCGTGGTTTGCCGGCACGAGCCAGGAGTTCCAGGACGCCTACGGACAGCCCGGAACCGGCAAGAGCACCCATATCAAATTCGCGACCATCGCCGCGATGCTGCTGGCCTGGTGGCTGGTCACCAACCTGGACCTGGTGCGGCCGCTGTTCGTGCCGTCGCCCGAGATGGTGTTCGGCAAGTTCGTCAAGATCTCCTGTATCGAACACTACTGGCAGTCCGCCATGGTGGCGGTCGGTGCCGCGGGCGATGTCGCGGTCGAATGCGAGGGGTTCAGCGAGAATCCGCTTCACATGCATATTCTCTGGAGCCTCTATCGCGTCTTCATCTCGTTCTTCCTCGCCGTCGTGACGGGGATACCGATCGGCATCGCCATGGGGATGAACCGCTATGCGCGCGGCATCTTCGACCCGCCCATCGAGTTCTACCGGCCGATACCGCCGCTCGCCTACCTGCCGCTGACAATCATCTGGTTCGGCATCGGCGAATCCGGCAAGATCATCCTGCTCTACCTGGCCTGCTTCGCGCCGCTGGCGATCAGCGCGCGCGCCGGTGTGCGCTCCTGCTCGATCGAGCAGATCCATGCGGCGTATTCCATGGGCGCGACCCACAACCAGGTCGTCCGGCACGTGGTGCTGAAAGCGGCCATGCCCGAGATCCTGACCGGCATGCGGATCGCGATCGCCTTCGGCTGGACCACCCTGGTCGCGGCCGAAATGGTCGCCGCGAAAGCGGGAATCGGCGTCATGGTGCTGAACGCGGCACGGTTCCTTGCAACCGACATCGTGTTCCTGGGCATCATCGTCATCGGCCTGATCGCCTTCGTCTTCGACTCCCTGATGCGCTGGCTCGAGCGCGCGTTCGTCCCCTGGAAGGGCATGATGTGAGCCGCCCGGCCGCCGCCGATTTGCGGTGTTGGAACGGGAAGGCCGGCGTGCGGCGCGGCCGATGCCGTCGGCGTTGGCCCATGCGATTGGGCGGAACTGTCACGTCCGGAAAATAATCTATCAGATTCAAGGCAGTACCCGATTGGAGCCAGACTGGCGACGGATCGGCAGCCGCGGCGCATGGCGAGCCGCCGTCCTCTTGCCGCTTGCGGTGCCGGAATTTCCCGCATTAACATGGCACTAATCGGCGACGAGTGCCGGGCAAGAGGTGGGGCCCGCGACGACCCCGCGAAACCAGGGAGAACACCGAAAATGAAAAGCAATTCGAAAGAATCGAGTGCCGCAACGCAGCGTGCGGCGAAGGCCTTCACGCGGCGGACGGTGCTTCGCGGCGCGGCGGCCGCAGGCGCCGTCGCGGCGGTCGGCCCGTTCTACGTGAAGGACGCCTTCTCGTCCTCGGGCGAGATCAACATCATGATGTGGTCGGACTACCTGCCGCCCGACTTCACCAAGGCGGTGATGGATAGGACCGGCATCAAGATCAACTTCACCGGCATCGGCTCCAACGAGGAGCTGCTCAACAAGCTCAAGGCCTCGAAGGGCCAGGGCTACGACATCGTCAGCCCGACCAACGACCGCGCCCCGCAGTGGGAGGTCGAGAAGCTGCTGCAGCCGATCGACATGAAGCGCGTGCCGATCGACAAGGTGAACCCGGCCATGGCCAAGATCGGCGACGATCTGTGGAACTTCGGCGGCAAGGGCTCGCACTGGCTGCCGCATATCTGGGGCACCGAAGGCATCGCCTGGCGCACCGACAAGTGGGCGCCGAAGGGCCAGTTCCCGAGCTATGGCGACGTCTGGGCCGACGAGAACGCCGGCAAGACGATGGGCCGCCCGCACTCGATGATGCTGTGCGCCGGCCTGTACATGGAGACCATCGGCGAGCTCGAGCCCGGCGCCATGTGGGCCGGGTACAAGAGCGAGGCCGACATGCGCAAGGCGTGGGAGAAGGTCACCGCCTGGTGCATCAGGCACAAGAAGAACGTCAAGATCCTGTGGAACGACGGCGACACCCAGAAGAACGGCCTGATGAACGAGGGCGTGATCGTCGGCCAGACCTGGGACGGCCCGCCGCTGGCACTGAAGAACGCCGGCGAGCCGGTGATGTACCGCGCGCCAAAGGAAGGCGCGATGGCCTGGGTCGACGGCATGGCGATTCCCACGGGCGCCAGGAACATCGACCAGGTTTACGCCTTCATCAAGGTCGCCTACGAGGCCGAACCGGCGGGCAAGGCGATCGATACCCACGGCTACAACTCGCCGGTGCTCGGCGCGGACAAATTCGCCAGCGCGCAGTACGCGAAGAATTTCAGCGACGCCTATCCGGGCAACGCGCTGTCGAACCTCAATCCGTGGCCGCCGACGCAGCCCTGGTATTCGGATGTCCGTACCGAATACGTGAACAAGTTCGAGAGCGCCTGACGGCAATCGGGTGAACGCTCCGGGCCCGTCAGGGCCCGGAGCCCCGTTTCGCGGACGCGCGGCCGGCGGCCCGCGGCGATAGGGGGGCGGCACCCGGCGGGGGCATCTCATGAAGTCAGGCGTTGGCGTTGAACTCGAGCATCTGTGGATCCGCTTCGGCGATTTCGTCGCGGTGCGCGATGCCTCGGTGAAGGTGGAGGAGGGCGAGTTCTTCTCGTTCCTCGGCCCGTCCGGCTGCGGCAAGACGACGATCCTGCGCACGGTGTCCGGCTTCCAGGAGCCCAGCGAGGGACGGGTCCGGATCGGCGGCCGGGACATGGCCGGCATCGGACCCAACAAGCGGCCGACCGCACTGATCTTCCAGAACCTGGCCCTGTTCCCGCTGATGAAGGTCTGGGAGAACATCGGCTTCTCGCTCGAGGTCAGGAGGGTGCCCAGGGCCGAACGCCGCAGGCGCGCGGAGGAGCTCCTGGAGCTCATCGCCCTGCCCGGCCAGGGCGACAAGCTGGTCGACGAGCTGTCCGGCGGCCAGAAGCAGCGCGTCGCAGTGGCCCGCGCGCTGGCCGCCGAGCCGCAGGTGCTGCTGCTCGACGAGCCGCTGTCGGCACTCGACCTCAAGCTGCGCCAGCACATGCGCACCGAGCTGCGCGCCATCCAGCAGCGCGTCGGGCTGACCTTCATCTACATCACGCACGACCAGGGCGAGGCCCTGACGATGTCCGACCACGTCGCGGTGATGCGCGAGGGCGTCATCGAGCAGGTCGGCGACGGCAAGCAGATCTATGACGATCCTGCCACCGCGTTCGTGGCCTCCTTCGTCGGCGAGAACAACGCTTTTGCCGGCACGGTGAAGGCGATCGAGAACGGCCACGCGGTGGTCGCGACCGCTGTCGGCGACCTGCCGGCCCGCATCGCGACGGCGGCCCGTGGCGCGCTGAAGCCGGGTGACAGCGCGATGGTCTTCATCCGGCCCGAGAACTTCGCGATCGCGGAAAAGGGGGCGGGCGGGGACAACCGGCTCGCGGCCACCATCGCGAATGAGGAATTCGAGGGGCAGAGTTACCATGTCTTCCTGGAAGGCGAGGGCGGAACCTCGATCAAGATGTCGCTGACCAACAAGGGCCAGGCGCGCACCGCCTCGGCGGTTGGCCAGCAGGTGACCCTCGCCTACAGCCCGGACCAGGCGGTGGCGCTGCCCACCGGCGCGATGGCGGACCAGGAATAGGGGGGCCGGCCATGGGTATCGCGGCGACGGCCCGACGGTTCATCGCGACGAACGGCCTCGGCATGGCGCTGTTCATGGTGCTCGGGGTGTCGTTCTGGGTCCTGGTCCTGGTCGTGCTGCCGCAGGTCACCATGGTCGACTTCTCGTTCCGGCCCAAGCTGCCGCCCGCCGACATCGGCGGTCCGCTGGATCAGTACACGACGGCCAACTACGAGTATTTCTACCGCGGGCATCCCGGCAATCCGGAGGGCTGGAACCGGGTCGACATGACGGTGTTCGGGCGCACGCTGATCGCCGCCGTCTTCGTGACGGTGTTCAACTTCATCTTCTGCTATCCGGTCGCCTACTACTTGGCCAAGGTCGCCACCGGCAGCTGGGCGCGCCTGCTGGCGCTGTCGCTGGTCGTGCCCTACTGGATCAACGAGATCCTGCGGGCCTTCGCGTTCCGCATCATCTTCGGCGATGCCGGGCTGATTAACACGGTGCTCAAGACCCTGGGCATCATCGATGTCTCGATCGATTTCATCCGCGCCGACGTCGCGCTCTACGCGGGCCTGGGCTATGCCTACATCCTGCTGATGATCTTCCCGCTGTACAGTGCGATCGAAAGCCTGGACAAGAACCAGATCGAGGCAGCGCGCGACATGGGCTCGCCCTGGTGGCGCATCCACTGGCGCATCGTCATGCCCTTCGCCAAGCAGGGTATCGTGTCGGGCTGCACCATGGTGTTCATGCTGTCGGCCGGGGCGCTGGCCGCGCCGCAGATCCTCGGCGGGCCGTCGAGCCTGTGGTTCACCCAGATCATCTACCAGGGCTTCTTCGAATACTTCAACTGGAACCGGGGCGCGGCCTACGCGATCATCCTGCTGGTCTCCTGCATGGCCATCGTGCTCGGCCTGACCAAGCTGGTCGGCGGCAAGGCCGGCGAGATCGGGCGATGAGGCCGAGCATCCTCGCGCGCGGAGCGACCGGGCTGTATCTGCTGGCCTTCTTCGGCTTCCTGTTCGGGCCGCTGTTCATCATGGTGGTCACGGCGCTGAACAGCTCCAGCTTTCCGCGCGTCTCGCCGTGGGACTGCCTGACCTTCGAGTGGTTCGTCAAGCTGGCCGGCGACGAGCGTCTGCACAGCGGGCTTTTGAACTCGCTTATCATCGGCATCGTCGTGGTGGTGCTGTCGGTGTCCCTGGGATTGGCCGGGGCGCTGTTCCTGGCGCGGCTCGGGCCGACGTCGCGCGCCGTCGTCTATACGGTGATCACCGCGCCGATCCTGATTCCCGGCGTGGTCCTCGGCATCTCGACGCTGATCTTCTGGGACCGCGCGGCGCAACTGTTCGGCTACGGCACTGGCAGCATGTTCTACAACGGCATCTTCCTGACCGTCCTTGGCCAGGCCAGCTTCATTTCGTCCTACTGCATGCTGGTGCTGATCGCCCGGCTGCAGCGCTTCGACACCGGCCAGATCGAGGCGGCGCTCGATCTCGGCGCGACCAACGTCCAGGCGTTCCGGCGCATCCTGCTGCCGTTCCTCAAACCCGCGATGATCTCCGCCGCCATCATCGCCTTCCTGGCTTCGTTCGAGAACTACAACACCACCGTCTTCACGATCTCGCACCTGCATACGTTCACGACGATCATCTCGCAGAAGGTCCGCCTCGGCATCGACCCGTCGATCTCCGCGGTCGCCTTCATCATCATCGTGCTGACGCTGATCGGCGCCCTGCTCTACGAGGCGATGCACAAGCGCGCGGAGCTGAAGAAGGATCGCCGGCTGCCCGAAGGCGACGTGCTGCGCGGCCTGTTCCGGCGCAACCCCGCGATGATCATGGGCGTGATGGTGGTCGTGGCGACGGCCGTGGGCATCTGGTTGGCCATGGGGCACAGCGCCGAGCAGTGCAAGGCCGACCTGCTGCAGCAGAAGCTGGAGCGGCAGCGCCAGCTCGAGGAACGGTACCGCCAGTCGCTGCCGGCCGCCGGCGCCGGCGAGGAAGGCGGCGATCCGGCCTCACAGGGGCTGGGCGCGGGCGCCTTCGGCAACGTCTTCGACCCGAAGAACCTGGAGGGCCAGGCCGGGGTCGGCGGACAGGAGGAAGGCGAACAGCGGACGCCGGCGGAGAAGCCCGGGCAGAGCACGTTCGGCAACGTGTTCGATCCGAAGAACCTGGAAGGTCAGGCCGGGGTCGGACAGGAGGAGGAGAAGCCGGCCGGCGAGGAAGGCCAGCAATAGCCGCGGGCGCTGGCTAGCGCACTATCCGTTTACTTCGCTCCAGCCCGCTCCCCCACCCCGCCACCCAACGGTATCGTACGCTGTGGGTGGCCGGGTGGGGGAGCGGGCCGGTGCCGATTCCACGTACGTGGATGATGTGTCACACGGGCGGCAACAGCCGTCCGTAGCCCAACACCATGCTGCCGATGTAGGCGGCGTACAACAGCAGCAGCACGACGCCCTCGAGGCGCGAGATGTGCCGGCCGGTGATCATGATCGGGATCAGGACGATGCCGGAGCCGAGCATGACCCACAGGTCGACGCGCACGATATCCGGTGCGATCGGCAGCGGCGCGACCATGGACGCCGCGCCGAGGATCAGCAGCACGTTGAACAGGTTGCTGCCCAGCACGTTGGCGATGGCAACGTCGGTATGGCGCCGCCACGCGGCCGCCATGGTGGCGGCGAGTTCCGGCAGCGAGGTGCCGACCGCGACCAGCGACAGGCCGATCACCGATTCCGACACGCCGGCCGCCCGCGCCACGCCGACCGCGCCCTCGACCAGCAAATGCGCGCCGATCACCAGGCCGGCCAGGCCGATCGCGACATAGAGCAGGACGAGCGCCGGCTTTCGCGGCACGCCCGTCGTCTCCTCGGCCTCGCGCGCGTGCAGGTCGGCGACGGCGGTGCCGTTCCGGCGGTCGAGGATATACGATCCGACGACATAGCCGATCAGGACCAGCACCATCAGCACCCCCTGCCAGGCGACGATGACGCCGCTCAGCCCGAGGCTGCACAGCAGCAGCAGGGCGACGATCATGGCCATGCCGTCGCGCCGCACCATGCCGGGGTCGCAGATCAGCGGCGCGATCAGCGCGCCGGCACCGAGAATCAGGAGAATATTGGCGATGTTGCTGCCGACCACGTTGCCGACCGCGATGTCCGGGGCGCCGCCGATCGAGGCCTGCAGGCTAACCACCAGCTCCGGCGCCGAGGTGCCGAAGGCGACCACGGTCAGCCCGATCATCGCCGGCGATACGCCGAGCAGGCGTGCGAGGCCGACCGCCCCGCGCACAGTGGCCTCGCCGGCGAGCACCAGAATCACGAGGCCGGCGACGGTCAGGAACAGGTCTGTCAGCATGTCCGGACCGGCGCCGGTCGGCGCCGGTGTCTGCGCGGCGAAAGGGGCATGCCCGCCGCTATAACGCCCACCGCCCCGGCGCGCAAGAAACTTGTCTGTATTCCGTGCGATTTGCTAACCTGTGCGCTGTTTTCCGGACGGCCGGCCTAGCCGTGCCGGGTCCGCACGGAAGCTCTGCGATATCGTTCCGAGCGCCGTAACAGGCAACCGCCCGCCCCGCCGGATGCGTCCGGCGGCCGGCCCGGGTCAACATCAACGCGTCCGCCGCCTCGGCAGGGCGCAGGGAGGAGTCTCATGGCCCTGCCAAAGCCACTTTCGATCCTGCGCCGTACCCGCGTGCTGGAGGGCGAGATCGATGAATTCATGGACAATCTCTCGCAGTCGGCGCTGGCCTTCAAGCGGGCCGTCAAGATCTTCATGGCCGAGGGCCGGTCGACCGAGTTCGAGGAGAAGCTGGCCCAGGTCAACAGGCTGGAGAGCCGCACCGACGATCTGCGGCGCGGCATCGAGCGGCAGCTCTATACCCAGACCCTGATTCCCGAGTCCCGCGGCGACGTGCTGGGCTTGCTGGAGAACCTCGATTCGATCCTGAACCTGTTTCAGGGCACGCTGTGGGGCTTCTTCATCGAGGATCCCGACGTGCCCGAGGAACTGCACGGCGACTACGAGGCACTGGTCGAGCAGGCGACGTCGGCGGTCGAGGCCATCGTTCTCGCATCGCGCGCCTTCTTCCGCAACATCTCGGCGGTCGGCGACCACATGCACAAGGTGATGTTCTACGAGAAGGAGGCCGACAAGGTCTCGACCAAGCTGAAGCGGCGGATCTTCAGTTCCGACATGGACCTGGCCCGCAAGTGCCATCTGCGGCACTTCGTCGAGATGATCGACAACATCGCCGACCGCTCCGAGGACGTCGGCGACCGCCTCGCCATCTACACCATCAAGCGCCGCTTCTGACGGTGTCGCAATGGACGTCGCCACCCTGTTCTTCCTGAGCAGTGGCCTGTTCCTCGGCTGGTCGCTCGGCGCGAACGACGCGGCCAACGTCTTCGGGACGGCGGTCGGCTCGCGCATGATCCGGTTCACCACGGCGGCGACGATCTGCAGCGTCTTCGTGATCCTCGGCGCGGTGATGAGCGGCGCCGGCGCCGCACATACGCTCGGCCGGCTGGGCGCGATCGACACCCTCGGCGGCGCCTTCATGGCCGCCCTGGCGGCGGCGCTGGCGGTGTACCTGATGACCAAGGCCGGCCTGCCGGTGTCGACCACGCAGGCGATCGTCGGCGCCATCGTCGGCTGGAACCTGTTCAGCGTGACCGATACCGATCCGACGACCCTGTCGACGATCCTCAGCACCTGGCTGATCTGCCCGCTGCTGGCGGCAATCTTCGCGGTGGCCCTGTACAAGCTGACGAGGTGGTTCCTGCGGCGCGTCAATTTCCATATGCTCCGCCTCGACGCCTATACCCGGGTTGCGCTGGTGCTGGCGGGCGCGTTCGGCGCGTACAGCCTCGGCGCCAACAACATCGCCAACGTCATGGGGGTGTTCGTGCCGTCGTCGCCTTTCAAGGACATCACGCTGTTCGGCGCGGCCGGACTGACCTCGGTGCAGCAGCTCTTCCTGCTCGGCGGGCTGGCGATCGCGGTGGGGGTGCTGACCTATTCGGAGCGCGTCATGCTGACGGTGGGCGGCGGGCTGCTGCCCTTGTCGCCGGTCGCCGCCTGGGTGGTCGTCATGGCCCATTCGATGGTGCTGTTTCTGTTCGCTTCGCGCGGCCTGCAGGGTTTCCTTTTGAGCCTGGATCTGCCGACCATTCCGCTGGTGCCGGTGTCGAGTTCGCAGGCGGTCGTCGGGGCGGTTCTGGGCATCGGCCTGTTGCAGGGCGGACGGACGATTCGCTGGCGGGTCGTCGGCAGCGTGTCGCTCGGCTGGGTGTTCACGCCCGTCGTCGCCGGCATTGTCTGCTATATCGGCCTGTTCTTCCTGCAGAACGTGTTCGGCCAGCCGGTGTGAGATCGCGAAGGCTAAACGGGAGACTGCACTGAAAATGGGTGATGCATCGTTGACACTGCTGGGGGCGCGCGACCCGCATCCCGTCGGGCTGCAGCGGCTGGACGGCCGGTCGGAGATCTTCCTGACCTGCGACCATGCCGGCCGGCATCTGCCGGAGAGCCTCGGCGCGCTGGGCCTGGACGCGGCCGAGCTGGACCGGCACATCGCCTGGGACATCGGGGCCGCCGGGCTGGCCGAGCGGCTGTCCGACCGGCTCGACGCGGCGCTGGTCATGCAGCTCTATTCGCGCCTGGTGATCGACTGCAACCGCCCGCTGATCTCGCCGACCTCGATCGCCGTGGTCAGCGAGGCGACCGAGATCGCCGGCAACCAGGGCCTGTCGCCGCAGCAGGTGCACGCCCGAGTGCGCGAGGTCTTCGACCCCTATCACGACCGCATCGACGCCGAGCTCGAGCTGCGGCGCCGTGCCGGGCGGCCGACCGTCCTGGTCGCGATCCACAGCTTCACGCCGGTATTCCACGGCGAGAAGCGGCCGTGGCATGTCGGCCTGCTGTACAACCGCGACTCCGGCTTCGCCGAATGCCTCACCGACAGCTTCGCCGGCAGCGACCTGACGGTCGGCCATAACGAGCCCTACTCGGTCAGCGATGTCACCGACTACACGATCCCGGTGCACGGCGAGCGGCGCGGTATCCCGCACGTGATGATCGAGGTGCGGCAGGATCTCATCGACAGCGAGGCCGGCCAGGACGAATGGGCCGACCGGCTCGCCGGGCTGCTGCGGCAGGCGCTGGCGAAGTTCAACGGTGCCAGGGCGCGGCGCCGCGCGGGGCGGCCGGCCGGCCGGGCCGACGATCCGCGCAACCGCCTGGACGGGCGCTAGCGGCCGTAGTGCCAGTTCGGCAGCCACATGGCGATGTCGGGGAAGATCGTCACCAGCGCCAGGCCAACGGTCATCACCAGAACGAAGGGGATGATCGAGCGGTAGATGTCGCTGAGCGAGATCTCCGGCGGTGCCATCGCCCGCATCAGGAACAGATTGTAGCCGAAGGGCGGCGTCATGTAGGCGATCTGGCAGGTGATCGTGTAAAGCACGCCGTACCAGATCAGATCGAAGCCGAGCGCCTTGACCAGCGGCACGTAGAGCGGCGCGACGATAACCAGCATCGCGGTGTCGTCGAGGAACATGCCCATCAGGATGTAGGAGAGCTGCATCATGATGAGGATCTCCCAGGGGCCGAGGCCCATCTGGTCGACGAAGAAGGACTCGATCGCCTTGACCGCGCCGAGGCCGTCGAACACCGCGCCGAAGGCGAGCGCGGCCATGATGATCCACATGAACATGGCGGACACGCCGAGGCTCTTGCGGATCGTGTCCTCCATTACCCGCCAGGTCAGGCGGCGCTTGACGAGGGCGGCGAGGGTGGCCGCGACGGCGCCGACGGCCGAGCTCTCGACCAGGCTGGTGACGCCCATGACGAACAGGCCGGTCATCGAGAAGAAGATCAAGAGCGGCAGGATGCCGGCCTGCAGCAGGCGCAGCTTCTCGAGCCAGCCGACATCGCGCTCCTCCTTCGGCAGCGCCGGGCCCAGATGCGGCTGCAGCCGGCAGCGCACGACGATGTAGAGGACGAACAGGCTGGCCATCATCAGCCCCGGCACGACGCCGGCGAGCCACAGCTGGCCGACCGGCTGGCGCGCGATCATGCCGTACAGCACGAGCACGACGCTGGGCGGCACCAGGATGCCGAGCGACGAGCCGGCCTGGATGACCCCGGTGACCATCACCTTGTCGTAGCCGCGGCGCAGCAGCTCCGGCAGCGCGATGGTGGCGCCGATCGCCATGCCGGCCACCGACAGCCCGTTCATCGCCGAGATCACCACCATCAGGAGGATCGTGCCGATCGCAAGGCCCCCGTTCAGCGGCCCGGCCCAGACGTGGAACATGCGGTAGAGGTCGTCGGCGATGCCGGACTCCGACAGCATGTAGCCCATGTAGATGAACATCGGCAGAGTCAGCAGCGGATACCATTTCATCAGCTTCATGGCCGCGCTGAAGCCCATTTCGCCGCCGCCCTCGCCCCACAGCAGCAGCGCCGCCGCGACCGCGACGAAGCCGATGGCGCCGAACACCCGCTGCCCGGTCAGCAGCATCGCCATCATCGTGGAGAACATCAGGATGGCGATCAGCTCGTAGCTCATGCCGGGCCCTCAGCGTCCAGGGGCGCGCCCTCGAGCGTCCTGCCGCGTGCCGCGGCGAGGTCGCGGAAGAAGTTGGCGATGGCCTGCAGCAGCATCAGCACGATGCCGAAGGTCATGATGACCTTGATCGGCCACATGTAGGGGGACCAGGAGGAATAGCTCGTCTCGCCGTAGACGATGGCGTATTGCGCGCTGGAAATGCCGCCGTAGATCAGCAGGATCAGGTAGAAGACGAGGCAGAACGACGTGAGGGAATCGACGAAGCCCTTGCGCTTCGTGCTCCAGCGGCCGTACAGCAGGTCCATCCGTACGTGGGAATCCAGCTGCATCGAATAGCCGCCGCCGAGCAAGTAGTAGGCCACCATCAGGAACTGGGCCATCTCCAGGGTCCACAGCGACGGCGTGAACCACGGCAGCTTCGAGATCGACGACCACAGGAGGATCGCGATCATGGCGAAGATCATGTAGACCGCGATGCGACCGAAGAACCAGTTCACCCGCTCGACGACCCGGACATAGGTTACGATTGCCCCGGGCATGTTCCTCCCTGTCCGTTCGCTCGGCCCGACGGTCCGGCCAGTTGACGACGGCCAGGAGACGGGACCATCTCCTGGCCATCGGTATCACGACGGCGGGCCCTTGAACATCCCGCCTTCCGGGCGGCTAGCCGCGATAGGGCGGGCCGGCCTTCTGCATGGTCTCGTTGTAGTCGCGGAAGATCTGCACCACCTTGGCCGCCCGCGGGCTGGTCTTGGCGATGTCGTTCCAGAACTTGACCGCTTCCTTTTCGACCTTGTCCCACTCATTCGCCGGAATGGTGGTGAGCTTCAGCTTCGTGCCCTTGGTGCGCAGGTGCGCCTCGCCGCCCCAGTACCAGTACTGGCGATAGTAGTGCGAGCTGTCCATGCACAGCTTGAACAGCTCCTTAAGGTGCGGCGGCACCTCCTTCCAACGCTCGGTGTTGGCGAAGTAGGAGCCGATCCACGCGCCGGAGATGTTGTTGGTCAGGAAGAAGTTGGTCACGTCGGCCCAGCCGACCGTGTAGTCCTCGGTGATGCCGGACCAGGCGATGCCGTCGAGCTCGCCGGTCTGCACCGCGACCTCGATGTCCTCCCACGGCAGGGTGACCGGCACGACGCCGAAGCGCGCGAGGAACTTGCCGGCGGTCGGGAAGGTGAAGACCCGGATACCCTTCAGGTCCTCGAGGCTGCGGATCGGCTTGACCGTGTTGAAGTGGCACGGGTCCCAGGCCCCGGCGCTCAGCCAGGTGACGTTCTCGACCTCGCCGTAGGCCTCCTCCCAGATCTTCCGCAGGCCGTATTGCTCGAACAGCACCGGGACGTCGAGGCTGTGGCGGGTGCCGAACGGGAAGTAGCCGCCGAACACCGAGACGTCGACCGGCGCCGCGATCGAATCGTCGTCGCTCTGCACCGCATCGATCGT
Source organism: Alphaproteobacteria bacterium (assembly GCA_041602815.1). Classification (GTDB taxonomy): domain Bacteria; phylum Pseudomonadota; class Alphaproteobacteria; order UBA8366; family JADFVY01. The sequence goes on along the minus strand of JBFIFO010000065.1, from coordinate 2,473 downwards.
GCCGCGCTGCATGGCACGGAACAGCTCGCCCGTCGGCACCAGCTGGTCGGCGGTGTACAGGTCGATCACCATCTCGCCGTTCGCCACCTTGTTGAAGGCGTCGATCGACGGCTTGATCACGTGCTCGGCAAGGGCCGGGCCGGCATAGGTCTGCAGCCGCCACTTGATCTGCCGCTGCGCCTTCACATAGGGGGCGCCGAGCGTGGCCGTCGCGGCGACCGCGGCCGTACCCATTCCTGCCTTTTTGAGAAAATCGCGTCTCTTGTTCATTCTGTGTGACTCCCTGCATGAATCCAGGCCGGCATCCTAGCATATCGATACTGCCCCGCCAGCGGATTCTGCGGCCGAATCCGCGGGAAATCGCGGGTCGAACGGCAACCTCCACGGCCTGACGACGGCCACCGGCGGCGCCCGAATTGCCGCCTGGCCGGCCGCGGCGCCAAGTAATCGCATCGGAGAATTACTTGGTTTGAGCGCGGATTTCTTTCTCGCATTACATGGCACGGGTGCGGCGGCGGCCGCGCGTTCGGGCCACCGGGCGCCGGTGCTGCGGCGGAATGCCACGGCCGCGCCGACGTATGGCGGCCCCGTCACGCCGGTGATATGGTTCGCGCGCCGGGGCAAGGGCACGGATGAGGGGGCACACCATGCTGTTCGTGATCTTCTGCATCGACCGCGCGGGCGCCGCCGAGACCCGCCGCGCGACCATCGCGGCGCATGTCGCGTACGTCGCGGCCGCCGACGTCGACGTGGTGATGTCGGGCCCGCTGGTCTCGGACGACGGGACGGCGCCGGTCGGCAGCCTGCTCGTCATCGACGCCGCCGACCGCGCGGCGGCCGAGCGCTTCCACCGCAACGACCCGCTGTACAGGGCCGGAATCTGGGCGACGACGGAGCTGCGCGCCTTCGACAAGCGCGTCGGATAACGGCTTGCGCGGGTCGCGGATTCGGCTACGCTCCCCGGCGGCCGAACGCCCCGAACTCCAACGATTCGATCGAACCTGCGAGGACTGCGATGAAGGGAATGCTGACCGAGAGTGAACTCAAGAAACTGGTCGCCGACGGCGACATCGACACCGTCCTCGTCGTCTTCCCCGACATGCAGGGGCGCCTCGTCGGAAAACGGGTGACCGGGCATTTCTTCCTCGAGTCGATCATGCACGAGATGCACGCCTGCAACTACCTCCTGGCGCTCGACATCGGCATGGAGCCGGTGCCCGGCTACAAGGCCGCCTCGTGGGACCTGGGCTACGGCGATTTCGTCGTCAAATGCGACATGGCGACCCTGCGCCGCGTCCCCTGGCTCGAGGGCACGGCGCTGGTCGTCGGCGACGTCCAGGACCACGACGGCAACGATTTGCCGCACGCGCCGCGCTCGATCCTCAAGCGCCAGCTGGCCCGCGCCCGCGACATGGGCTTTACCGCCAATTTCGCCTCCGAGCTCGAGTTCTACGTGTTCGACGAGTCGTATCGCGACTGCCACGACAAGGGCTACCGGGGGCTCAAGACCGCCGGCACCTATATCGAGGACTACCACATCCTGCAGACGACCAAGGAGGAGCCGCTCATCCGCGCCATCCGCAACGCCATGGACGGCGCCGGCATCCCCGTGGAGACGTCGAAGGGCGAATGGGGCCCCGGCCAGGAGGAGATCAACTTCAAATACGCCGAGGCGCTCATCTCAGCCGACAACCACGCGATCTACAAGAACGGCGCCAAGGAGATCGCGTGGGCCCAGGGCAAGGCGATCACCTTCATGGCCAAGTGGGACTATGGCCTCGCCGGCAACTCCTGCCACATCCACTCCTCGCTGTGGGACGCGAAATCCGGCAAGACCGCCTTCCACGACGGCAAGGGCGAGCACGGCTTCTCCGAGACCTTCCGGCACTACTGCGGCGGGCTGCTGGCGGCGGCCGAGGACATGGCCTATTTCCTCGCCCCGTACGTCAACTCGTACAAGCGCTTCCAGGCCGGCAGCTTCGCGCCGACCCGCATCGCCTGGTCGATGGACAACCGCACCGCGGGTTTTCGGGTGCTCGGCCACGGCGCCGGCCAGCGCGTCGAGTGCCGGATCCCGGGCGGCGACGTGAACCCGCACCTCGCCTACGCGGCGATCCTCGCCGCCGGCCTGCACGGCGTTGCGAACCGCATCGACCCGGGCCCGCTGATGGAAGGCAACGTGTATGAGAGCGAGCAGGCGCGGCAGATCCCCAAGACCCTGCGCGACGCGCTGGAGCGGCTGGACAGCAGCGAGATCCTGCGCGCCGCCATGGGCGACGACGTCATCGAGCACTACCTGCACACCGGCCGTTGGGAGCAGATGGAATACGACCGCCGCGTCACCGACTGGGAGATCAAGCGGATCGGTCCTCGCGTTGTCTCTCTCAGTGTTCTCATGGCTTACTCCTCCTCTTCTGGAAACATCTCTTCAAACTCCCCGGGCAGCAGCCCGGAGATCAGGAACTCGCGCTGG